>JBBKWZ010000251.1:0-4145 GCA_037969195.1 Rubricoccaceae bacterium | reverse complement strand
AGATTACCGACCTTGGTGACTTAAACGGAGACGGCATCCACGATCTAGCCGTTGGCAACCCGTTCGACGACGATGGTGGCTTTCGTAAAGGGGCTGTCTGGTTGCTGTTGATGCAAAGTGACGGCACTGTGGCAGATTATCACAAAATCAGCGAAGTTGAAGGCAACCTCGGCCTCGTGCTAGAGGAAGCTGGTTGGTTCGGCTATGAGGTGGAGGCCTTGGGCGACCTTAACGGGGATGGCACGCCCGACCTCGCCGTAAGTGCGCCAAAGGAAAGCTATGGCGGGATAGACCTCGGTGCTGTTTATATCGTCTTCCTCAATCCTGACGGAACTGTATTGACCACGCGCAAAATCGGCAAGAACATAGGCGGATTCGGTGGCGGCTTCAACAGTGTCACCATTAGCGACAATGATTACTTCGGGCGCTCAATGGTCGCGCTTGGCGACTTGAACCTTGACGGTACGCCCGATCTCGCTGTCGCCGCCGACAAGGATGATACTGGCGGCCTCAACGCTGGCGCCATGTGGATTCTATTCCTGGACGGCGATGAACTTGGGACAGTCGCCGCTAACGATATGGCAGTGCTTCCCATCACCGCCAGAGTTGATTCGGAGCTCCCTGCCACACTTGCGCTCAGAGCAGTCTACCCCAACCCTGTCCGGACGGCCACGACACTGCAGTATGTTCTTCCGACACCAAGCGAGGTCCACTTCACCGTGATCGACATGCTCGGGCGCACCGTTGCTGAACAAGCCGAGGGGCGACGGTCCGCCGGATCGCGGCAGGCGCGGATGTCATTTTCCGGACTGCCAAACGGGGTCTATGTGGTTCGCCTGCACGCTAATGGAGTGGCAGCTACACGCCGCGTGATGGTGGCCCACTGACGCCGGTCCATTCCAGGGGCACGTTGAGAAGAGCAGAATAGGAGTCAATTAAGCGCGTGCAAAGAAGGCAAGGACACCGTCGCTCCCGGCAGGATGTTGGGTACATGCAGGGTAATTTCCTCAGCCCCGCAACGCGCCCCTTCCACTCTTGGCATCAAATCAGCCCATCCACGTAGCCAAGTTCGGCGGAACCTCCGTTGGTACGCCCGAGCGAATAAGACGCGTCGTAGAGTTAGTTGCAGATGGACGTGACGTATGCCACGTTGTGGTTTCGTCGGCATTTGGTGGCGTGACGGATCGGCTGCTGGATGCAATTGCGGTAGCCAAGGTCCCCGAAAAGGATTACCAGATCATTCTCGCAGAGATCGAGGCTCGGCACGCGGTGGCGATTGATGATCTTGCTCCCGAAGAAGAAAAAGCTGCACTGGCTGAGGAACTCGGATCGTTCTGGGCCGAGATACGCGAGTTGCTGGATGGCGTTCGACGTCGGGAAGCCATCGACGCGAGGACGCAGGATGCCATCGTTTCGGCAGGTGAACGTGCATCCGTTCCCGTGATAGCCGCGGCGTTTCGCAAAGCTGGGCACAAGGCAATCGCTCTAGATGCGCGCACGCTCGTCCGTACAGATGCCGCGCACGGCGAAGCCGTCGTTGACTTCCACGAAACCAACGCGCTCATCCGCGATGCCTTTGGAACTATCCCCGACGATACCGTAGCCGTCGTTACCGGCTTCATTGCTTCGACAGAGGAAGGAGTAACTACGACGCTCGGGCGCTCGGGCTCTGATTTTACGGCTACCATCGTCGCTGCCGCTCTGGATGCGGACGAGTGCGTGATCTGGACAGACGTGGACGGTGTGCTATCTGCAGATCCACGCCTTGTGCCTGAGGCCTTCACGCTTCCACGCCTTTCGTATGAGGAAGCAGGTGAGCTTGCGCACTTCGGGGCAAAAGTGTTGCATCCACGCACGATGCGCCCTTTGCAGACGACCGGCATCCAGTTACGCATCAAGAACACGCTGCGACCGGAGCATCCCGGGACCGTCATCGGCCCAGCCCGCGAGAAAACGGCAGGGCGAATCAAAGCCATTTCGTCGGTGCGAGAGGCCGCGCTCGTCCGGTTGGTGGGGAACGGAGTCCTCGGCGCTCCGCGTCTGACCGCGCGTGCATTTGCCGCGCTCGCGGAAGCAAAAATCGACGTACTCCTAATCGCGCAGGCTTCGAGCGAGGGTAGCCTCTGTTTTGCCGTGAAGGAATCGGCCGCGCAGGAAACCCTGGAATTGCTCGAACGGACGTTTTCCATAGAGCGCACGCGTGGAACACTTCGGTTAATTGTAGAAGGGGGCAATGCCGTCATCGCAGCCGTGGGCGATTTTATGCGCGATGCCCCCGGCCTCGCAGGACGGATGTTCGCCACACTGGGCGGAGCCCATGTGAACGTTCGGGCCATCGCGCAAGGAGCCAGCGAGCATAACATCTCGGCTGTTATCGCAGATGAGGATGCCGCGCTGGCCGTGCAGGCACTGCACGAGTCGTTTGCGCTCCGCCGAACGCGCGCCCATGTTTTTGTGATCGGCTCAGGCGGCCTCGGCAAACGGCTCCTGGAATTGCTCGACCGACAATCCCCCATGCTTTGTGATGAGCACCACCTGAATCTGAGGTTGGTCGGCGTAGCCGATACCCAACGCATGGTTTTTGAAAAGGACGGCTTGCCTTTCGACGACGCCATTGCCAGATTGCAGGGATCCGAAACCGCTGATCTCGACGCCGTTGTTGAACGGCTCACGACCGCGCGGTTGGAACGGCTGATTGTCGTCGATGCGACGCCCTCAGCGGCTGTGGCGGCTCGACATGCCGAATTGCTGCGGGCGGGTATTTCCGTCGTCACACCGAACAAAGCAGCGACGCTCGTCAGCACGGACGAATGGCGCGAGACTCAATTGGCGGCTCGATCCGGCGAAGTGCCCTATTTCTACGAAACTACTGTCGGTGCGGGACTCGGCGTTGTCTCCACACTCCGCGATTTGATTCGGACCGGGGACACAATCCATTCGATTGAAGGGGTGTTATCCGGGACGTTGGCATTTGTGTTTAACGCCATGCGAGGGGGTTCAGCATTCTCCGATGCGGTTTTAAAGGCGCGCGAATTGGGTTACACGGAGCCGGATCCTCGCGACGACCTTTCGGGGCGTGACGTTGTCCGCAAGCTGGTGCTTCTCGGGCGCGAGATGGGCCTGGATTCGGAGCCAACCAATGTGGACGAGGAGTCCCTCATCCCCGACCAGCTTCGGGACGCGACGAAGGAGGATTTCCTCGCTCGCCTGCCCGAACATGATGACATGTGGCGGCAACGTCTAGCCTCTGGAGATCGGGAGGTACACTATGTTGCCAGACTGACGGCGGATGGCACCATCAGAGCGGGCGTGGAAGAGATCCCCGGAGATTCTCCGTTCTCTCGACTAAAAGGGCCGTCGCTTGCGATTGCATTCCACACAGAGCGCTATTCTCCGGAACCCCTCGTCATCCGTGGCCCCGGGGCCAGCGCCAACATCACGGCCGCCGTTTTGCTTGCGGATGTTGTGCGTGCGGCGGAGTCCATGTAATCGATCGCAGAAATGAAACTTGCTCTTGTTGGAACGGGCCGGATGGGCCAAGCAGTGGAAGCCGTTGCCTTAGACGTGGGCCACGAGATTGTCGCACGGTTTGATATTCGACGACCGCTACTTGACGCCACGGATCCCAATGAACTGAACGGAGCAGACGTCTGTGTCGACTTTTCCCTTCCGGAGGTCGCGTTAGATCACCTCCATCGTTACTCGTTCTGGGGGGTTGATGCTGTCGTAGGAACGACAGGCTGGTACGACGATTTGCCAAAGGTTGAGGAGTGGGTTGCGGAGGGACAAAACGGCGTCCTCTACGCACCCAACTTCTCGCTTGGCGTAGCAATTCTCGTTCGTGCGTTGAGGGGAGCACTTCCACTTCTCAATCAGTTGCCCGACTACGATGCGTGGATCCACGAAATTCACCACACCGGAAAGGTGGATAGCCCCAGCGGTACCGCCATTCTTCTGGCGAACGAAGTGATTGATGGGCTGGATCGGAAGGAGCGGATTGAGCCAGAAGCTCAGCATTCCGCGATCGAGGCCCAGGCACTCCACGTCACATCAGCACGAACGGGCCATGTCTTTGGCGAGCACACGGTGGGTTTTGATAGTGCCGTGGATCAACTCACGTTTAAGCACGTTGCGAAAGACCGCCG
>JBBKWZ010000250.1:0-3173 GCA_037969195.1 Rubricoccaceae bacterium | reverse complement strand
GAAAAGGACGTGTTGGATGATTTGGACAATCTGGTTCACGACGCAGTCCGCAAGCGTCTAATGAGTGACGTTCCACTGGGTGCGTTTTTGTCAGGAGGAGTTGATTCGAGTCTCGTCGTTTCCGTGATGGCAAAGGAGCTTTCGAGTCCAGTAGAAGCCGTCGTTATGGGATTTGACGATCCTGCCTATGACGAGAGGCCGTACGCGCGGAGGGTTGCCGAACGATGCGGGGCGCGCTTGCACGAACATGTTCTCCAACCGAAAGCAGTAAAGGATCTCCCCGAGATTATCTGGCAATATGGCCAGCCGCTTGCCGATGTCTCCATTGTTCCAACCTATTACGTCGCCGCCGCAGCAAAGGAGCACGTCACTGTTGTTCTGAACGGCGATGGCGGGGACGAAGTGTTCGGCGGATATGCCAGGCCAGTTGTCGCCCGGGCTGCCGCAATCTACCGGCGGATGTTGCCGAGTTCTGTCCGACGTGTCGTTGATAGAGGTCTGGGTTCGACGAATGGGCACTCTGGAATTTCCAAACACATCCGCATGTTGGCTTCGGCGGGCTCTAGCTCCGCTGAGGAAGCCTTCACTTACAACCGGGCCTTTCGGTCGTATCGGGAAACGGCTTACGCTCCGGCTCTGGCGCGAGCGGTAGCGGCAAGCCATCCTGATGATCTTTACCGAACGATCTGGGGCCACGCGCAAGGTGCTGACGACGTGGATCGCGCCCTGTATGGGGACCTCGCAACGTACCTTCCCGATCAACTGCTGGCAAAAATGGACGTGTCGACGATGGCGCATTCGGTGGAAGCTAGATCGCCTTTGCTGGATAAAGACTTGATCGAGTACGCTGCCCAAATCCCGGCTTCGCAGAAGCTCCGACGTTTCACGACCAAGTACCTGCTGAAACGTCTGGCAGAACGTTACGTGCCTCGCGACAGACTGTGCCGGCGCACGCGGGGGTTTGTCATGCCGGCAGGAGACTGGCTCCGCGGCGAGCTAGCACCATTTGCTTGTACGCTACTTTTGAGCCCTAATTTCCTCGATCGGAAGTGGATCGATCCTGAATTCGTTCACTCGATACTTGCTGAGCACCAGTCGGGCACGTGCGATTGGGGAGAACAGATCTGGACACTGTTCGTGCTCGAGATTTGGGCGCGGCTTAACCTCGATGGAACGCTCGACCGAACGGACTCTCTAGAAGCATTGGCATGAAGATAATGGCCAAACAGGGCGGTCTATTCGTGGGTGCTGTGCCCAAAAAAGAAGATTTGCGCGTTTTCCAGATCGGTATGAGTTGGTTCCCAGAGCAGGCGGGAAATGGGCTGGATCGCGTGTTCCACGCATTAGCTCAGAACCTGCCGGCAGCAGGAGTTAACGTGAGTGGTATTGTCGTGGGGTCGGCACGCGTGGCACGGGATACCCACGGGTCTGTTCGCGCCTTTGCAGAGGAGTCTGATCCACTTCTGCGCCGCCTGACGGGCGCGAGACGTGCAGTTCGCCACGAGCTGAAGTCGAACCGGCCTGATCTGGTTGCCTCGCACTTCGCATTGTATACCGTCCCGGCAGTCGATCTTTTGTCCGATATTCCGATCGTCGTACACTTTCATGGACCCTGGGCGGCAGAGAGCAAAGTCGAGCAAGGCTCCCGGCAATCTGTATGGGTCAAGAAGCTTATCGAGCGGCGAGTGTATGGTCGTGCTCAGACGTTTATCGTCTTGTCTGAGGCATTTAGAGATGTCCTCATGGAGTCCTATTTCGCAGAGGAAGCTCGAATTCGCGTCGTTCCGGGCGGCGTGGATACGGATCGATTCGGTCTGGCAATCACACAAAAAGAATGTCGGGAACGCCTTGGATGGCCGGACGACAGACCGATTATTCTCAGTGTCAGAAGATTGGCGAGAAGAATGGGCCTTGAGCGTCTTCTTGAAGCCGTAGGCCGAATTCGACAAGAGATTCCCGATGTGCTCGTACTGATCGTTGGAAAAGGACCACTTCGAAGTGAGCTTGAGGCAAGAATCAAGGAAATTGGGCTGAGCAACCATGTGCGCCTCCTCGGATTTCTTCCGGAAGGAGATCTTCCGATGGCATACCGAGCGGCCGATCTTTCCATAGTTCCGACCACGGCTCTGGAAGGGTTTGGACTTACGACGGTCGAGTCGCTGGCGGCCGGTACGCCCGTCATTGTTACACCTAGTGGTGGGCTCCCAGAGGTCGTGCAGGACTTGTCGGAGGAACTGGTTTGCGATGGTGTGCATGCGTCCGACATCGCCGAGCGCTTGGTTCCTGCTCTCCGAGGTGAACTTCAGTTGCCGTCAGAAGAAGCCTGCCGAGCGTATGCAAAAGCTCGCTTCGACTGGAAGCGAATTGCGGAAAAGACTCGAGCTGTATACGAGGAGGTTTGTGGGTGAGCCGGCGCGTGCTGTTTGTCGACCACGTTGGTGAATTGGGTGGTGCCGAGCTTTCTCTCCTAGACATCGTTGGTCACTATGAGGGCCAAAGTCGCGTGGTTCTATTTCAGGATGGTCCGTTCAAAGGACGACTATCCGAGCAGGGCACAGACGTTCAGATAATAGCAGCGGGGAACGCTCTTGCTAGTGTTTCGCGAGGGAGTAGCGCATGGCTCGACGCGTTGGCGATTCCAGGGTTAGCGAAACTTGCCTTGCGGTTGGCCAGGCTCGCAAGAAGTGCAGATGTTCTCTACGCGAACTCACAAAAGGCCATGCTGATTTCCGCCATGGCCGGAATGTTTGCTCGGAAGCCCGACATATGGCACTTGAGGGATATTCTCTCCGAAGAGCACTTCGGAACAAATCATCTTCGCATTGCACGAGCAGTCGCGAACCAATTCGTTTCTTTTGTAATTGCGAACTCCGAGGCTACGAGAAATGCATTCATCTCGTGTGGGGGGCGACCCGACCACATTCGTGTCGTATACAACGGCGTCGACGCTGCGCCATTCGACGCTATTGCGGAACCCCACATCCAGGACCTTCGCAAGGCGCTGGGATTTCAAAGCGCAAGGCTTGTAGGAGTTTTCGGTCGATTGTCAGAATGGAAAGGACAACATGTGCTGATACAGGCCATGCCTTCGCTGGCGGACATACATCTGCTCATCGTTGGAGGAGCTCTGTTTCAGGATGACTACCTCTACGAAAAAGAACTTCGTTTGTTAG
>JBBKWZ010000249.1:0-6318 GCA_037969195.1 Rubricoccaceae bacterium | reverse complement strand
CCCGCCCTTCTATTCCACGTTCCTCAGCATCGACTGGATAGACAAGCAAATCCAGAAACGCGGACATACCGCCAACAATGCTTGGCATCTCGTCCACATGCGCAGCTACGTCCTCTTCGGCTGCCGTCTCTTCCGGCAGCACGAAAACGATCGGAAGGATCATTCGAACTCTTGCGGGCTGACCTTCGTGGCGGCCGGGCTTGAACTCGACTTGTTGAACAGCCGCAATCGCTGCTTCATTAAGAAGCGGCTCGTCTCCCTGCAGGATGGATGGCTCGGTCTCATGGCCTTCCTCATTCACAATAAACTGGACCATCACGCGGCCTTCAATTCCCTCTTCGCGCGCTTCCTCGGGATACTGGATGTTTTGTTGAAGAGCCGCGAGCCCACCAATCAGCTCGGGCATTTCGTCCACGGAATTGTGGACAGTGCCCTGTGCTCGTGCAAACGGGGCGGCAAGGACGATGAGGAGTGCGAGGAGGAGGCGGACCATGGCGGAAACTGTTGTGGTAGGACATCAAGGATAAGACGAAGACCGACCTGCTTGGTCAAAGTTGCTCGGAATCGCCAAGAAGGTGTTGCTCGCCACGTCGGCGAACTCCCCGCCCAAGCCTGTTGGTGTAAAGGTCCTCGCCCGAACTGATTCGACGATAGGCACGGAGAAAAACGTAGAGCACCAGCCCAATTCCGACGACAACCGTAAGCACGAGCGGGGCCCAGAAAGAAACGTCAAATCCGATGGCCTCCTCCAGCCAACCCGGGCGCTTTGCACGAACGTCGGGGTTGGAGAGCGCCTTGTCTACAATCCACGTTGTTAGACCGATGGCAAGTACGACCGCGATTGCGATGCCTACGCGAAGCAGACGAAGTCCGTGACGAAGGTTGTTTTGCGTGGACTCCGCCATCACTCAGGTGGAGAGGGGAGCAGTCGACGGTTTGCTCAGGTCCACCAACTCCTTTTCGTGCCAGCACCAAATCTTCTGACAAGGAAATTGATTTTCGTAGAGCGCACGACCGACAATCACGGAATCAACGCCATGTGGTTTGAGCGACTGCAGTGCGAGCAAATCTCGGAAGCCGGAAACTCCGCCGGCAGCCGTTATGTGGGCTTTCGTGAGCTTCGACCCCAGTTCGCGGTAGGCGGGGATATTTGGGCCGGAGAGCATTCCTTCCCGCGCAATCCCTGTGTACACGAAGCGCTTTACGCCGCGCTGCTCCATATCCAGAGCAAACGTCACGGCGTCCATTCCGGTGTCAACGGAGCGTCCGTTTGTGCGGACCCGCCCATTCTCGGCATCAATGGCAACCACGATTTTGCTGCTTCCGAATTCCTTAACCGCCTGCTCAACGAGGTCGGGAGAGCGCACGGCCATCGTACCGATCACTGTGCGGTAGACACCCGCATTTAGCAAAAGCTCAATGGTCTCCAGCGAGCGGATCCCACCGCAGACTTGTACAGGGATGTCGAGCTCTGCCGCGATCTCCCTGATGCACCCCAGGTTGGTCTCCATCGACTCCTCGTGGGCTGCATCCAGATTGGCGAGATGGAGCACCTTCGCGTCTTGCACACGCCACAACTTCGCCATCAGGAGCGGATCGGAGAAGTAATCCGTTTCGTCTTCAATTCGGCCTTCGCGGTGCCGAACGCACTGGCCGTGGCGAAGATCGATGGCGGGAATGACGAGCATGACTGTGCGCGGTTTCAAACTCAAACAAACCAACTGACGGGTTGTTCTATGCTCAGGGTTTGTTGGCCTGGCTCAGTTCCTCGGAGCGCTTCGTGGCCGTTGCCACGGCATTGATGAGCATGGTTCGCAATCCGTGATGCTCTAGATCAGCGACGGCCGCGATCGCGGTGCCGCCGGGTGTGGTGACTTCGTCGCGTAGAATTGCTGGATGCCGGCCCGTTTCGATAACGAGCCGGGCTGCGCCAAAAACCGTCTGGGCAGCGAGCCGCGCGGCTTGCACCCTCGGCAGACCCTGTTTGACGCCGCCGTCGGTGAGCGCTTCGATAATCATGTAGACGTACGCAGGACCAGAGCCGGACAGCCCGGTTACGGCGTCCATCATGTTCTCCGGGAGTACCTCAACCTGGCCGACCGCTTCGAAAATGGCGCGTGCGCGACTCACGTGAATATCCTCCGCGTAGCGCCCTCCGGCGATAGCTGTCGCGCCTTCGTCAACGATGGCGGGCGTATTGGGCATCGCCCGAATAACCGGGACATCCTGGCCGAGCGCCTCTCTTAGCGACTCAGTGGTTTTACCCGCCAGAATCGAAATGACCAACGTGTCGGCGGCGAGGTGATCGCGAATATCGTCGATCACCTCATGCACCACTTGAGGCTTGACGGCGAGAATGATGATGCTGGCGCCCCGGACAGCCTCGGCATTATCGGTCGTCGTGATCAGGCCGGGAAACTCTTCAGCCAGCGCCACAAGCGCCTGCTCGTTTCGTCGCGTGACGCGGATTTGCTCGGGCGCGACATCTTGGCCACGCAAGAGGCCTCCAAGAAGTGCGCGGCCCATATTGCCTGCGCCAAGTATGGCAATGTGTTGATCGGAAAGCATGCTTGATTTGATTGTGAAGTGCGAAGATAGGCGATCATCATCCGCCCAAACCGTGTTACGGTGAACGTAGTTTAGACGGCTCCTCTATTGAATCCAGACAAATCCATTCTGCTATGACTCGCACCCTTCTTGTACTCCTGCTCGTGCTTCCGATCGCAGCGTGCAGTTCCAATGATCCGACCGTTGATGACTTTAATCGAGTGGTGATTACGGAAGTCAATATTGAATCATGGCCCATTCGTAATCCCAACGGCGATCGCTGGGACGGCTTTCCAACAGAGGACCCTGATCTTTACTTCGACCTGGTCGATAGCGGTGGTCAGCTGCTTTTCACTACGGAAGACGACGATGCGTCAAACGTTGGTGACAATGACGCAGGACCTCAGTGGATTACCGATATCCCCTTCACCAACTTTAACCGGACGCTTCATTTCGAGATCTGTGATAGTGATGGCAACGATTGTGAGTTCATGGATGAAACTGAACCGTTCTCACTTATGACACTCGCGGATCAAGGCTTTCGCACCTTCTACGCCTCTAACAGTGCAAACGGACTAGCGACAGTCGTCACAATTCGTCTTCGCTGGGAGCAGTAAACCCGCTCCGCTTTGTTTTGAATTCGAGGGCGTGGCTTCGTTGCTATGCCCTCGTTTCGTAGGTTGACTCCGTAGCGCGAGCCCTCAGAGAAAACAACCCAATGCCAAACGTCGCCGCGCCTGTCGCCGAGTCGCCTGCCGTGGTCGGGGCGTTGCAGCGGTACTTTGGATTCGATGGTTTGCGGAAGGGGCAGGCGGAGGCCATTCAGTCGCTCCTCAAGCCCCGCGATACACTGGTAGTTATGCCCACGGGTGCAGGGAAGTCGCTCGTATACCAGTTGGCCGCGTGCCTGATGCAGGGTGGCGTGGCCGTCGTCGTCTCGCCACTCATCGCGCTGATGAAGGATCAGGTGGATGGACTCACGGCGCGAGGGATTTCAGCCGTTGGCGTCAACTCGTCTCAGACTCCGCACGAACAAGAAGCGGCGTTGGACGCAGTGGCCCGGAGTACTGTCAAATTGCTTTACGTAGCGCCGGAGCGCCTGCGAAGTCCTCGTTTCATGCAAGCGATCAAGGTGTCTGGCGTCAGTCTTTTGGCGGTAGACGAAGCGCATTGCGTCAGCCAGTGGGGCCACGATTTTCGCCCCGATTACCGCACGATCGCTGACGCACGCCGTCGGATGGGGCATCCTCCCTGCGTTGCTCTCACGGCAACCGCAACGCCCCTTGTTCAGGATGATATCGTTGCGCAGCTTGGTCTCGATGACCCCAAGCGATTGGTGAGCGGGTTCAACAGGCCGAACCTGTCGTTTGCCGTTCGCTCCACGCCAACGCTCCAGGAAAAACGCTCAGCACTGAAAGCATTCCTTTCCGAGCGCGAAGGGCAGGCCGGATTGATTTACGTTTCGACGCGCAAAGAGGCTGATGCGCTGACGCGTTTCATCAGCGACGAATGCCGCGTCGCCGTCCGGATGTACCACGCCGGAATGCCTGACGACCAGCGGTCCAGCGTGCAGGATCAGTTCATGAGTAGGCGATTGAATCTTGTCGTGGCGACCAACGCGTTCGGCATGGGCGTCGATCGGGCGGACGTTCGGTTTGTCGCTCACTGGTCTGTGCCTGGCAACCTTGAAGCCTATTATCAGGAAGCGGGGCGGGCTGGGCGTGACGGCCAACCGGCAACGGCAATACTGTTCTACGCGCCACGAGACCGCAGTCTGCGTGAATGGTTCATCGAACAGAACGCGCCCGACTCCAGCGGTCTGCGTGCGCTCTTTCACGCTGCTCAGCGGCAAGTCCGAAATGGCACAGTAGACGCCGAGCCCGAGCACCTCATTGACGCCGCCGATCTTCACCTGGTGGGGGGAAAGGTGGCGCTCGGATTGTTGGAAAAGGTGGGCGCGTTGGAGCGCCTGGATCCCGGCGCGCCCGAGCGATCATGGCGTATTGGGCCGTGGGATGCCCGAAAGGTCGAATCTGCACTGAATGGCGTTCAGAGCTTGCAGAAGTCGAAAACCGATGACCTGGATCGGATGATATCGTATGCCGAGTCGGGCAAATGCCGGCGTCACCTCATCCTAAATCACTTCGGAGACGAAGCGGAGGCGACGGCCGATGAATGCTGCGACAACTGTAGCGTTCAGTCCCGGTTGAAGACGGAGCCGCCCGATGTGTTGCCCGAATTCAGTGACTTGCCGATGCAGGCGCGTATTGCGATTGGGCTGCTAGACGCCGTCCAGCGCCTCCCATGGAATGCCGGGCGGAAGACGCTCGTGAAAATGTTAACGGGTTCGCAAGCAGAAGGCATGGCGAAGTACGAAATGTCGCCCTACTTCGGCCGACTCAATTCAATGCCGCAGAACCAGGTGGACGCCCATTACAAGCAGCTCATTGTGCAGGGCTATCTCCGAGTTGCCGGAAGTCCATACCCTGTCGTCGAATTGACTCCGCTCGGCGAACAAGCCATTGCTCATAGGGAGATCATTGTGCTCGGTGTTGATGACATCCCCACAACGAAGAAAGCACGGCGTAAGCAAACGGTAACGGACACGCAGCTAAGCGAGTCTGCTAGAGGTTTGTTCGAAAGCCTTCGGTCGTGGCGGACGGAGACGGCCCGGAATCTTGGCGTCCCGCCGTACGTCGTTCTGAGCGACAAGACGCTGATGGCCATCTCGTCAACCCGGCCGCAAACCGTCGCAGAGTTACTCAACGTCAGCGGCATCGGGCCGATGAAAGCGGACGTTTATGGCGCGGCGCTTATTGAAGCCGTGCGAGCCTCCTGAACAAGAAAGGGCCGCCCCGTCATCGGAGCAGCCCTTTCTACTGAAAGACGTGGTTCAACTACTGCTGAGGCGCAGCAGGTTGCGGAGCAGCCGGAGCGGCAGGCGGTGCCGTTCCACCGAGACCGGAGGTGTCGGCTTCGTCAAGAACGTCCGTCAACTCTACTTCCAGAATGATAGCGGACGCAGGCGGGATTCGATCACTTCCCTGACCTGGCATGCCGCCAATTCCAAACGCAAGGCTCGGCGGAATGAACAGGCGCCGCGACTCTCCCGGTGCCATTCCCTTGAGTGCTTCATTCAGGCCTTCGACTGCAAAGTTGCCGACAACAAGCGGAACGGCCTGCTCGGGAGGCGTCGTCATGCCGCGAATTTCGGTCCCGTCCATCTGGGTCGAGGAGATCTTGACCTGAGCGATGTCACCTTCGGCTGGTGGCTCGCCCTCACCCTCCTGAAGCACCACGTAGCGCAAGCCCGACTCCGTTGTTTGAAGTCCTTCGGTGCCCTCTAATGAGGCGAGGAAAGACTCTGTAGCGGCCGAGTTCGTGTTGATCTCATCGAGGAACGCCTGAGCCGCGGTGTCTTCGACGGCTTCGCGGCGGAGGCTGCGGAGGAGGAGCGTGTCGTCAATCACGCGGGAAACGCGGCGAACGGTCTGTGGGTCGTAGCGGAGCGAATCGCCATTCAGGGCCTCATGGACGGCCGCCAACATAATGTTCATGTCCAGATCAGCGATGACGGTGCTGTCCATCTGGGCACGCGCTGCGTCGCCCATCTGGTATCCGAAGAGGTAAGAGGCCTGCTCCAGAATCGACTGATCCTGAATGTTGTCCAGATTCGCTGTGGAACCGGCGTCGCCATTACTGCAGCCGACAAAAGCAACCGCGAAAGCGAAAAGAAGGAGGGAAGCGCGGAAAGTCATGAAGTACGAGGAA
>JBBKWZ010000248.1:0-8870 GCA_037969195.1 Rubricoccaceae bacterium | reverse complement strand
AGGACGCGGCGTCGAATCCCTCAACGTGGTGGTGGCGGGAGGGATTTTATTGGAGCGCTGGCTGGGGCGGGGCGGTTGATTGGAGAGTGCTCGCACTGCACGGCGGAAACGGGCGGCGTTGCGCAGACGTACACTCCTCCGAATCACGCCTTTGAAATAGTGGCCAGACCGTTCGTTTTTCCCCGCTGGATTTTGGGGCTCCTTTTATTCGGGAGCCCAGCGCTATTGGGCGTCAGCGTCTCCGTTCAGGAGTTGGATTTTGAGCAAGTGGGAAATATCGCGCTCGATGCGGATGATTTGGAAATTGACGAGTCGGGCACGCTTTGGGCGGACGCTCCCAGAGCCCTGTACAGTATGCCTGAAGGATCCGAAGTATGGGTGGAAGTCAATCCTGCAGCGGGGATCGGTGGTGAGCTTCTGGTGCTCAACGCAGACACGCTTTTACTTGCGGATAGGTCGAGCGTGCATAGGTCCGTTGACGGTGGTATGAGTTTCCAGTCGGTGTTTGGCGAGGGAGGAGGCTTGTTTGCCGCGGCGCTCGCTGGTGCAAATCGTGGCGTTGTCCTCGTGGGTGAGGAGCTAGCTGGGACGGGCATTGCATTCTCAATAGATCGTGGCGCGAGCTTCACGGAAGCCGCATTCACAGTTTCCACCAGTTCGGAATCCACTCTGCGTTCCGCCGTCGAGATCCCGGATGGTCCGGCAGCGGGTAGGCTCGTGGCGGGCTGCTTCAATGGGATCTTCGTCTCCGAAGATGGCGGGCAGACGTGGGCACCCAGTTCGCTATTTGAGGATGGGCTGAGGTTCTCGACACAGCGCGTCGTGACTGGCGAGGATCCAGCTACTGGGGCTCGACGCTTGTATACCACCGTAATTGATTCCCAAGCGTCAAGTGTGCAACTCTACACTTCAGTTGATGACGGGCTGACTTGGACGAATGTGCCTGGTATGGTGGATGCGTACTTGATCGTCTCCGTGTCTGGAACACCTACGTCATTGCTGCTGTAGCGCGTGGGTATGATTTACAAAGCCTACGTATAGAATTGTGGCACAGTATGGATGGCGGACAATCGTGGCTTGCAGCTGGCGAACTTCCAGCGGAACCAGACGATGACCTCATATCGACGAACGACATGCTGATCGGCCCTGACGGCCATCTGTATATCGCCGCTGGGAGATCAGGCCCCGACGCCGAGTGGGTCTACCGCAGCACCGAGCCGGTGGTCGTGGCGAACGAGCCAGACGCTCCACCTACATCAGAACGCCTAGTCGTCTACCCCAACCCTGCGCGGGATTTCATCACCGTCGAAACGGACGCCGACGAAGTCGAGATCATTGATGTTTTGGGTCGGGTGGTTCTTAGAACAAAAACCGGCGCGCCGATTGACGTTTCCGGCCTGCCGGTCGGCGTCTATGTGGTGCGGGCCGGAACAGAAAGCCGGGTGGTGACCGTCCGTCGGTGATCCGCCACACACCCTCCCAAGCGTCATTGCGAGGCCTGCGAAGCGGGGCGCGGCAATCTCGTGGCCTCGTCGCCAACTCTACGAGATTGCTTCAGGCCTTCGGCCCTCGCAATGAGAAACTGGGATTTGCGGGCAGCGCGGGGTGGATGCTGGATTGATTAGTGGATCCCGCCCTTCGGCGGGATGACTTCATTGAGAACAGCCTGCCTACTTCAAGCGCCCTACCGCGCCACGGTCAGCTTTCGCGTCTCCACCGTGCCATCCGTAATCAACCGGGCCATGTACGTGCCCGCGGGCAGATTGGAGGAGTCAAACGTCACTTCCTGCACCGAGGACGCGCGGAGAACGTCATCATACAACCGCACGACTTCGCGGCCCAGCATATCAAAAACGGCCAACAAGGCGTGTCCACCCATGGGCGACTGAATGCGCATGGACGTTTGATCGCTCACCGGATTAGGGCCGTGAATGTCGAGCGACGGCGAAGGCGTGCTGGGTACTTCTTCGTCAATGGTGGCGGGTACCCGGATAAACTTGCGTATCGGTCCGTCTACTGTCAACACGTAGACCTCGCCCCGCTCGTCCAATCCAAACGACGTCAGGCAGTAGCTGAAGTCGCAATACTGGCTTTCGTCAACGGAGCCAATTTCCTCATTCACCGGCGATGGCCCCGACGTATCCAGAGACCAGATGCGGCCCCCCAAGTCGCCATAGATGTACTTCCCAGCGAACTCAGGAATGGCAAGGCCGCGGTACACGTAACCGCCCGCGACGGAAAAGTTGCCATTGGAGTGCGGATACTCCCAGATAGGGAAGGTCATGCCCGCAGGATCGCACGGCGCAGAAAAGCAATGTGTGCCTTCATACTTCTTCCAGCCATAATTCGCGCCGGGAGCGAGGATATCGATTTCTTCCCAGGCATTCTGGCCAACATCGCCAATCCAGAACTCGTTGGTTTCGGGGTCGAGTGTCATCCGCCAGGGATTTCGCATGCCGTACGCATAGACCTCATCGCAGACGTTTCCCGTACCATCGACAAGCGGGTTGTCTGCCGGAATCGTCGCCGATCCCGTTCCCGCGCCGCAGTCTAGAGGGTCGCCGCCGCCGTGAACATCAAGGCGAAGGATTGAACCAAGGAGCGTAGTGGGGCGCTGGCCGTGATTCAGAGGATCACCTCCGCTGCCACCGTCGCCCAGCGTTACGTACAAATAGCCATCAGGCCCGAAAGCAATCTGACCGGCATTGTGGTTGCTGAACGGCTGACCGATCTCAATCAGGATCTCCTCACTCGCAGGATCACCAACTTCCGGGTTGTTTTCATCGAGGGAGAACCGGCTGATTCGTGTCCTGGGGCTCCCCGTCGTGTAGTAGTCAACGTAGAAGTAACCGTTGTTCTCGAAGTCTGGATCGAAGGCGAGTCCCAGTAGACCTGATTCGCCACCAAAGGAGACGCGACTTGAAATGTCGAGAAACGTCGTATGCGAAGGCGTGTTTTCGTCGTTCTCGAAGGAGCGGATGCGACCGGCCTGTTCGACGACATACAGCGTGTTCGTGCCGTCATGCGCGTGCTCAAGGCCAACAGGGAGGGAAAACGTGAGGTTGGGAAACGGGTTAACCAGCGCGAATTCCGGCGGATCCTGCGCGCATGCGGCGGATGAGGCGACAATGGAAAACACACAAAAAGCGAGAAGAGGTAAGCGCATAGTGTTGGCGTGGCAAAGAGGAAGGACGTCCGCTACGCCTAACCTAAGCATTCCGCTCTGAGGGCGATAGGCCACACCACATCCCTCAACGATAGTTCTTGACGGGTGGCTCGTGTGGCAATTGCCACTGCTTCGTACCTTGCAGCGCGTTGTTTCTCGGCCACAAATCGCCCTGCGAGTGGAAATTCCTGCAATCCAGGGACTCCAGATAGAAAAGAGCTTACTGCCGCTGGGAAAGCAGCTGGCGGTGAGTGAACGCGGTCGTCGTCTACGCATTGGCGTTCCGAGTGAAGCGGAGAACGCGGAACGGCGGGTCGCGCTCGCTCCGTACGCCGCGGGAATTCTAGGTGCTGCGGGCCACGAGGTTTTCATTCAGGCCGGCGCAGGCGATCTCGCCCACTTCGCTGACGTGGAGTACAGCGAAGCGGGGGCGCACATATCGTCGTCCGCCGCTGATTTGTATTCCTCGTGCGAGCTCATCGTCAAGGTGTTTCCGCCCAATCCGGTTGAAGTGGAGCTGATGCAGGAGCGGCAAGTTCTGATCTCGGCATTGCACCTCGGCGCAACAACTCCCGACTATCTCCAGCGTCTGATGGATCTTCGCGTGACCGCGATAGGATTCGAGTTCATCACCGACGCGGATGGTTCACTGCCCATCGTGCGCATGATGCACGAGATATCTGGCGTCATGGCAATACAGACGGCCGCGCGCTATCTCGAGGGTTCTACGGGCGGCCGCGGTGTCGTTCTTGGTGGAATCTCGGGCGTGCCTCCATCTACCGTAGTAATTCTGGGAGCGGGCGTCGTGGGGGAGTGGGCGGCCAGAACTGCGCTCGGCTACGGCGCCCACGTCATTGTTTTGGATACCAACTTACCGTCCCTTCGCTCTCTGGAGCACTATCTGGATCGTCGCGTGACGACCGCAGTGGCTAATACGCAGTACGTGAGGCAGGCGGTGCAAAGCGCGGATGTCGTAATTGGCGCCATGATGTCTGTGGGTCAGCGTTCTCCGATGTTGGTAACAGAGGACATGGTTGAGTCGATGCGGCCGGGTTCGGTCATTGTCGACGTTGTGATCGACCAGGGTGGGTGCGTCGAAACGAGCCGCCCAACCACGCACGCTGAGCCGACGTTTGTTGCGCATGATGTCATCCATCACTGTGTACCGAACATGCCATCCAACGCGGCCCGCACGGCCACGTTTGCTCTGACGAACGTGCTGTTGCCTTACCTCCTGGAGATCGGGGAAGCCGGTTCAATCAACGATGCGCTGTGGACGAATGGAAGCCTGCGCACCGGGACATACATCTACAGGCGGCACCTCACGAAGAAAAGCCTTGCGTCCATGTTTGGGATGCCCCACAGGGATATCGAATTGCTCATTGCGTCGGGGATTTAAAAAGTGATTGAAGCGGCGTTTGCGGTTTTTCTTCAGGATTGGTCGGCGGGAGATTGGCACCGATGAAAAGCGCGCCTTTTCAGATAGCGGGCCTTGACCTTTCCTCAGTTCGCGCCGAGGTCGACCTTGACGCCCTCCGACACAACATTCGTGTCTTACGCGACTACTCCGGCGATGCGGAAATTATGGCTGCCGTCAAGGCCGACGGGTATGGCCACGGCGCCGTTCGCGTGGCCAAAGCTGCCGCTTCCGAAAACGTCCGTCATTTCGGTGTAGCAACGGTTCTCGAGGGAATCGAACTGCGGGAGGCGGGAATCGATGCAGCGATTTATGTGTACGGTGCTCCACGAGAGGACGTACTGAGCGCCTATGTACGCCACCAGTTGGTCGCCACCGTTTCGTCCGTCGAGGTTGCCGAGGCCATTGTCGCCATGGCCTCTCAGACGGGGCCGCTGACTGTTCACATCAAAGTGGACACGGGAATGCACCGGCTCGGTTTGTTGCCGGAAGAAGTGCCGGATGTGCTCCATAGGCTCCGTGCCACTCCGGGTGTGTCCGTAGAAGGCATTTGGACCCATTTTGCCACGGTCGATCACGCATTCACGCGCGAGCAACTTCGGCGCTTTGACGAGCTTCTCGGAACCCTCGCCGATCCGCCGCCTGTTACCCACGTCGCTAACAGTGGTACGCTCCTCCATCTTCCAGAGACTTCCCGAGGCAGAACGCTCGTTCGCGCTGGCGGTGCACTCTACGGCCTCGTAATTGACAGACTTCCCGGCGTTGAGATCGCTGATTTCCGCGCCGTCATGCGCCTGGTTTCTAGCGTCGTACATCTTCGGACCGTTAATCCAGGCGAAACTGTTTCATACGGCCGAACATGGAAAGCCCAGCAATCCACGCGGATTGCCACGATCGCCGCTGGTTACGGAGACGGCATCCCGCGATCGCTTTCCAACTGCGGGAGTGTAGGAATTCGAGGTGCCATCTACCCCATCGTCGGTCGCGTTTGCATGGACATGCTCATGGTTGATATCGGTGCTGAAGGTTCAGAGAACGCTGTTTGCATAGGTGACGAGGTTGTTCTGTTTGGTACAGGCGGCCCGGATGCCGTGGAACTTGCCAAGAAATGTGGCACGATTGCCTACGAACTGACATGCGGGCTCACTCAGCGTGTCCGGCGCGTCTATACAGGCGACGAATCGGACTTGTTAGATACCTGAGGAAAGCGTTCGATTTGCGGCGCGTGGTAACCCGTCACCCTTTATATTCACAAAGCATATTCTTCCCCAAGCCCGCGCCCCTATCATGGCCACATCAACGCCCAATGAGATCACCGTCCTCGTCGTCGACGATGAGGAAGATGTCGTAGAGATTATCAGCCACTTCCTTCGCGAAGAAGGGTACAATGTTCTCACCGCGTATGATGGTGATGAGGCTCTTTCCAAAGCCACTCCGGACATTGATTGCATTGTGCTCGATGTGATGCTTCCAGGCATGGATGGGTTTGAGATTGCCCGTCGCCTCCGCGGGCGCGTAGAAACGGAGAAAATTCCGATCCTCTTTTTGACCGCCAAGACGGAAGAGTTGGACGAACTCGAAGGCCTTACAGCTGGGGGCGATACGTACCTGAAGAAGCCGGTGAGTCCGCAGGTGGTTCTTGCCAACATCCGCGCCGTAATGCGCCGTACAGGCACCGAGGAGAGCAAAATTCTCACAGTCAACAACCTCACGATTTTCGAGGACGAGTATCGCGCTACGCTGGAGGGTGAAGACCTCGGCCTCACGCTCACTGAGTTCGAGTTACTACGGTACCTCGTGCGTCATCCGCGCAAGGCGTTTACCCGCCAGCAACTACTGGAGACGATTTGGAAGGACGCGATGATGGTGACCGAACGCACAGTTGATGCACACATCAAGAACCTCCGCGAGAAGCTCGGTGAGTTCGCTCAGCACATCCAGACCGTTCGCGGCGTCGGATACCGCTTCGTAGAAGAAGAAACAGCCGAAGTGTAGAGGACGTGAATGCGTGAGGGATGTGATTACGTGATCCTGCTTCTCACGTTTTCACAGTTTTACGTCGTCACGCGATGATTCGCTGGAGAGCTATAAGCAACCTGTTCTTCCCTCGACGGGCGTCCACGCAAACGTGGATGATGCTCACGTTTGCCTTCTTTGTCGGACTGGCGGTCGTATTGGTCGGGCTTTACTCCTTCCTTGTTCTGCAGGGGCAGGTACGCGACGCTGCGCGGGAGACGCTGCGCGAAGAAGTTGAACGCGTCGCCGTTTTGTTGGAAGCCGAACCCGACGGGGCGGCAGTTCGCGCCCTGGCCGGAAACATTGCCGGGATTACGCAGCGAAGGGTGGCGGTGGCCCGTCTGGATACGTTGCAGGACGTTTGGAGAACATTTATTGGAGATATAGACCAGGAATTTTTCAGGCAACCGGAAGTGCTCGCCGCTTGGCGAACAGGTGTGGGGTATGCCGAGCGTGACGTTGAAGACGGTGACGTGATGCTGTTCGTCGCCTCGTTCCGATCGGACTCCAAGCTGATAGTTCGCCTCGGTGAGACCTCGACGCCACTATACCTAGCCGTGCAAAAGGTGCAGGCTACGCTGATCATCGGGATGGCCCTCGCACTCGTGTTGGCGTTGATTGGAGCGTGGATTGCGGCCAGACAGGTGAACAAGCCACTCCTCGCGATCACGGAGAACGCGCGGCGCATCAATGAGGGCGAACTGGAGCGGGCCATTCGTGTTCGAACTAGGGCGTCTGAATTTCAGGATCTTGCACGAAGTCTCAACAGGATGGCGCGGCGTTTTCGGTCCGATATCAACGAGCTTCAGCGAATGCACCGCGTGCAGAACGAATTCATCGGGAACGTTTCCCACGAAGTCAAGAACCCGATATTTGCGGTATTTGGATACATTGAGGCGCTTGGATCGGACACGCTGCCGCCCGAACAGCGGAAGCGATACGCCCAAAAGGGCTTGGTGAATCTCCACCGCCTGAACAACCTTTTCAGCGACCTGATTGAGATCGCAAAACTGGAGTACCGTGAGGATGTCATCCATCCAGAAATATTTGAATTGCAGGATCTGATCGTGGATGTGGCGGAGATTCTGGTTCCCCAAGCGGAGGAAAAAGGCATTGAGCTGACGTACGACAATCCTCCACTCGAAGTGTTGGCCGACAGGACCCGCATCCTGCAGGTGCTGACAAATCTCATTGACAATGCGATTGCCTACAGCGACGAGGGCATCGTCCGATGCCGTATGCGGCGCCACCTCGACAAGGCGCGTATCGAAGTGGCAGATACGGGGCGTGGGATTCCGCCCGATCACCTCGACCGAATATTTGAGCGCTTTTATCGCGTCGATGCCGCGCGAAGCCGCAAAATGGGAGGAACTGGTCTCGGTCTTTCCATCGTGAAGCAAATCTTGCAAGCACACGGCGAAACCATCCATGTGGAAAGCACGAAGGGGCGAGGTACGCGGTTCTGGTTCGAATTGCCTCTGGCAGAAGCGATTGAAACGCCCACTGAGGGCAATACTGACAAAACGGAGCCTCAGCCTACGTCCTTATGAGCAAGCCCATGGACTCTCTTTCGGACCTTAGAAATCTTGGCCCGAAAAGTGCCAAAATGTTGTGCGACGTTGGCATAACCACTCCGTCTGCGCTGCGAGACGCTGGTGCATTCCTCGCCTACAGGATGCTGAAACATCGTTTTCCGAACAAAGTCTCGCTTCTTTTTCTTTACGCGCTGGACGGCGCGTTGCAAAACCGCCACTGGAACAGCTATTCGCCGGAAGAAAAAGCGCGCCTCAAAGAAGAGGCGGCCGGAGAACTGGAGACCGAGTATCTAGGCTAAACGCTCCAGCGCCAAGACAGCAACGTGGTCCCCAATTGCGAGTGAAGCCGTGGCGGCCGGAGATGGTGCGTTGATCACATGGACCGACCGCGGCGTCTTTTCTATAATGAAGTCGTCCGCCAACGAACCATCTGGAAAGACCGCCTGCGCGCGAACACCGGAAGGTGAGGGACGTAGATCCTCCATCTTTATGGCTGGAACGAGCCGCTGCAGGGAATCGAGAAACGAACGTTTGGAAACGGATCGTCGCAATTCGGCCAGTCCCGTTCGCCAATGCTTACGGGCAAGCGTCCGAAAACCGCAGTAACGGATCGCTTCGGATAGTTCGCGGGGACGAACTATTCCCAGCCTGTATCCTTCGCGTGCGAACGCCAGAACGGCGCTTGGCCCAGCCTCAACACGGCCATCAACTATGCGTGTCAGGTGCACACCAAGGA
>JBBKWZ010000247.1:0-10036 GCA_037969195.1 Rubricoccaceae bacterium | reverse complement strand
ATGGCGACGGAATTTGTGTGATTGAATGGCCGGAGAAGATGGAAAGCTTGCTCCCAGCGAACACGATTCGGCTGCGCCTGAGTCACGTTGACACCGAACGGCGATTGATCGAAGAGCTTGCGCAAAGACGATCTGAGCGATTGTAACCGGCACGGATCCGTCGAATTCCTCCGTTCACCCACTCCACATTCGCTGTGACGTACGAAGAAGCCCGGGATTTCCTGTTCGCACTTCCTCGTTTCGGCGACGTCGGCGCTGCGGCATACAAGCCGGGGCTTGAACGAATGGAGGCACTGCTTGCGGCAATGGGGAATCCACACGATCGGTTCGAGAGCATCCACATCGCAGGGACGAACGGGAAAGGCTCAACGGCTTCTATGGTGGCGGCCATTGGAACGGCGTCCGGGAAGCGTATCGGCCTCCACACGTCACCGCACTTGTTCGACTTTGCCGAGCGCCTGCGCATTGACGGCATCCCCGCCTCGCACGAATGGATCGCCAGCGCTGTCCAGCGCTTTCAGGCTGACATTCTGGGAATTTCACCGAGTTTCTTCGAAGCGTCAGGAGCCCTAAGCTTCCTCTACTTCGCTGAGGAAGATGTCGATCTCGCGGTTGTGGAAGTAGGTATGGGCGGCCGACTCGATGCAACCAACGTATTGACGCCGAGGGCCAGTGCAGTAACCCACATCGGATTGGACCACACAAAGGAACTCGGAGATACCCTCGGCGACATCGCTCGCGAGAAGGGAGGCATCGCCAAACTTGGTGTGCCAATGCTATCGAGCGTTGAGGATACCGAAGCCTTGAAGGCTCTGGGAGCAACGGCTGAGCTTGTGGGTGCGCCTTTCGAGAACATCCGAGAAACGACAACGGTTGAGATAGTCGGACGCGGACCGGGAAGTGTGGTTTTGGACATTTCAACTCCCGATTGCAGCTATGACGAACTGACGATCGGCCTTCCGGGAGACCATCAGGCGTGGAACGCAGCACTGGCCGTAAGGCTGTCGGAGATCGTATGGCCCGGAATTGAAAAAAGCGCGGTACACGATGGCCTGATCAACGTCGTCGGATTGAGCGGCCTCCGTGGGCGCTTCGAGACCATTCGCAATAATCCGCGCATCGTCGCCGATGTAGCTCACAACCTGGATGGATGGCGCGCCGCATTGGCATGTGCGCAACCGAACGGGCAAGGGCAGCTGTACGTTTTGATCGGCGTCATGGCAGATAAAGACATCGCAGGGCTGGGCACACTTTTGTCCGATTTCGACGCTACGGCCCTTCCGGTCGGCTTCGACTCGCAACGTGCATTATCCAAGACCTCCCTTGCCCATCAATTTCAATCCCAAGGTCTCAGAACTATAAATGTAGACGGCATCGAAGAGGGAATTGGCTGGTTCGTTCGCAATGCCGTCGATGGAGACGTCTTGCTGGTCACAGGGTCACATTTAGCAGTGGCAGCATTGCCCGATCTCTCCTTAGGAGTCAAATGAATCGATTTTGCCTACATGCGTGGCACTTCGATCTTCAACACTTAGTTTTTGACCGCGCACGTTCAATCCCCGACGCGTTTCAGATTGAAGTCCTGCAATTTTGCGGACGGGCATCAAACGCGAATTGAGCAGGCGTTCCCCACATCCCCACCCTTCTCATAGCACATCTCGGCTGTCGTCCCCACGGCCATATCCAATGAACATCGCATCTCTTCAGGAGAAGCGCTTAGCGGAATTACAGCAGATCGCACAGGATATCGGAGTGGCCGATATTGCTGAACTTGCTAAGCCCGACCTCATCTACCGCATTCTGGAAGTCCACGCAGAGACATCGCCATACGACGGCGGGCCCGATGCGCTACCGTCAACGTCAAGCAACGGACAGAGCAAGGGCGACAATGTGATTCGCCAGCACGATCGCGGTGGAAATAGTGAGCGTCCGGCGTATATGAGGAACTTTGATCCCAAGAAAGTGGCTCTGGGAGGGATGCTCCGAAAAGTTGGTGTTCTGGAGGTTCTTCCCGATGGCTACGGTTTCCTGCGGTCGCCAGATTACCGCTACCACCCCTCCGCGGACGACATCTATGTCTCGCCGAGCCAGATCAAGCGATTCTCACTTCAGGTAGGGGATATGGTGGAAGGTGAGATCCGCCCGCCCCGAGAAGGTCAGCGGTTTTTCGCATTAATCCATGTGGAGACAATCAATGGCCGCCCGCCTGAGGCCGTGAACGAGCGAACGGGATTCGACTATCTCACTCCCAGTTATACAGACAAGGCGTTTCGACTGGAGACGACGCCGGAACGAATTGCCCCGCGGGTTTTGGATTTGTTCTGCCCACTTGGAATAGGCCACCGAGTTCTGGTTGTCGCACCGCCAAAAAGTGGTAGGACGAGCCTATTGCAGCAAATCGCCGGCTCTCTGGCTACAAACCATCCTACAACGCGGGTTCTTGCTCTTCTTCTGAACGAACAGCCGGACGATATCATCGACTTTGATAGGCAAACTCGGGCCAATGTTATTGCAACCGCGCTGGGTGATTCGCCGGAGAGGCACGTTCACATGGCGAACTTGGTTATCGAAACGGCCCGGCGAATGGTCGAAACCGGACACGATGTCGTTCTACTCGTGGATTCATTGACAGAGCTCGTCCGATCTCACAACGTTTTGGCGCAGGAGGGCGAAAGCGTGGTCAAGGACGTTTTGGATACGAACGCGTTGCGTGCGCCCAAGTCTCTATTTGGTTCGGCTCGGACCGTCGAGGAAGGCGGAAGCCTCACGGTCATTGCAACCGTGCAGGTGGGTACCGGCAGCCACCTCAACGAGACCATCTACGATGAGTTCAAAGACGCGTCGAACTCCACGATCACCCTTCTGGCTGACCTCGAATGGAGCCCGGTCAATCCGACCATCGACGTGTATTCCAGCCGTACCAGCCGCGAAGATGCTTTAATTCCGGCGGAAAAATTGGACGCAATGCGGAGATTTCGGAAGCAGTGGTTTGAACAAGAGCCATTGGTAGCGACGAAGAACGTCTATGAAACGCTTAGGGCTTCCGCTGGCAACGCAGAACTACTCACGTCGAAGTCTGCGTAAGATTAGACGACGACGGCTTCCGGCTCGTGAACCGCGTCCTGAGTGGGTTCTGGAAGGAAACGCCAGACCAGCCACGCCAACAAAACGCCGGTTCCTGCCGATGCAAAGGTGGTAGTCCGATAGCCGCCGCCCGCGTAAAGCAACCCCGCGACGACGGCTCCCAACGCCGTGCCCATTTGTCCAATCGCGATGGTAAGGGATAGGAAGCTTCCGCGCTGGCTGGCGGGCACGATCGCCGTCAACAAGGCCTGCAGCGGCGACATCCTCATTGAAAAAAGCATCATGATGCCGATGTAGATCGGATACGCCACCCAGCGCTCGGTAACCACATAGGTCAGTGCCAACGTGACGAAGACCAAGCCAACGCATGAGACGAGAATAAGCGGCTTTCGTCCAAGAGTATCCGACGCCGAGCCAGCAAGCGGGCCAGCTATGACGCCGGCCAGTCCACCCACGAGAAACAGTGTGGCGATGAAATCGATGTCGAGCCCGAACGCTTGAAACGGCTTGCCAAAGAGGCTTACCTCAAGCGCGAATTGATTTGTTAGCCACTCAGGGAGATAGACAACAAGCAAGGAAAGCCCGAGGTACATCAAAAAGAACGTGAGGGAAGCAGCCAGCACATCCGGCTTTGCAAGCAATTTGACGTATCCCTCAATCGTCCCCAGGAATGTCATTCTGGATTGCTCCGTATCGACATCTGGCTGGGGAACGACCAACAGGATGAGGACGAAAGCGACTGCCATTAGACCGGCAAACGCGATAAAGGGCGTGAGATATCCTAGCCCAGCAGCGAGTACTCGCCCCAATGGCACGCCGATAACGATGCCGAACGGAATGCCACTCATCACCCAACCCGTAGCCCAGCCACGGCGTTCGTACGGGAAGTAGTCTCCGACGTAGGAAACGGCGGCGCCGCTGAGCATTCCACCACATGCGCCTGCGAGGGCTCGGGCAGCCAACATGGTACTAAATGAGCTGACAAGCCCGTGAAGAGCGAGCGCGATGGCCAGGGCCCCGGAGCCGAGTAAAAGGATGCGTCGCCTTCCTATTCGATCGGAGACCGGCCCCATCACTAGCGCCGCAATCGCCAGCGAAATGGAATACACCGTGATGAGCCATCCCCAATGTGCCTCCGGAACGCGAAGCGCATCTCCGATTATTGGCAGAATCGGAGTAACGATTATTGTCTGACTCGCGGCCGTGAAGACGAGGAGCCAGAGAGAAAAGATGATCCCGAGTGTGCGGAGCGGGGAGTGGGTCAGGGCTGGCGCGCGGTTGAAGAACGAATGCGATAATACGGAGAGTGCACAACGTCGAAGTCTCACGCTTTCGTGGTAGATGCCGGGTTTCGAAACTTTATCTGACGTTCAAACGCAGAGGGAGGAACTGCTCTGAAGACATTCGATTGAAGGCGGTCCGTTGCGCGAATTGCGAGGACTTCTTTATGCGACAAGCCTGGTACATCATATTCTCACTAGTGCTGATCGGCTTGCTTTTTCCACCTGCAGCGGTGGCGCAAGGACATTCAGATTGGGTTATTTCAGGTGGTGTAGACGTTCATCGCGTAAACGATATCAACGGTTGGGGAATAGGTCCGGTTTTACACATTGAGCGGCATTTGTACAGATCGCTTGGAGTCGAAGCGAGTCCGGTGTACCTACCATCTTCCAGCGGTTACTATACCTCGCAGACAATTGCACTAGATGTAGGTCTCTGGCATCGCGTTGTTGATTCTCGCGTTCGCCTTTCGCTTGGCGCTGGAGGGACCGGTATAATTGGCGGAGACTCCGATGGGACGCCGGTGGGCGGCGGAGGCGGATACGTTTCAGCCGGCGCGAATGTGTGGACAACATCAAACCTGGGCCTCGCGTCCCGCAGTGTTGTACGTCTTACGAATTACGGGGTCAATCCAAGTATATCAGTGGGCCTCGCCGTGCGCTTCTAAGACTCGATCCGGGGTGTGCTGGGCAGTAGTCGCCTGGCATCGTCTCACGGCACATATCGGTCTGCGAGATTAAAGCGCGGGTGCGACGGGATTTGGAGTCAACGTATTCGGCTTTCCTGTGGTAGTGAAGTCCGCGCTTTCTATAAGCACCCTGCGGTGAGCAAGTCTTGCCTGCGTTAGGCATTCGTGAGAAGACGAGAATATGCGTTCGTATGTTTGAAGGCACAATCCCTCTCCGTTCAAATAAAGCTCAAAAATGAAACTCCGCCCGATCATCGCAGCCGCATTCGCACTTCTGTTTGCACCCTTTGTATTTGCCCAAACCACGTTCAACGTAACCGTTGCAACCAAGACAGCGGCGCACCCGAGCTTTGGCAATGGATGGCCTGAGGGCTATGTCATCGATGGCATCGAAGGCGACGAACTGACGCTGGTTCGGGGCGAAACCTACGTTTTCCAGATGAACAACGTATCGGCTGCTCATCCCTTCTTTATCACGACAAGTGATGCGGGGGGCGATGCGGGTGCCTCGGCGTGGACGGACGGAGTTACTGGAAATGGAGCGACGGGAAACGGAGTGCTCACGTTCATCGTGCCGCCTGCCGCACCAAGCCTCCTTTACTACCAGTGTTTCAATCACACGTTTATGGGCTGGAAGCTCAATATCATCGATCCCGTTTCTGTTGAAGACGAAACACCAAATGCCAGTTTCGATTTATCGGTCGCTTACCCAAATCCCAGTGCCGCCGCCGTAACGGTTGGGATGACGCTGCATCAAGCGCAGACGATCTCCATCGAGGTTTTTGACGTAACGGGTCGGCGGGTTGCCGTGCTCCATGCGGGTGTGCTGGCTGCAGGCAACGACCACCGGTTTGTGTTGGATGATGACGCACTTCCGGGAGGTGTATATCTGATTCGTGCAACCGCCGGCGAGGAATCCGTTGAGCGCCGCATTACGCTCGTTCGTTGATTCACGGTTGAAGATTTCGGAGGGCCTTATTTTTGTCCTCCCGCCCAATCAAAAGGGACGACCCGGCGGGTCGTCCCTTTCTCTTTTTACGCTAATCGCAGCACGCCATGCCCGGTACTTCGCCAAATAGCCCGCCCCGTTCTCTTAGCGGGGAGCCGGAAGTGAATCTCGATTTGGCGATGGATCATGGCTTGACTGAAGAAGAGTACGGCTGGATTCTGGAAAAGCTAGGCCGAACTCCGACCTTTACGGAACTGGGGATTTACTCAGTGATGTGGAGTGAGCATTGCTCATACAAAAACTCCATCGCGATACTAAAAACGCTTCCCCGCGATGGGGATGCCTTGCTGGTCGGAGCCGGTGAGGAAAACGCAGGACTCGTAGATATTGGAGATGGCCTCGCGGTGGCATTCAAGATCGAAAGCCACAATCATCCGAGCGCTGTCGAACCTTATCAGGGTGCGGCAACTGGTGTCGGCGGTATTCAACGCGACATTTTTACCATGGGCGCGCGACCAATCGCATCTCTAAACAGCCTGCGATTCGGCTCGCTGGATAATCCCCGCGTGCGCTACTTGTTTGACGGCGTCGTGCGAGGAATTGGCGACTACGGTAATTCCTTCGGCGTGCCGACGGTCGCCGGTGAGGTCTATTTCGACCCGAGCTACGAAGGCAACCCTCTTGTAAACGCGATGAGCGTCGGGATTGTGAAAGTCGGAGAGACGGCCAGCGCGATCGCGACGGGCGTTGGCAATCCCGTCTTCATCGTTGGCTCCGCAACTGGCCGTGATGGTATCCACGGAGCCACCTTTGCGAGTGAGGAAATCAGCGAGGCCAGCGAGGCCAAACGACCAAGCGTGCAAGTCGGCGATCCTTTCACCGAGAAGCTGCTTCTCGAAGCGTCGTTGGAAGTGATTCAAAGCGGTGCCGTCGTGGGCATCCAGGACATGGGAGCTGCTGGAATTACTTGCTCTTCGTGCGAGATGAGCGAAAAAGGCGGCTGCGGGATGATCATCCACGTTGACCGTGTTCCGATTCGGGAAGAGGGCATGACCCCGTATGAAATCCTCCTTTCGGAAAGTCAGGAGCGGATGTTGGTTGTGGTTGAAAAGGATAAGGAGGCCGTGATCGAGGCAATATTTGATAAATGGGACCTTCACGTCGAGGAAATTGGCGAAGTCACGTCCGATGGTCGGGTGAGTGTTCGATGGCACGGCGAGGAGGTGGCAAACGTGCCGGCCGAGCACCTCGTCCTCGGTGGTGGCGCGCCGGTCTACATCCGCGAAACGCAACGCCCTTCGTACCTCGATGACGTTCAGGCCTTCTCGACGGAGTCGGTACCCGATGTAAGTGATGCCGGCACTGTTCTCAAGCGATTGCTCGGAAGCCCAAACATCGCGTCCAAAGAGTGGGTTTTTGAGCAGTACGACACGATGGTTCGGACGAATACTGTTGCGGGCCCGGGCCCCACGGACGCCGCGGTTGTCAGGGTGAAAGGCACGAACAAAGGTCTCGCCGTTAAGACAGACTGCAATGGGCGCTACGTGTATCTGAACCCGCGAAAGGGTGGGCAGATTGCCGTCGCAGAAGCGGCGCGCAACGTGGTCTGCGCAGGCGGCCAACCCATAGCTATTACAAACTGCTTGAACTTTGGCAACCCTTACAAACCCGAAGTCTACTGGGTCTTCAAAGAGGCTGTCGGCGGTATGGGCGATGCATGCCGTGCGTTCAATACGCCGGTGACAGGAGGCAATGTGTCCTTTTATAACGAGAGCCCGGAAGGTGCGGTTTTCCCGACGCCAACTATCGGGATGCTGGGGATCGTGGAAGACGTCGATGCCCACACCACGACCTCCGATTTTAAATCCGAAGGTGATGCCATCTTCCTGCTCTCACCGGCGGGATGGACAAGCACAGGGGGTATAGAGGGATCTGAGTATCTCTCCTCAATTCTGGGAAGGACAACCGGCGATGCACCTCACCTTGAGCTGGACGAGGAGTTGGCCGTCCACGCCGCCATGTTGGCGCTGATTCAGCATGGCTGCGTTGAGAGTGCGCACGACGTTTCCGATGGCGGACTGGCCGTTTGCCTTGCGGAATCCTGCATCCACAACGGACTGGGTGCCAACGTGCAACTCAGCAATGCCATGGGAGGAAGGCTCGATGTTCTCCTGTTTGGCGAGGCGCAGTCGAGGATTGTCTGCTCCGTGCCTTCTGACCCGGATCTCTTAGAACGAGTTGCTGATCTTGCTTCGGCAAATGGGGTCCAGGCCACGCGAATAGGCACAGTAGGCGGGAACTCGCTCAGCGTGTCCGTGGAAGGAACTGAAGTTTTGAGCGAGTTCGTAGACGCTCTCGCTGCGCCCTATCGCTCGGCCATACCCAAAGCCATGGGTGAGATGGTGAGCGGTGTGGTTGCGGTGGAGTAATCCTGCCTTACGCGATCGATTTTCACTACGTCGATCTTGGCCGCGTCCAGTACGTGCACCTGCGGAGGGAGTGCCGCGTTGCATTGACCGAGTAGCACCCAGAGCAGAACAAAAACGAGGACCGTTGAGAAGCATCCTCCGCCCAGCTTTTTGGCACCATATCCGGCGAGGAGACCACGAAAGATGTTGTTCATCTGAGAAGCGAAGCTTGGTTGGGAGAAGAGGCACTAACGCCCAACAAGCTACGCGGCTCCCGGACCCCCAACTATCGCTGCGAGCGGCTGCTCCGCCGACGCCCCGTCTCCCCCAAAGGTCGCAATCGGGATTGGAATTCGAGGGAGGGTCACAGTAAAGACACTGCCCGCATCCTTTCGGCTCAGGGCATTAATATCACCGCCCATTAGATCGACCAGGCGCTTGGCGATGGCGATTCCGAGACCATTGCCCTCGTGGCTTCGGGCGAATCCTGTTGATTCCTGCTTGAACTCCATGAACAGGAACGGCAAGAAATCTTCCTCCATGCCTTCGCCTGTATCCGCTACGTGCACATTGATTACGTCCGGCGTCGTCTCTATTGTAACGCGTACGCCACCATTCGTTGTGAACTTGATGGCGTTGTCTAGAATGTTGCCCAGGATTTTTCGTAAGGCCTCCTGATCCAGTAACACGGGCAGCGAACCAACATCCGTTTCGAGGTTGATGAAGAGGTTCTTGGCGTCCGCGGTGGCGCGAAGCTCGTTGGTCAATTCTTGAATCTCTTCCACCACGTCCAGAGGTCCGGGCTGCAAGACAACTTCGCCAGCGTCCAGTTGGGCGAAGTCAAGAACGGCATTCAGTGTATTGAGTAGCCTCTTTCCACCGTGCTCAATGAGGTCGGTGAACTCCTTCTGTTCCTGGTCAACCTCTTCGTGCAAGAGTTCCGCTGCACCGATAATCGCCGTCAAAGGAGTACGGATTTCGTGGCTCATGTTGATGAAGAAGGCGCTCTTGAGCTGCTCCATTTCTTCGGCACTACGCCTTGCTTCAATCAGCCCCCGCTCGTAGGCCAGTCTTGCAGACACATCACGCGCAATGGAGAGAAAAGCGGATTTGCCGTCGAGGTCCAGGCGGTGCGTTCGTATTTCGAACGGAATGGGGTGTCCGGCTTTTGTGATCAGTTGAATGGTGTGGAGCGCTCCGCCCCTGTGCCCTGCGTCGTAAAGATGTTGTTCCAGCGCCGGAATTCCGCCTTCAGCGACAATTGTGCGCATGGTCAATTTGTGAAACTCGCCAGAGGAATACCCCAGCGTCTCCTGAGCCATTTCGTTGACGTCTATGATCCAACCTGTCGTGTGGTGGTCGGCGTGGACAAGAACGCTATCACCAGCCGCGTCAAAAAGCTGGCTGTACCGCTTCTCCGATACCTGAAGCTGCGACAATCGCTGGCGTCCTTGTCGGCGCAAGGCAAAGGCCCATCCTCCCGCAATCAAGAGCAGAAATACCACGGCAAAGGCAGCGTTGCGATACAACGTTGGTCGGACGCCAGCGCGCTGTATGTCGTCCACAGATCGTGGAAAAATCTGGTACGAACTGTTAAACGGCGCCTGTCTGTCAAACTGTCCCGCG
>JBBKWZ010000246.1:0-4885 GCA_037969195.1 Rubricoccaceae bacterium | reverse complement strand
CGAACCTGCGAAGCCACCACCTTGATGTGCTTCGCTCCGCGGAACAGGACCCAGAGCTGAAGGCAGACGCCGACTCCGCGCCCGATGTTGGTCGCCACTGCGGCGCCCGTGATGCCCATCTCCGGGAATGGGCCCCATCCAAAAATGAGCGCTGGGTCGAGTAGAATGTTGATGCCGTTCGAAACCCACAGGACCCGCATCGCCATCGCCGCGTCGCCAGCGCCCCGGAATACCGCGTTGATGACGAAGATCAGCATGATCACCACGTTGCCGCCGAGCATCCATGCCGTATAGCTCGATCCGTGTTCGAGGCTCCACGCATCCGCGCCCATCAGGGCGAGAATGTCGCGGGAGAAGAAAACTCCGACGATGAAGAAAGGAATTGACGCAACGACCGCCACTCCGATGGCCTGCACGGCCGCGTCTCCGGCCGCCTTCGGGTTCTTCTCTCCAATTCTGCGAGCAACCAAGGCTGTCGTGCCCATCGACATGCCGATGGCAATCGAATACATGAGCGTGAGGACGGATTCGGTCAGTCCGACGGTAGCAACTGCCGACGCTCCGAGGGAAGAAACCCAGTAGATATCCACCACCGCAAAGATGGACTCCATCACCATCTCCAGCATCATAGGAACGGCCAACAGCAAGATGGCGTGTCCAATTCTGCCTTTCGTGTAATCGCGTTCCGTACCTCTGATCGAATCGACTAGATCAGCGAACAATCCACCACGGGTGCTTGAATCAAGCTCGGGTTCTTCTGCGGAAGAGGAAGGCCCATCCGTGTTCTGATCTAATTCAGGATCGCTCATTCACAGCCTTACTCAATCGCTTCAATGGCCATCCCTTCGATGCCTACCGATCCCGCGGCACGCGTAACGACTCCTTCGAATCGGACAAAGTCATCCGGATGGAGAGCGTACAGGTGGTCCTCCAGTTCATGCCCGAACGTGATGGAAGCTGACGGCCCGTTGTAACCATGGGCAGCCGATGACACATTGACGTAGAACGCCGTTTCGAAGCGTGTAACGTTGCGGACGTAGCCTTCCCACTGAACATGTTTGTCGACGACCAGGGCCGTCAAGCTATCTCGTGCCCGAAAGTTGTCGCGGAGCGCGTCGTACTGCTCAGCAAACTCCAGGAACGTGACGGCTGTTGTTTCAGGCTTTGGATCAATTGAATTCGACCCGAAAGGTTGCAGTGGCGCTACCGGAGGATTGGGCATGGATTCCGTTGAAGTAGTGGATCCTACGGTTTCCGTAGGGGCCACGTCGTCACCAAACCACGAGCCTAGTCTGCCTGTGGCGAGCATGATCGTGGTGGCCACCAGAATGGTGACAAAAACCACGTTGCGAACTCGTCGGTTTGGAGCGGGTGATTCCATTGACGGCAATATGCTTGAGATGATTCGGGCGGAGCAGCGCGACAAGCTACCGTCGCGACGCTTTCAGCCGAAAGCCACGTTCAGGGAGCGATCGGCCCGGCTGGAGTAGGCACCCATGTCAACTTCGCCCGACCTCCGGGTTTCTCCTCGGAGAAGCCGAGACTTTCGCCCGACCTCGCTTTCGCGATCCAAACAATCTGGCCGGTGTGCACGCCGAAGTGTTCTACAACGTGGTAGACGGCCGCCGAAATCCCCTCGATCAACCTCCTATGGAGAGTTGTACTCGGTAACAGAGACCCGTCGAGAGAGCTCATTGGTCTCTTTCTAATGATATGGCGTCGGGCGTTGCAACCTGCCCCGAAGGAGGGGTCGGCAAGCCCTCCGCCTCCAGTACACGGAGCGCGTTCGTCGTCTCTGACGGTCCTTCGTGCAAGGTATAGTCGAATACCATCCGCCCAGATTCGATTCGATCTCGAAAGTGAACGTTCGTGAACCCGCCAACATCGAGACGCGCCAAATCAAGATCATGGGTCGCTAGGAGGCCGACAGACGACTTGGCCGCTGAGATCGCGGCCACATAAGAACTGCTTCCCAGGAACCGCTCTCGGTTGTTCGTGCCCCGCAAGATTTCGTCTATGAGAAAAAACACAGGGAGGCCCTCTGAATCCTCAATTGCATCCAGCAGGAACTTCAGGCGTCGGACCTCTGCATAGAAATACGAGAAGCCATCTTGAACCGAGTCCGCGACGTTGAGCACGGCGTGAAGTCGATAGAGGTGTGTCTTCAGATGAAGCGCTGTAACAGCCCCTCCGGCGTTCGCGAGGGCGAGGTTTGTACCGAGAGCCCGCAGGAAAGTGCTCTTCCCAGTCATATTCGAACCTGTTACGATAGCGGCCTCGCCGACTTGGTCGAATCGTATCGAGTTTGGGATAGCGTCGGGGGGTGGGAGGAGCGGATGGACGAGGCCATGGGCCTCGAAGACTGGGGTGCCATTGCTTGATATTTCCGCCAGGGGCCTGTCGTTCAGCTCTGCGAACTGAGCGAGTGATGCGGCGGCTTCGAGAGAAGCCCATGTGTCTAGCCACTCTGGAAGGACAGTTTTGAGTTCTAGGCGTAAGCTCTCCAATCGATGCGCGAAGAAGAGGTCCCAAGGAAAAAGAGTGTTTAGCAAAACCCAGAGGATTGGGTTTTTTCGAAATGCCGTAGCTCCTGCGACACGCCTTGCGCGACGAATAAGAACGGACGGTTTGGTCTCATTCTCCCAAAACGATGCGCATAAGTCCTGCAACGCGGGGCATCCTGATTGGGGGCGAGATTCCACAAAACGGAACATCTCCGTCAGGGGACGGAGAGAACTCACGAGGTTCTCTGCCCGGTCGTAGAGCTGGCTGAGCCCGCTCGCTCGCCAATTGTAGACGGCGAAGTAGACGCCGACTGAGAGTGCCCAAAAAGGGGGCAGGAGCTGGAACGCCCACAAAGCGAAGAGAACGTAGTTGATTCCCGCAAGTCCGCGAGTCAAGGCTAAAGCGCGAGCTACAGAAGGCGAGCGCCCATCGGACTGTAGCCAGGACGTAAGAGGGCGGAGATCAACTGAATCCTGCTGAACACGGCCGCTCAGTACAATACGGTCACGAAATAATGATCGCTTAACAAGCGAGGTGACGAGCCGCTGCCGCCACTCAACCTCATCAATTGATGGACTTTCCGATAGCAGCCAGTCTGCGAGTCGTTGTCGGCCCTCGCGGGTAACAGCGATATCGACGAGGTGATGAACTGATCGGGGTCCCAGGATCTGTAGATCAGTCCCGAAGGGATGATCCTTAGAAACCAAGCCATCGAACGCAGCAGGAAGTGAGTCCCAGTCGCGGCAAAGTCTGGCTTGCTTTTCACTATAGAGTCCAAACCAGACCTGGAAGCGCCGGAGACTGCCTAAAGTGCGGCTGTGACGATTCGCAGTCACAATAAAAACAATTGTAACAAGTGCTATCGTAACCAGAGCCGAAAAGCGGATTGCTGACGAGTCTGTAACAAATACCAAACCCAACGCAATGGCAAAGGCTAGCCCAAGCGATAATCGAAACCTCGAAAACTCGAGACTTGCGCGTTCTAAGCTCTTCACCTTTCTTCCAATCCGTCGCTCAGCTCGGTTGAGAGCGTCAATTCTAGCGCTGTGTTGCCTGATAGTGCTGGCGTTCTGTATGGGCATAACAATCATTGTACAGCGACGACCGCTGAAGGACGCACGTTTTTAATATCGAACCTGGACAACCTGTATTGATGTGAGCTACGGAAACTACCCAGTCGGCTCATACAGGGTCTATGGTTCGCTTTTTACAGAGCAACCGGACCACTAGGCGTGGGCATCCATGTCAGCTTTGCCATGCCGCCGGGAGATTCCTTATAAAAGCCCATGCCTTGACCTGAGCGTGCTTTCGCGATCCAAACGATTTGGCCGGTGTGCATCCCGAAATGTTCTACGACATGGTAAACCGCGGCCACTCCCGTTACGTCGTGCGATTGGGGCGTGTACGAGTCCTCCAAGTCGTACACATCCATGCTCTCAATCACGGCGCATGCTTCGTCGACCGAGGCGCGGAGGCGCGCAAACGCATCCCCTTTCAAAATATCTCCAGTCGCGGCGAACTCTTTCTCGCGTTCGCGCACATCCTTCTCCCCGCCAATTCCGTGGACGATCCATTGTCGAACGTTTCCGGCAAGGTGAAGCACGAGGTTTCCCGCGCTGTTCGACGCCTCGTTGGGCCGCCACCAAAAATCCTCCTCGGAAAGCGTATCCAGCGCCTTCTCAATGCGTGGCAAGTACTCGCCTTTGAGGTAGGTTCGCGACAAGTCAAGGAAGGCCAGGGCGATGTCAGGCATGGGGCGTTTGCCTCAGAAGTAACCATCCTCGGTACCTTGCACGCGACAAGAATGTTCTCTCGAACCGAGGGCTCTGTCAACCGTTTTAGAAAGCATGGATTTCAAGGACTATTACGCGATCATCGGCGTCGAGAAAGACGCGACGCAAGACGAGATCAAGCGTACCTATCGAAAACTTGCGCGGAAGTACCACCCCGACGTGAGCAAGGAACCTGACGCCGAAACACGTTTCAAGGAGATTGGCGAAGCGCACGATGTCCTAAGCGATCCAGAAAAACGGGCGGCTTACGATAAGCTGGCTTCCGGCGTGAGAGCAGGTGCTGATTTTCAGCCACCGCCGAACTGGGACGCCGGATTCGAATTCGAGGGGAGCGGTTTCGGAGGCACGACAGGTGGCCTCAACAGTGATTTCTTTGAAGCCATCTTTGGTCAACGCATGGGAGCACGTGGAGGAAACCAAACCCGCGCCACGTTTCGGTCCCGTGGGGAAGATCACCACGCCAAAGTTCTGATTGATCTCCAGGACGCGTATGAAGGCGCGAAACGAACCATCACGCTGCAAAATCCTGAACTGGATCCCAACGGCCATCTTGTTTACAAGGAGCGAACCCTAAGCGTTAAAATCCC
>JBBKWZ010000245.1:0-12833 GCA_037969195.1 Rubricoccaceae bacterium | reverse complement strand
TGGTCAATCCATCCGTCGTGGCGGTGGGGGAGACGGGAGGCAAGCCTTGCGATTGAATGCGGCACGCGCTTGTCAAAACGAGTGTGCTCAGCGCCAGTAGCGCGACAATACGAATCATCGTGGGGAGGTGTGGGAGGGATGGGCGTGGGCCTGAAAGATAGCTCGGCCACCTATTTTGCTCGTGTCAAAGCCCCGCTCTACTTGCGCGGACTCTTCCCTTGCGTCTTATACGGAAAGAGTCGGAATAGTGCGGGGTTATGCCGCCTTTGTCCTCCCACGCTTTGCAGATATGATCCATATCGCCCTGCACTTTATTGTCCCGCTGTTGGCCGCCCTTGCGTTTTACCGTACCCGCTGGCGAAACGCGACGTTGATCATGATCTCGACCACGATTGTCGATGCCGACCATCTGCTGGCTGATCCGATCTACGATCCCAATCGGTGTTCAATCGGTTTCCACCCTCTGCACACTACCCCCGCGATTGTGCTCTACATCGCTTTGTTCGTGCTTCCTCTCATTGTCCGGCGGAAGGCGGACCGGCAGGGTTTGCATCCTACAGCGCGCGTACTGCAGTTGATTGGCCTTGGACTCCTGATCCATATCGCGCTCGATTGGATTGATTGCATGGTTTGACGTGCAACACGATAAAACCTGAGACCGGGCTGCGTACTCAGGGTTCGAATCGTGCCGCTGCAGGCCGACAAGGGGCGCAGAATTACCTCGTTTTACATCGACAGGTTCTTGAGCATGGACCCTATCAGTCTCCCTCAATCACGCTCTCATCCGTGAGGATGATAAAGTCATCGTTGGATGGCTCCGGGGCAGAATGGATATCCTCGGCTGGAACCATCGTCACCACTAGCATCGGCACATCGGGCATGAGATGTTCTGGGATGCCCAGCTGGTTATCGCTGTGAAACGAGCCATTTACATGCAGAAAAAGGGGCGACGGCGTCCCAAGGTTTTGCTTTATCCAGAACGCCATCGTAGCGTCGCGGAGGTTCTGTGCGACCAACATGTCGTCCACGCTGGGCATTCCGGGCATCGAGCCGTGGTCTCCCATTTCCTCCATCTCCGTCCTGAACTTGTCCTCGTAGATCGACGATGGTGGATCGATCAGATGACTGATGTCTGTTACGGGCAATTCGTGCGGTAGAAAAGACCACGAGCTCATCAGTGTATCCAGTGCGGCCAATCCGCGTCGCCGAGCGAGGCTAACGTAGCGCGCCGGCGCATTGGTCGCGACCACTTCCAGTCCGTGCTCTTTGGCAAACTCTACCATCGGCCTGTAATCCGAAGCGTAGTTGCTCCACGGTCGGGAAGCTTTAAGAAAGTCACCCTCGCGGATGTAGTCGGAGAGGTATTCGACCAGAACGCGTTGAACATCGCTCTCGAACATCTCCATCCCCAACACCACACGACGCGATTGGCCGAACTCATGGTGTGCAGCCTGAAGTAGTATCAACTGGAGCGCGTGAGCCGTGGGATCGTCGTGGCGCTCGCCGAGGAATACCACAGAGACACCGCCCATTCGCGCAACGATGTCGTCCAGCGTTGCGGGCTCACCGTCGCCTGTGTAGACGGCAAAGTGTCCAGTCGGATCGAAGGCGGTCGAATCGGCCTCCTGGGCGACCGCGGCTCCGACAAACGCGAGAAAGAATATCAGCGCGAGCGAACAGCGTCTCATCAGTCGTCCTTCTTCTTGTTCTTGTCCTTCTTGCCTTTCGATTTCGACGCTGAAGGTGCTTCGTGGAGGCTTTCTTCGTAGGCCTCCTCCAGGAGCATGGCAAGGACTTCCGGCTCGCCTTCTTCCACCAGCATCTTGGCCACAGGGATAAACCGCTTGATGCGCTCGCGGTCCAGGTTCGAAAGCTCCCTGTATTCTTCCTCAAGCAGATTAATCAGGCGTTCTCCAACGCGCGCAGATGCCTCTTCGTCCGTGGGGACGTCTTTCCATTCCATGTCGATCTCGTATTTACGTTCGATTTCCTTCAGATCCTTTCGGTCGGAGGCTGTAACAAAACTGATGGCTACGCCGCTTTTTCCAGCGCGGGCAGTACGTCCGGCGCGGTGGATGTAGTACTCCTTGTCCTGCGGGACGTCGTATTGGAAGACGTGGCTCAGGTCCGAGACGTCGATGCCGCGGGCGGCCACGTCGGTCGCCACGAGGATGCGCAATTTCCCTTTTCGCAAACGGCCCATCACCTTCTCGCGCGCCTTCTGGGTGAGATCGGAGGAGATCCCAGCCGCGTCAATTCCGTAGTTCGATAGAAACGTAGCGAGGTACTCTACTTCGCGTTTCGTATTCGTAAAGACGATTGCGGATTCCGGGTTCTCCATTTCGATCAGCTTCACCAGCGTGCGGTCTTTCGCCATCGGATCCACGATGTAGGCCCGGTGGCTCATGATGTCTACGTGGATCGTGCCGCCAGAGAGCGTGAGGAATCCAGGTTCGCTGAGGAACTCGCGCCCCACCCGTTGCACGGCGTAGGGCATTGTTGCCGAGAACATGTACGCTCTCCGCTTGCTCGGGAGGTAGCGTTTGAGCTTCTTCATGTCCGGGAAGAAGCCCATCGAAAGCATCTCGTCCGCTTCGTCGAGGATGAGTGTTCGGAGGTTGTCAAGCTTGAGGGCGCCGCGCTGCAGATGATCGAGGATCCGGCCCGGCGTGCCCACCACGAGCTGCGCACCCGCTTTGAAAGCATCGAGCTGAGGACCGTAGGCGGTTCCGCCATACACCGCAATTGTGCGAAGCTGCTTGTCCTGTGGCAGAGCCGAATTCATTCGGTCGAACTCACCGAGGATTTGCTTGGCCAACTCGCGGGTCGGGCAAAGCACGAGCGCCTGCGTGGTCTTCTCGTTCGCATCCAGGCTGTCGAGGAGCGGGAGAAGGAACGCGCCCGTCTTTCCACTGCCCGTGCGCGATTGGACGATGAGGTCCTGCCCCGCGAGCATATACGGGATGGCCGTCGATTGAACGGGCATGAGCCCCGGCCAATCCATCGCTTTCAAAGCAGCTTGCAGGTTCTCCGGAAGTGCCTCGGCCGAAATCTCCGGAAGCAGTGGGTCCGGCAACGGAAACGGCTGGTAGGCGGGGAGGTCTTTCTTCTGCTCTTTCTGCCCCAGAGCAGTGAGGTCGATAACTGAGGTGTAGGACACTGGCGTCGTCAAATCAATAGAATCCCCAAACTAACCGCATGCCAATGCCTGTAGATGCGCTAGATGTTGGATTCGGCAGGAGTTCTCGCTTTAGAAGATGACGCCCAATGCGGTAATCGGGGCCATCGGTTGCCCAATATTGTAGCTCTCCTATACATTGGCGAGGTAAATAGCTGCGCCTTTACGCGTTAGGGTGCCTCACCCAAGCTCTCCGGACAGATGAAACATCTAGTGGTAGTTGCGCTGCTTGTCACACTTGCTTTCGAGGCGAATGCCCAAGGTCCAGCAGGCTCTGACCGCGTATTGACTTTGACGTGTCCAACGGAGCTTGCTGTTGGTGAGATTGGTGCCTTTGTAGTTGGTCTGCCGTCAGCATATTTCGAGGGTAGGGAATTCACCCCCCTCAGCGAGGTGGATACGCTTGTTGTGGATTTCGGTGAGGGAGCGGAGCCCAGAGACGTGAAATACAATCCCCCTCAACTTGAATATGCTTTCGAACATTCGTACGGAAGCGAAGGATGGTATCCTGTCGTTGCCGCAATTCAGAAATATGGTCACGGTGAATTTGACCCTCTTGATCCTAATCACGATGATACGTTGCAAGATTTTTGCGACGTCCTCGTGCGTGGCTCTTTAGATCCGCCACTACCTCCGCAAACAAGCGAACCAAAGATCAAGATTGGTGGACAGGTGGTTCGCAACCTCGAATTCAAAGACACTGGATTTGGCCTGCATGCAATGGTCCCGGTCATTGCGATTATCCAGATGGTCGCCGTTCTGAGCTACTATTCGCAGGGATCGGGGTTCAGCACACTCGCTCCGGCGGTCTACGCCTCAACTCCCCTACCGCTAAACGCACCCGTAGATCTTCGCGCCGGTGCGGGGGTAGAGATCTTCAGTCAATCGCGCCCTACGGCGGGCAACACGGAAGTGGGGCCAAGCCTGTTCTTGCAGGCTGGTTATCCGATGGAAAGGATTAGCCCGGTTGTCAACCTCCAGGTGACGCGTGCTTTTGGTACGACGCTCGCAACCGTCGGTGCTGGCGTGCAGGTTGGGCTCTAAAACCGACCGGACTACATCGCCATACCTCCGTCCACGTGCAGCGTGTGGCCGGTGATGTAGGTAGCTGCGTCGGACGCGAGGAAGGCAACTGCGGAAGCAATGTCTTCCGGGCTGCCAGGCCGTTTTAATGGAATGCTTGATGACATTGCCTCTTTCACGTCATCGCTCAGATCCGAGGTCATGTCCGTTGCGATGTAACCGGGAGCCACGACGTTGGCGCGGACGCCGCGTCCGCCAAGCTCCCGAGCAAGACTCTTGGTGAACCCGATCATCCCCGCCTTGGAGGCCGCATAGTTCGCCTGGCCAGCGTTGCCAGTTACGCCCACCACTGACGAGATGTTGATGATGCTACCCCCACGTTGCTTCATCATCGGGCGGTAGGCGGCCTTGCAAAAGTTGAAAACGCTTTTGAGGTTCGTGTCGAGGACAGCATCCCAATCCTCCTCACTCATCCGGATCATCAACGTGTCGCGTGTTATGCCTGCGTTGTTGACGAGGATGTCGATCGACCCCCAGGCATCGACAACGGCCTGGACCGTTTCGTTCGCGTGAGCGGCGTCGGCAGCATCACCCTGAACGGCCATGCACTCACATCCTTTCCCTTCGAGCTCAGCTTTGAGTTCCTCAGCGGTCTCCGAAGATGAGCGGTAGGTGAAGGCGACCTTTGCGCCGGCGCTGGCGAGGGACTCAACGATTGCGCGGCCAATTCCGCGCGTACCACCGGTGACGAGGGCTGTTTTTCCAGAGAGATCAAGCGTCATAATCGTTGGCTATCGGTAAACATGTGCGAGCACGGTATGCCATGCCCCTACAAAATAGTTTCGATGTTTTCCGTCGTCCCCGCCTGCGCGGTCTCGACGTCTCGGCCGAGCGTCCGCTTGACGAGCCCCGACAAAACATTGCCCGTCCCAACTTCAATGAAGCGGGTTGCTCCATCTGCGTTCATCTGTTCAAGCGTTTGCGCCCACCGAACGGGCGAGGTGAGCTGATCGAGTAAGCGCTGGCGAATTTCTAAGGGGTCCGTCGTTGGCTTCGCCGTCACATTCAAATAGACGGGGCATTTCGGCGTAGTGATTTCAAGGGCTTCCAATGCCTCCCCAAGCCCTTCGACGGCATACGCCATCAACGGCGAATGAAATGCACCGCTGACGGGCAGCGGTAATACGCGACGGGCTCCGGCTTCCGACGCCGCTTCGCTAGCACGCTCAACCGCTCCGCGATCTCCCGAAATCACGATTTGTCCGGGATCGTTGTAATTGGCCGGAACGGCGACATCGCCCTCTTCGGAGGCGTCGGTACAAATCTGTTCCAACACTGCAGCGTCGAGGCCTAGAACCGCGGCCATCGCCCCTGGACGAACGACACCAGCCTGTGCCATCAGCTCTCCGCGTCGACGAACAGCCCGGAGCCCTCCAGCAAATGACAACGCGCCGCTCGCAGCGAGTGCGCTGTACTCGCCAAGGCTATGTCCCGCAGCCGCCTCACAGGCGATTCCTTTCCCCTCCAACACGGCCATCGCAGCCAGGCTGTGGACATAAAGTGCGGGCTGTGTGATCTCCGTCTGCTTCAGTTGGTCGGCCGCATCTTCCGCATCCGAAAACATGATATCGGAAAGCGAGAACCCGAGGACCTCATTGGCTTCGTCAAATCGCGCGCGAGCCAGAGGGAAGTGCTCGAAAAGATCTGAGCCCATTCCGGGCTTTTGGGATCCCTGACCCGGGAAAAGAAAGGCGGTCATCTTCCGGCTGGTGTGGCTTCTTCCAAAATGTCCTCGTTACTTCGCGTTGCACGTTCAGGCTTCCCAATACCGTCGTAGGCCCACTTCAAATAGATAGAACCCCACGTAAAACCGCCGCCAAAGGCCGCCAGAACCAAATTATCACCTCTTCGCAACTCAGATTCCCAATCGTGGAGACAAAGCGGAATCGTACCGGATGTCGTGTTCCCGTAGCGCTCAATGTTGAGCATCACTTTGTCACTCGCAAGGCCCATTCGCCGGGCCGTGGCATCGATGATCCGAAGGTTTGCCTGGTGGGGGACCAGATACCGCACGTCCTCTGCCGTGAGATTGTTGCGCTCCATGATCTCGGCAGCGGCGTCAGCCATTCCCACCACCGCATGTTTGAACACTTGGCGGCCTTCCTGTCGAGCGTAGTGCCAACGGTTCTCAACTGTCTCGTGCGTGGCAGGGTGGAGACTTCCACCAGCCTTCTGGTTCAGGAACGCGGCGCCAGAACCATCGATCTGCTCTACCGAATCGAGAATCCCATAACCGTCGGTGGTTGGCTCTAAAAGCGCCGCACCGGCACCATCGCCAAACAGCACGCAGATCGTGCGATCGGTGTAGTCAACAATTCGGCTCATTGTGTCCGCCCCGATCACGAGCACCTTGCTGTGCTTGCCTGATTCAATAAACTTTGCGCCCGTGTTCAGCGCATAGAGAAACCCACTACAGGCAGCGGAGAGATCGAATCCCCAGGCTTTGGACGCGCCGATCTCGTGTTGAACGAGGCAAGCCGTTGCCGGAAACATCATATCTGGCGTCACTGTTGCCACGATGATGCAGTCGATCTCGTCGGCGCCGATCCCACGCTTTTCAAGCAGCTCCTTTGCAGCCTCCGACGCCATGAACGCTGTCGCCTTGGTAGGGTCGCGGAGAATTCGCCGCTCAACAATTCCCGAACGTGATCGAATCCACTCGTCCGAAGTGTCTACCATTTTCTCAAGGTCGGCGTTCGTTAGCCGATCCTCGGGTAGGTAGTGGCCGATGGCTGTAATGGCGGCAGTTGGATTCATGCTGTTCTACTTGAGACGGCCTTTAATTAGAATGCCGGGTCAGAGAGTCGCACAAACGTACGACTATTCGCCCAGTGCCTTGGCGATGCTGCCCGTTACATCCTGCTCTACTACTTCGCAAGCACGGTAGACCATTTGCTCAACGGCACGGGCCGTCGATCCCCCGTGGCCGATAAGCACGGCGCCGTCGACTCCAAGAAGTGGGACAGCGCCATGGTTTTCATAGTCGAAAGGTGCCAGTGCCCCCTTCAATACACGCCCGACAATCTGCGCTTCGGCTTCTCCAAGCCCCTGTTTGCCGATCTCCTTCCGAATCAATTTCGGGAGGACCGTCGCAAAGCTCTCTCCAAGTTTGAGGAGGGCGTTCCCGACGAAACCGTCACACACAGCTACATCGGCTTTGTGATTAAAGATGTCGCGCCCCTCAATGTTGCCAATGAAGTTGAGCCCAGTTTCGGCGTCTAGCAGATCGTAGGCCTCCTTCACAACGTCAGTTCCTTTTCCGCGTTCTTCTCCCACGTTTACAAGCGCGACCGTCGGATTTTCAACACCAAAAACGCGCGCAGCGAAAATGCTCCCCATCTGGGCAAACTGCACGAGGTGTTCAGGCTTCACATCGATATTCGCACCAACATCCACGACAAGTGTCGTTCCCGTTGGGGTCGGGAAATACCCGGGCAGGCTTGGGCGATGAACTCCTGGCAGTCGTCCGCAGATGAACAAGGCACCCGCCATAACGGCGCCTGTGTTGCCCGCCGAAACAAACGCATCAGCTTGGCGGTGTTTCACGGCACCGAGGCCCAAATGGATAGACGATTTCGTCTTCGTTTTGAGCGCCGTCGTTGGACTTTCGGCCATCCCGATGACGTCCGGCGCATCGACAACTTCTACGTTGAGTCCGACTGTATCGTACTTCCCGAGTTCCTCTCGAACAACATTCTCAGGGCCGAAAAAGAGAAGGTGAACCCTGTCGTCCGTACTACGCGCGGCACGGATCGCCCCTTCGACAACGACGGCGGGGGCATCGTCGCCTCCCATTGCGTCAACGGCCACTCGGGTTGCCATAGGCGGGCGTTCCTTGGAATTGCTGTGTAATCGAATGCGACGATCGCACTCCGATGATGCCTCCAGCCGAATCGGCAGGCCTCATCAAGATACGTGCACCCTCTATTGAACTACCGTGCCCTGAAGTACGCTGAGGCAAAGGCGAAGAAGACCGGGATAGAAAACGGCCTTACCTACCGCACGTGGTAGCAAGCGCGATTATCTATACGTAATCTGGACGCTCCATGACCGCACGACCGCGATAATGTCCACACGTAGGGCAGGCACGGTGGAGAAGCTTCTCGTTGCCGCAGTTCGAGCATGAGTGGGTCGTTGGCAGTGTGCGTACGCGGTACTGCGCACGCCGACTGGCTGTTCGAGCTTTCGAGTGTCTGCGCTTAGGATGTGCCATGAAAGGTAAATTATTAGGTTCAGTCAGTGCCCAGATGGGCATTGAAAAAAAGGTGGTGAATTAGTCGGATACGTCGCGCCGAAGGCCACGAAGAGCGTCCCATCGGTCATCAATCGGAACGCCATCCAGCGTTTGCTGATTTCCGTATGTCAGAGGAATCTCAGCCTCTTCAGCCTCCGGTGACACGCGGCGAAGTGGGAGAGAAAGCACGAGCGTATCGCGGACGGCCGCCGTGAGGTCCAGCTCTGTTCCCAATTCGGGGAGGGGCTGAAGCGAATCATCTTTGGAGTCGGCCGAATATTGATCTGGAGCAATGAAGACCACCGCATGACTTCCTGCAACTGGATGTTGGTAGCGAACCAATGTTCGGTCACATTCCAACGTAGCAATAGCTCGAACATCGAACGATGCGACAATGCGATGTTCGAAAACGTCGAGTCGAAGATCCAGCGCAAGATCGTTGAAGACCTCTGGGTCAACTTCGAGGTTGTCTGCTGTCGGGTGGAGCACTTGCTCGTGGTGACCTTCGCCAAGAGTTGAAAAATCTACCCGAAGCATAACTGACGCGTGAGGTCCGGCCGCATGAGGAGGGCCTTAGAGAGAGGTCAAGGAACGGCTGAAAAAATCGATGCAAAACTACACCTAAAAACGCTGCCTCGGCAAGGCTTTGGCGGGTCTGCACACGATGTTGGAAATTCATCATCCGGCTGCCTTGATCCTATGTTACGCAGTTGTTACCATCTGGTTGTTGGCGGGGCCGATGGCCTCCGACAATGGCGTAATGCGACCAGCAAACGAGTCGGCGCGGGATGTTCACAAGGTGTGGACAAGCTGGCATTTAGAGTTTGAATGTGGCGCGTATCGTCTTTCCTTCGCCCTGAGCGATGCCTTGTTAGAAAGCAAGTCCCATCGTTTTCCTTTGCCCAGTCTCATTCAACACAAGCACTTCTACTTGTTTTCAATGCTGTGGACAATGCGTGGATAGCAGAGCCTTGTTGTCGGTGCCGTTTGGGGCCACATCCTTCTGTATTCATCGAATTCTCTACGCCTGAATGTGGACAACGTGGTGAATAATCGGCGGTGCCCGATTTTTACTTCTGGGCTGGGAGTGTCTTTCTATTAGACCTCCTCTCATCTTTTTGCCACTTTCACCAGCCCATGAACCGCCCCCCTGACGCGGTCTGGAATGAGTGTCTCGACATCATTCGAGACAACATCAGCCGCCAGAGTTTCAGGACATGGTTTGAGCCCCTCAGAGCGGTTGCTCTGGATCGGGAGGACGACGAATCGAAGCTCACTGTTCAACTCCCGAGTCGCTTTTACTACGAGTGGCTGGAGGAGCACTATCACGGCTTACTCCGCAAGACCATTACGAAAGTGCTGGGCCCGAGTGGCCGGCTCTTCTACGACATCGTAATCGAGCGGGAGGAGACCGAGGCGGATGGCTCACAGAACGGTGGAGGATCCATGCAGTTGCCGGCTCGAGACCCTGCCAGTGGCCAGCCGATGATGGACACGTCCCGCCTTTCGGTAACAAGCCTGCCTGGCCAATTCGGCGCGCCACCTTACATCCCTCACCAAACTGGAGGCATGGCAGGCAGCATGGGCAACGGGACCATACCCCACCCGAATGCCAACCCTCACGCCATCCCGGGGATTCGAAAGGTGGAGATCAATCCCAACCTGAATTCGGGGTATACGTTTGAGCGATTCATCGAAGGCGACTGCAATCGTCTCGCGCGAAGTGCGGCTTGGGCAATCGCGGAGAATCCGGGCACCACGGCCTTCAACCCGTTCCTCATTTACGGTGGTGTCGGTCTTGGCAAGACGCACCTCATTCAGGCGATTGGCAATTACGCGCTGGAAAACAAAACCGCCAGCTCAATCTTGTATGTGTCGAGCGAGCGATTCACAGGCGACTTCGTGCGGTCGATCAAGACGAACACGGCGGGAGACTTTTCGGAGCACTACCGCAACATTGACTTGCTGATCGTTGACGACGTGCAGTTTTTCGGTGGAAAGGAGAAGACACAAGAAGAGTTCTTTCACGTTTTCAACGCGCTGCAACAGGCTGGAAAGCAGATCATCCTATCTGCCGACAGGCCTCCTAAGGACATCGCCGGAATCGAAGAGCGGTTGCTGAGTCGTTTTCAGTGCGGGCTGTCGGCCGACGTGCAGATGCCGGAGCTTGAAACACGTATTGCAATCCTGAGACGTTTGGCGGAGGAATCGGGAACGCAGGTTCACCCCGACGTCCTTGACTACATCGCGACCCACGTCAAGAGCAATATTCGTGAGTTGGAAGGCGCTCTGATTCGACTGCAGGCCAATGCTGCGCTTCACGGCGGTGAGATCAACCTTGAGATGGCTCGCGAGGTCCTGCGAGACTTGATCGTTGAAGCGGGTGTAAGCCTTACGGTGGAGGAGATTCAACGCATCACATGCGAGTTCCTAAAAATCCCAGAGGACCTGGTGAGGGCGCGCACCCGCAAGCGAGAAGTTGTTCAGGCACGGCAGGTCGCCATGTATTTCTCGAAGCAGATCACGAATCATTCTCTCAAAACTATTGGCCTCCATTTTGGCGGCCGCGACCACTCTACCGTTATCCATGCGGTGCAAAGCGTGGAGAACCAGTATGACACGGACCCTGCGTACCGCGAGATGGTAGAATCCGTCCGCAAGAAACTGGAACTGCATACCCGATAGAAACGTGTTGGGTAGTAACCTCGCGCTTCCCTACCGGTCGGCCTAACTGAAATAATTAGCATTCCCCGCACTCACTCTTCCCCGACTATGAAGTTTACCGTATCCAGTGCTGAGTTACTCAAGGCACTCACTACCGTAGGCGGCGCGGTTCCCAACAAGAGCACACTGCCGATTCTGGAGAGCATTCTTTTCGAACGTGACGAAGAGGACGCGTCCGGCACGTTAGTTCTGACAGCAACGGATTTGGAGATCACGATTATTCAGAGGCTCCACGTTGCATTCGAGAGCAACGGAACGAACGCCAAGAGTCGCATTGCCGTGCCCGCCAAGCGCCTTCTCGATACCCTTCGAGCTCTGCCGGACCTTCCAATCACATTCACGTCGGATGCTGAGCACAACGTGGAGTTGAACACGGACCAGGGACGGTACAAAATGGTGGGGCACGATGGCAGTGATTTCCCATCCCTCCCGAGTTTGGACGGCGCGAAAGCCATCGATACAACGGCGGCGGCTATCAAGCGCGCTATAGAGAAGAGCTCCTTTGCCGTGAGCAAGGATGCCCACCGTCCAGCCATGATGGGCGTTTTCTTTCAGGTAAGCGCGCAGAGCACGCGCGCCGTTGCGACCGACGGGCATCGTCTCGTGAAGCTGCAACTGAACGGAATCAAGTCCGATTCACCAATTGACTTCGTTGCGCCGGACAAGGCCATAAACCTTGCAGCTCGCGCCGTCACGGAGGACGACGTCTCCTGCACGCTTCGAGTTGGCGGCGGATACGTGGAATTCGACTTTGGCGCGACGCGAGTTCTTGGCCGCATGATTGACGAAGCCTATCCGAACTATGAGGCTGTAATCCCGGTTGAAAACGACCGTACGTTGACCATCAGCCGCGACGCATTGCTTGCCGCCGTGAAGCGCGTTGCTCTCTACTCATCAAGCATGACGCATCAAGTTCGGTTAAGCCTCCAACCCGATGAGTTAACGATTTCTGCAGAAGATCTTGAGCGCGCGAGCGAAGCCCGCGAACGTGTTCTTTGTGAGTATCAGGCGGAACCAATGGAAATCGGTTTCAACTCCGTTTACCTCACGGAAGTACTCTCCAACGTGGATGCCGACGATGTGGTGTTCGAGTTCTCGTCACCCAACCGTGCTGGAGTGGTTACGCCAGCCGTTCAAAAAGAAGGTGAGGAGATGCTGATGCTCATCATGCCCGTGATGCTCAATACCTACGCATAGCATCGGGCGTCGGAGCATCTGATTTACAGAATGAAACGGGCGACCTTGCGCGTGTGCAGGGTCGCCCGTTTCATTCATGCCAATCGTGACAAAGGCCTACTCGTCCACCGTAACGCGCTGTGTATTGATAAAGTCTAACAGCCTTCGGGCCTCCTCGGCTCCGGTAATATGACTGTTGACTACAATTTGGAGCGATTCGGCAGCCTCTTCGTCACGCCTCTGATACATGCGAATCTTGCCGAGTACGAGGTGAGCCTGAGCATTTCGTTGGATAGACCGATCCTCGTTGAGCGTAGCCTGTTCAGCTAGCTCGGCTGCAGCTTCAAGGCGCTCGTCATCGTACGAGGGAAACAGCCCAAACGCAGAAGAACGAGCAGTTCCGAGGATTTTCAATGCTCCAGCCAGATCATCTGATGA
>JBBKWZ010000244.1:0-4301 GCA_037969195.1 Rubricoccaceae bacterium | reverse complement strand
TTTGCCATCGACCTGCAGAAGGGAGATCCCGATCTCTACTTCCGGCAGAAGCAACTTTCGCATTACGACGCCATCTTGCCACGCATCGGAGCTTCCATTACGTACTACGGCACAGCCGTAGTGCGACAGTTCGAGCAGATGGGCGTGTTCTCGGCGAACTCCTCGGCGGGCATTTCGAATTCACGTGACAAGTTGCGGAGCTTGCAGATCCTCAGTCGGCATCACATAGGGATTCCTCAGACGACCTTCGTCCGCGAGAAGAAGGATGTACTTCCCGCGATTGAACGCGTTGGAGGTGCCCCGGTCGTCATCAAGCTGCTGGAGGGAACGCAAGGGATTGGTGTTCTGCTGGCGGAGTCAATAAAGTCCGCCGAGGCCATCATTGAGATGCTCCAAAGTCAGAAGCAGAACGTGCTGATCCAGCGCTTTATATCGGAAAGTCGCGGCCGCGACATCCGGGCATTTGTCGTCGGCGACCAGGTCGTTGCAGCCATGCGCCGCGTCGCGCAAGGGCAGGAGTTCCGCAGCAATGTGCACCGGGGTGGTCGGACAGAGCAGGTCGAGCTCGACGACAACTACAAGGAAACCGCGGTCCGGGCTGCCCAGATTATGGGCCTTCGCGTTGCGGGTGTTGATCTGCTAGAGGCCAACGACGGCCCACAGGTGATGGAAGTGAATTCGTCCCCCGGCCTGGAGGGCATCGAGCGGTGCACACAGCTTGATGTGGCGCGTTCAATCATCGACTACATGGCCGCCCAAGTTGATTTCCCGGAAATCGATCTCCGTCAACGGCTGACTGTGAGCCGGGGTTATGGCGTCGCCGAAATTCACGTTCCTGAAGGATCCGAGTATGTTGGCAAGTCGATCGAACAGTCCGGCCTGCGCGAAAACGACATCAACGTGCTAACCCTGCATCGGGGCACGACCGTGATTCCAAATCCACGTTCGCAGCGAATCCTAGAGGCGAATGATCGGCTTCTCTGCTTTGGGAAGCTGGAACTCATGCGCGACCTCATCCCTGCAAAAACGCGCCGCCGTCGCCGTCCGATGGTCAATGACCTTCCACACCTTCCAGTAGCCGACGAAGTTCATAGCGACACGAATGCCGGTCCGGTCCTCGAAATGGCCGGAGAGGGGAAATGAGCGATGCGGCGGCACACGCCAACCCCCAGTCTATCGAGAGCTGGTTTGGAGAACCGATCCCGGCTGGCACCTCGCGTAACGTCGAATTGGCGATCAGCGAGAGCTACAGTAGCATCAGCGTCCGGATTCCGATCCACATTCGCCGAGCGAAGGAGGAAGGCCCGACCGTTTTCATCACGGCTGCCCTCCACGGCGACGAAATCAACGGCACCGGTGCAGTCCGGCAATTGATTATGGATCCGGAATTCGAGATCACGCGAGGCGCGTTGATTCTCGTACCGGTGCTAAATCTGCTCGGCTTTGATAGGCATTCTCGGTACATGCCGGACCGGCGCGATCTTAACCGCGCGTTTCCGGGATCGGCCAACGGAAGTCTTACGGGGCGGATGGCCCGTATCGTCTTCGATGAGATCGTCGGCCGCTCGGACTATGGAATTGACCTGCATACGGCTGCGATCTATCGGACAAACTATCCGAACCTGCGCGGCGACATGACCGATCCTGGGGTCCGTCTTATGGCGGAAGCCTTTGGTTCCGAGATCATTATCGACGCGAAAGGTCCCAAGGGAGCGTTGCGACGTGAAGCCTGCAAGGCAGGCTGTCCGACCATTGTGATGGAAGGCGGCGAGGTTTCCAAAGTGGAGCCCGGCATAGTTGACGCTGCCACGCGCGGTATCAAGAATGTTTTGCGGCGGCTAGACATGCTGGACGGCGAATTCGAGGCCCCCAAGCATCAGATCATCGTGAAAAACTCCAAGTGGATGCGGGCCGAACTCGGCGGGTTCATGCAGTTCCACATAAAGCCCGGCGACATCGTCGAAAAGAACCAGCCGCTCGCGACGAACACAACGCTGCTTGGTGAGGAACTGAACACGCTGCACGCTCCGTTCGATTCCATCGTGATTGGCATGACCAGCCTCCCCGCGATTGGACCAGGCGAGGCGCTGTGCAACCTTGGGAAGCTCGGAAAGGGCCAGAAGCCCGCCCAACTGCGCAGATCACGGTCAGAGGAAGACGGCCTCGAGCAACGGCTGTCGGACGAACTCGGATCAAATGTGCTCGTTGTTGAAGCATCGGAATCAACGGACGGTAAACACTAGACCGATGCGGTTGGGTTTCTCGGTGACGCTCGGGCTGGGAAGCCGGTTTTACATGGCAGATGCGGAAAGTGCAGTGGTTAATGTGATGAGCCACGCGTGACAAAGCAGGCATCGAAGAATCCCTTCAGACATCTTAGCATCGAGGAGATTCGAGGCATTGCCCAGCTAGCGACCGAGGCCACGGAGGGTGTAACCGACCTCACGGAAAGCGTGCACGCATCGGTTGGGAGCCTCTTGATTGGTTCTGATGTTGCCGGGCAAAAGCGAACTCGCGGCATAACCGGATTTGTTTACAGACGCGTCCGCGGTGCAACGCGGATGATTGGCCGGATCGTTGACGCCGTTCTGGCGAGAGTTCATCGTCACACTGAGAATGCAGCCGATGCTAGGGCGGACTCGTATGGTCGGGAAGCCGTTCTTGCAGCACTCAACGGTGTAATGGGAGATCGGCTTGTCGCCAGCGGCAATACACTCGCAACACCCATGGCGCTGCGATATCGAGGCGAGGTGCTTGAGTTGACTGTGTCCACCTCGATTCGAGACGCGACTGGGAAGGTGCTCGTCATGATCCATGGGCTATGCATGAACGACTTGCAGTGGAACGCAAAAGACGACGGTCAACCAGTCAATCATGCCGACATTCTGGCGAAGAATCTCGGCTACACGCCCGTTTATCTGCGCTACAACTCGGGGCTGCACACGTCAGTCAATGGACGCGAACTGTCTGTTCTTCTCGAACGGCTCGTTACACGTTGGCCAGTTGCGATTGAAGAGCTGACAGTGGTGGCGCACAGCATGGGAGGTTTGCTGATCCGCAGTGCGTTTCATTACGCCAAAGCGGATACGTTGCGCTGGCCCGATCAATTGAAGAACATTGTCTTTTTAGGCACGCCCCACCACGGTTCACCTCTGGAACGGGCCGGCAACTGGTTGGATGCGATTCTGGCCAGGGCACCCTACACCAAGCCGTTCACCCGACTGGGCCAACTCCGGAGCGCCGGTGTCACGGACCTTCGATTTGGCAACGTGCTCGACGAAGATTGGAACGTCCCTGATCGCTTTGAACGGCAACCCGACAACCGCACGCCTGTGCCGCTTCCTGACGGTGTACGCTGTTTCGCAATCGCCGCGACAACGGCCTCCAAACGCAGCGCGTTGGCGGATCGTTTGACCGGGGATGGCCTCGTACCTCTCAACAGCGCACTCGGGCAGCATCGTGACCCTGATCGGAACTTGCGGTTTGCTGACCATGCTCAAATGATTGCCTACAACACGAACCACATGGCACTCTTAAGCAGCCCTAATATCAGTCTGCAGCTAGTGCAGTGGTTGGGGTCGGAGAGGGATTGAGGGCATGAGTTCCGTTCAAATGCTAAATTGTTAGCATTCCATCACCCTCTCCCGCCGGATGCCCAGATTCGCTACGCTCTTTCTTGGTTTCGCTCTGCTGCCCTTGACTGCTTTTTCGCAGACAACACGGGTCGCGCCATCTCCAACAGCCAACGATGTAACAGCAGTCTTTGTGGAGGACGCCCCGCGAATTGACGGGCATCTCGATGAAGCCTTCTGGCGGACGATCGATCCCGTCAACCAATTCATACAAGTCTGGCCGGATGACGGTGCGCCGGAGACGGAGCGAACTGAGGTGCGTATCGCGTATGACCGCGACCATCTCTACTTCGCCTTTTCCTGCTTCGACGCCAATCCTGAACTTATCCGCGCCAAGAATCTCGAGCGTGGCGGTCGAAACGACCGGGACGACCATGTCTACATCGCGCTGGATACGTATCGGGATGGTCGTAACGCCTACCTCTTTGAGATGAACGCGCTCGGTACGCAGGACGACGCAACCATCACTGACGAAGGATTGACCATCGACAGTTTCTCGTGGAACGCGGTTTTCCGGAGCGAGTCGGTCATCAATGAGGAGGGCTGGTTTATGGAAGTCGCCATTCCTTTCCGCCAGCTTCGCTTTCCGGAAGGCGACGACTTGTCGTTCGGGCTGATGTTGTCGCGGATGGTCAATCGCAAGAACGAGCGTGGCATGTGGCCGCGCAT
>JBBKWZ010000243.1:0-15999 GCA_037969195.1 Rubricoccaceae bacterium | reverse complement strand
GCCGGAGTGAGCGGTGCAGCCGCTCGTGTTCGTCCGCAGCGTGGTCGGTCGGTGCGAGATACGTTTGCTTCAGGCCATGGCCTGGCTTCGCAGCCACGACATGTGCCCCGTGCGGAAGCTGCGGCGGTGGGCTTTCAACATCCAGCCGACGGAAGAGGCGTGCGTCCTTGGCAACCACGTCGAACAGCCGGGCTCCGCCTTCGGTGGACTCGCTGGAGCCGAGGAAGAGCAGGCCGCCCGGGCGAAGCGTGTAGTGAAAAAGCGCGAAGATTTTCTGCTGGATGTCGCGTTGGAGGTAGATCAGCAGGTTGCGGCATGAGACGAGGTCCAGCCGCGAAAACGGCGGGTCCTTGAGCGGGCTGTGCGGGGTGAACAGAACGGCCTCGCGCAGCGGCTCGCTGGCTCGGTAATGCCCATTCTCGTGGACGAAAAACCGCCGAAGCCGCTGGGCGCTCACGTCGGCCTCAATGGACTCGGGATAAACGCCCGCCCGCGCCTTCTGGACGGCGGCTTCACTTAGGTCGGTGGCAAAAATCTGGATGCGCGGCGAAGCAGACATCGTCGCCGCGTGCTCCAGCAGCAATATCGCCAGGGAATACGCTTCCTCTCCCGTTGCGCAGCCCACCACCCACGCGCGGACTTCATCGGTGGGCGCTTTCCCGCGAAACAAGCCGGGGATGTACTCCCGTTCAAGGACAGCAAAAGACTCAGGATCCCGAAAAAAGTGGGTGACGGAGATGAGGAGGTCTGCCAGGAGTGCGCCCGCCTCCGCCGGGTCCTCCTGGATGTGGCGCAGGTAGTCTTCCAGAGAGTCGGATCCGGTAACGTGGAGGCGGCGGTCGAGCCGCCTGAGCACCGTCGCACGTTTGTAGTGGGCGAAGTCGTGGCCGGTTCGCGCACGCAACACGGCGAGAACGCGCTTGAGCGTTCGCACGGAATCATCTTGCAGCGCTTCCGTTGAATCAGGAAGCCGGAGGTGGCGGCGGCGATTGGCGTACGCCACCACCTCGCTCGCGAGCGCGCCCGTCGTCCCGACAAAATCAACGACGCCCGACGCGATAGCAGTGCGAGGCATCTCGTCGAACTGGGCGTCGTCCGGGTCCTGGGCGAGCACGAACCCGTCCATCTCGCGGATGCGCCGGACGCCCACCGTGCCATTCGCGCCCGTCCCCGAGAGCACGATGCCGATGGCGTGGTCCCCGTAGGCCTCGGCCAACGTTCGGAAGAAGTAGTCAATGGGCCGTCTTAGTCGGCGCTCCTCCTGAATGTCCTCGAGGAGGAGTTGCGTGCCCTCGGCGACGAGGTTCTTGTTGGGTGGGATGACATAGACGTGGCCGGGCTCGATGGTCACAGCTCCGCCCACCTGTGTTACCGGGAGAGGCAAGTCGCTCTGAAGAACCTCAGCCAACAGGCTCTCCTTGTCCGGCGCGAGGTGTAGAACCACGACGAAGGCCATCCCGTCCGTTTCCGAGAGCCCTGCGAAGAAGGCCTTCAACGCCTCGACACCCCCGGCCGAAGCGCCCAGCCCAACGACAAAGAGGGCGTCCTCTTTTGGGTCGTCGGATTCGGGACGGGGCTGCGCACGTTTCATCCCGGAATCTAGCGCACCGGGAGTTGAGGAAGTCATCGCGCGGGAGGGGATAGGGGATGTCGGAAATCGACGACGTGAGACCGGTCCTCGTCCTTCCGTCCGCCGTCTCGGATTTCGTTTCGGCGAGGAAGTCGAAATGAGTGGCGGGATCTGTACCCCTTGCCATGGGGGACAGATTTCCCGGATCGAGAAGGCAGGCCAAGTTGACGGGTTGTCATCAGGGAAATCAGGGGGTTCCGTCGGGCGGTTCGGATGCCGTATTGAGCCAGTAGCACCGCGATCAAACCCGGACGAGATCGATCGTCGCCCTCGATGAGAGAAAGAATTTCGGCTGGGAGGCGAAAATCTGACTGGAAAGTCGCCCATCGACGGTTGCCTGGTCTCAGGCCTCGCTTCCAATCGCCCGAATAACAGCCTCGACCACCTCATGCCCGTCTAGAGAGAACACGGAGAGATCGCCACCTTCCGAGGCGAACACGATCGCGACGGGGCGACCGACGTCGCCGTCGCCAGCTGTGCCGGTGGCCGCGCCATTCCCCTTCGTTGCGTCGTCCGCGCGGCCGAACGGCACTGCCCTCGCCGAAGGGCGAAGACCGTCATCAGGCGTTAACCGCGCGGCATGGCGGCGGTCAGGCGCGTTGTCCGTTGTGTTCTCGCCTGACAGGGACTCGGCCGACGGCAATAATGGAAGTCCGCTCAAAGTAGCTGTTCGTTTCGTTGATTTCGATAATGCCGCAGCCGACCTCCGGCCCTGAGTCACCCGACGGCTGAGATGTGAGGTTGTCTTCTCCCTGATGGATGATCAGCGCATGCCCAACGATCGAGTTCGGGCCGTCGAGCGAGATAGCCTCAAAGGTGCCGGAAACCTGGGCCATGTTGTCTGCTTCGGCCTCCAGATTGCCGAGGTCGCCGACATGCCGCATGCTGTCGCTCGGCGCCCCGTGCACCATCACTGTTGGATTGAAATGCCCACCTGCCTGAGCGCAGGTCGTTCCTTCATGAACGTGGAAGCCGTGATTTCCGGGGTTGAGCCCACGGATGTTGCCGCTCATCTCGATGCCGTCGCCGCTCGTGACGAAGATGACGGTGCCGGAGATACCGCTCCCGCCCAGCGGACGGATCTGCGCAACTGCGGTCAAGCGGGTATCGTCCCCTACACCTGGAGAGTCCAGCGGCGGCAAAACGTCCTCTTCATAGATCTCACCCTGTGACCGCTCCGTCTCGCAGGCCGGGAGCAAAGCGAGAGCAAGGAGGCAGAGAATCAGGTTGGTTCGTGGCTGTTGCATCGTAACCTCGTGTGCAATCTCGGCAGTGATAGGAAACCGGCATGTGAGAAGCCATTGAAACGACGCTCTGCTATCGCATTAGATGCGGAGAGGAGTGCTGCCCGTGGAAACCCGGGACGCGGCGACGAAAGGCGTCTGCACCTTTTTCATACGCATCGTAGTCTTGTGCCCGACGGACCCCACCGGCAGACACGTTAGCGCGCCGTGAGCGTCCTGTTCGTCCATAAGTGTTTGCCTTAGAAGAGCCAAGTCATCGAGCCGGTTTAGCATCTCGGCGTAGGTGCAGATCGTGATGTAGGTAGTGATCACGTAGTACTCGATCGTCCGAGCGTGCGCGATGAGGGCCTCGTCGAGCACAGCCTCTTCCCGATCGACCGGAAGCCGACTATCAGTGCCTGTCATCATTATCAGGCTCTCGATTTCTTCGACATATCCCTGTATAGTTGTACATGCTTGGCCGGGTGGTTTCTCTTTCAGGCTGCGAAAAATTTGTTTCAGGTCCTTAATGTGGCTTCGCGTCTTGGCCGCTTGCTCGCGAAAGGCGCGGCCCAGCCTCTCGTCGTTCGCAGCAGCGGCCATCATGGGGAAAACCTTGACGAGTTGTCGCCTGGCATCATAGGCATCGCGGAGTTGGTTGATATAGTGCTCGAGGAGCGTGGAGAGCGGCATGGCGGGACCTCGTGCAGAAATGGTGATGGGCGCCGGAGAGAGCTGACTCAACGGTGGAACCGAGAAAGATGGCGGAGATGCTCTCGTGTGGAGAGCGTAGTGGGGTCGACTGTTCTTGACTGAGTCCAGCAGGTCCGATAGGGTGTCTTACGGCACCGGAGTGGAAAGCAAGCCTGCCTTGGCACAAGCCAGCCTTTAAAAGGGAGGGCAGCCTAACAGGCCGTTGAAAAAAGTGCTCTGTCGCCGAGGCTCGTGGATGTCAGTCGAGATCAAGGCACGGTATCGTAGACATTCCGAGATTCGGCAAGATTCTCGCAACGCCTAGATCGGCTTTCGTACGCCGTTGCAGGCGGTGATTATTTCGACAAACTGCTGAGCGAACGTGATTCTTTTACACGGATCCTTGCATGGCGTGGCGCTCATCGTCGGTAAACGGGGGGGAGAACCGACGGTCTAAATCACTTTGAACGCCACACCAAGCGAGGAAAATCATGGGTAGACAGGAGAATTGGAATGGTCGGGGAATGCGAATTGTCGCGCCTCGACGGCAACGAGCGCATGGACGTTAATGAATTGCTCTGCCAGGATCGCAAGGGTGCCGTCGGAGGCTTTTTCCTCGTCGAGCGTCAGGCTGAGTAGATCGTGGTCATCGTTACGGCCAAGCGTTTCGGCGTACTTGCACACGGTGCCATATCCGGCGATCTCGTAGTGTTCGATGCGTCGCGCATGCGCGATGAGCCCAGCGTCCAGTACAGCGGGGTCGGCGTCCGGCCTGAACAAGCGACTGGCCTGGCCCGTCAAATCTTCGCTCCCCTTTATCAGGCCCTCCATCGCCTTGCAACTCTTGCCGTCCGGTTTCCCTTCCAGGTGGTCGAAGACCTGTGCGAGGCGGCGAACGTGTCGACGGGTTTTGTCGAGGTGGTCGCAGAAAGCGCGAGCCAACTCAGCATCGTTGGCGGAGTCGGCCATTTTGGGGAGGGCGTAAACGAGCTGCAACTCGGCATCGTAGAGCTCACGGAGTTGGTCGACGTAGAGATCGTGCAGGGTGTTGAGCCGCATGGCGGTTCCTCTTGTGCGCAGGAGAATGGTGGGAATTTCCGGTCCGCATGCTTCGCTAAACGAAACCCTAAATCCGGGGATCAGTGAGTGTCAAACTATTGCGCGCGTGCGCCTTGCCTTGTAGCAGGATCGTGCTAAAGCAGCTTCGCCACTCCAGACGCGCCGGACCACTTTCGCGAGAATCGGCGTTCAGGCGATCGCGGCCTGCTTCGAAATCGCCTCAACGACTTCGCCTGTCCGGAGGTCGGAGCCCATCCGAGCAAGGTCGGCTTGTGCGAGAATCCCGATGACGGCTTCGTCGTTGTCCACCACAACGAGTCGTCGGAGTTGGTGTTCTTTCATCAGCATGGCAGCCTCCTCCACATCTGCGTTGGCGTTGACCGTGATGGCCTGTTCGGTCATCGCTTCTGCGACGGTCATTTCGAGAGGATTGCGGCCTTTTGCGACGATGCGTACGGCGATGTCGCGGTCAGTCACCACACCAATCGGCCGCTTCACTTCTGTGCTTTCGATAACCGGGACCGCGCCGCAGTCACACTCGGCCATCATTCTGGCCGCTTCCTGGATCGTCGAGTCCTGCATGCAACAGGCCGGGTTGTTGGTCATGATTTCTCTGACGTTCATGAGTCTGGTTTGGGCTGATGATTAGGGAGTTGAACGAGTTCTTGGACGCCGATCCTTGAACGAGGTGCCCCCAACGGGCTAGCAGGATTCTGCTAAAAAGGTCTTGCATTCTGATTTCAGGCCGCATCGTCCGCAATACCTCCATGGCGTGCGTTCTGCAGTTTTACCGCTCACAGACCCACCAGAAACCTCCTCATTGGCCTCTGGATGATCTTTTACTTTATCGTTCCGCGCTGCTCGCGCAAAGTTCTTCGTCTATTTGTACAGAATATGAGCAGATGCAGGATTTCTATCCTTGAACTCGCTCCACCAATCGCCGGATCCTTTTTTCCGCTGCTCGCGTAGCGACTCATATCCAGTAGTTGAAGCGATGCTCCTCTTGTTCTGGAAGGCGACACTTAAACAAACACTTCCCCGTTCGGCGGTGTAACCATACATTTCAAAATTTGGAGGAAGTACCATGGGTATTCTTGCGTGGATTGTTCTCGGTCTTATCGTCGGGTTCTTGGCAAAATTCATTATGCCCAGTAACGACCCGGGAGGAATCATCATCACGATCCTTCTCGGTATCGGCGGCGCGCTCGTTGGTGGCTTTCTCGCCACCCAGTTCGGCTTTGGGGGCATTTCGGGCTTTGATCTGAGAAGCCTGGCAATTGCGGTCGGTGGAGCGATGCTCATCCTGTTCGTGTATCACCTGCTAAAACAGCGAGGCCTGGGGTAGCCAATAACGCATATTAAACCTTCGGCAATGGACTGCACCGTCGACAACACGCTGCACCGGAGCGGCGGACTGCTTCGGTTTTTGGGAATCAATCCCCTCGCCGCAGCCCGGTGAACGCGGGCCTAATGCGTCTTGGACCCCCGTAACGGGAGCCCGCCGGTTGTCGATGTTCAAGTTCGCTTATCTTGCAGCTACGGGCGACTTTGTGCTTGGTGTCCCTAACTTTCGTGGGCACGCTTCTGAACGACAGTTTCCAATTGAGGAAAGCGATCATGGGTGACAAGTCTCCAAAGTCCACGCAAAAACGGACAGGCCAGAAGAGGGTCAAATCAGACGAAATCAAGCGCAAGAAGAAGGTGGCCGACGACGCCAAACACGTGATCGTCCAGAAGAAATAGCGGTGCCCGGGTCAGCGAAGGCCGAGCTAAGGTTTATCCCCATCCGGGTGGGGAAAGGTCCCTTCGACACCCTGACAAAGAATCAGGCGTCGAAACGAGCGAAACCTAGATGGACCGATCCACTATATTTCTGAACAAACGGACCGAGCGTATTAATTGGTTCAAAAAGTCGTCCCCTATGGAGTACAGTGTGAAAGGCTAATATTGCCTCTCGCAAGCCTGCAGGTCCGCTTCGCGGGCCTGCTTTGCTTTATTTGGCTTGGGTGTCAGCCGGCCTTTTGCCGCCAGCCCCAACTCCTTCTCGATGCCAGAGGCTTGAATTTCCGTCATGTGGGCGCGGTGTCGCTGATAGGCGGCCGTCGTCGTCTCGGCATCTTGTGATCACGGCGTCAGCGTATCCGTCTCGTCAGGCCGGTGGTGCTTCTGAAGTCGTCGATTCGGTGAGCCGACAGCATCCGTCTTGCCAAAGGGTTCCAGCACGTTGGCAACGGGCAATATTGAGACCTAGGAAGACTTCACGAGTGCCCAGGCGGACTCGCACATCTCCTTGATACTCAGATTGGTCGTGTCTAACTCGACCATCGGCCCCAGCCTGTCCGACTCCGTACGTAGTGCGATCTCGCGCTTTCGAAAAAAATCTGGGGACTCCAGGACGCGCCGCTCCGCCTCAGATGAACGCCCCCGCACCCGCTCGCGGATTCGGCTGCAGGCAGTCTCGTAGTTGGTCGTGAGGAGGAGTGTGACATCAGGCACGCGCAGGTACGGCAACAAGGGGCTACAGATGTTGCCCAATTCAGCTTCACTAATGTTCGACTCCACAATGAATAGCGAAACAGGGCTCTCTAGATAGCGATCACAGACCACAGGGCTTCGAGTGAGTTGTTGCCGTACCAGATCAGATAAATGCAACGTGGCCCCTAGATAGTACAGCAGCCGCGGCAGTTCCTGCACAGCCGTATCCAGCGAAACCCTCTCCCGAAATCGGACGAATTCTACAGGGTAGTGGAACACCTCGGCGCCAAGCCGCGCGCGTAGGGCCTCGGCCACGGTGCTCTTGCCGACCCCATTGCATCCTGTCACCACAAAGAATTTGTGCGTTGAGTCTTGCGCGATCAAAGGACTTCCCATGTTGACGCCCAAAGGAACGGAGCCTATCTCGAACACCCGTTCAAACCACCAAGCGCGAACGCGTCGATGAAGGGTATCGGATAGGCTATCGCGCGGGCAAAGGGTATAATCGAGGCTGTGAGGCACCCTGTTAGGAGGGCGCCTCTTTATAACGATTGAGACTCATCATGGCAAGTCCGCAAGCTCTGGCGATGACACAAGCTCTCGAGGACGCCCGCGAGATCAGCGCCTCGGTGTTACCTTGCTGGGCTGCCGCTGTCGATGCCGAGAACCGCTTCCCGCACGAGAGCGTGGCGGCGCTCCGAACCGCTGGCCTGCTAGGCTACTTCATTCCGCCCAATCTGGGTGGCATCGGCGGAGACATGCGCACCTTCTGCCAGATCGCTGATGTGCTGGGGCAAGAGTGCCTCTCGACAGCGATGATCTGGGTCATGCACGCGCATCAGACGGCCGTGCTGGTGGATCATCGCACCTCAGAACACGAGCCCTACCTGCGGGCCATCGCGGAGGAGGGCCTGCTCCTCGCCTCGGTGACCTCGGAGTATGGCAAAGGCGGCGATGTACTGCGAGCCGAGGCACCGCTGCATCGAGAAGGGCCACGCCTCCGTGTGCAGCGCAGGGCACCGGCGGTCAGCTATGGGGCCGAGGCTGGTTTCTTCCTCATCACCATGCGCTCGGGTGAAGACCGACCACCGACCGACGTAAGCCTTGTGCTCGCTCGCCCCGAAGATGGATCGGTCGCCGTAACGGGAGAGTGGCAGGCGATGGGGCTCCGCGGGACCGCTAGTGCACCAATGGAGTTCGATGTCACCGTTGACCCGCACCGAATCGTCGGACGCTCATTCCGGGAGGTGGCGCTCAAGACGCTGGTCCCGGCGGCCCAGGCGGGATGGACTGCCGCTTGGTACGGAGCCGCGACAGGGGCACTGACCCGTTTCGTGCGGGAGCAGCGGGAGCGGCGGACCCGGGACCTGAACTCGGAACTCTTTCTTTCGCGACTCGCCGAACTGCGACTCCAACTCGACCTGATCGAGTCTCTCCTGCACCGAGTGACCGTACGCTTGGACGAATTACGGGAGCAAGATGCGCCGATGGCGAGCTATGAAGACCTTACCCACAATATCCTCGTTAATAACCTGAAGATCGCTGGCTCCCGACTCGCCTTCTCTGTCGTGGATGGGCTGATTGAGTTAAGCGGGCTTAACTACGGATACCTGGGCAGTAGTCAATCGGGAGTGGAACGAGTGTTCCGTGATCTTCGATCCGCCGCCCTGATGTACCACAACGATCGCCTCCTGCTGGCGAACGGACGGCTCCTTTTGGTCGAGGATCTGCCGGTCAACAGAATCTGGGAACTGGACGGGGTCGACGGCTAACCGAGGGTTACCGAGCCAACAATTCTTCAGAGAGACGGCCCAGCTTGTTCATCTCCTGGACCACCTCGTGGATGTTTCCGGGCTGGGGGTAGAGCTCGACGCCGCCCAAGCCGCTGATGCGTTCCGCGAAGGCACGATCCTTGGCATGGCCTTCACAATAGAACACTTTGTACCGGGTATGCCCGTTGTAGTTGGCAAGGAGTACAGCTAGGTCTCGATGCTCCTTAGGAAATAGTCGAAGGTCCTTGCGGCCCCTCCATGCCGCAAGAATATCGAGGTCGAGCGATGTCTGTGGGGCAAACGCGTACACGACGTCAGTCTTCAAATAGTGCCCGAAAAGAATGGCTGCATAGCCACCCATCGAAGTACCGAGGCTGAAGGCCCGCCGCACACTCGGCATCTGCTGGCGACAGGCAATAAGGTGCTCGCGGATAGCATCGAAGTCTGTCAACTCGCTGTTGATGCCCGCATGGTAGAAGCACAGGTGTCGGTCCCGAAGGATGACAAGATTAGCGTCGATCAGCCCCGTCGTGCTGAAAAAGGTCAGCGGATCCATCATGAGCCTCTGAGCCTTTCCCTGGAAGACATAAAAGAGTTCAGGCGAAGTCTCCCGCTTCCATACCACCAGCGCGGGCTTCGAATGCGATTCTGAATGAAAATCGGCACCTTGAGCGCGGCGCCTTTTTCGCAGGCGGTAGGTTCTCCTTTTCTTTCGTAGCCAAGGGTATAAGTGCTCGAGCATCGGCGCAATTCTAACTCCGCTTGCCCCGTAGGCTAGGCGGACGATAACTTGAAAAGAATCAATCAAGGTACAGTAAGGGCATGAATAGTGGTCGGAACGGCCCGGACGCTGGGCTGGGGCTCGAGTGGGAGGCTCTCGAGCTTCTATGCACCGGACGTGCCGAAGAGGAGCCGGAGTTGCTCGCGAAGCTTCTGCGGGATCCTGGCTTCCAATGGGGTGAATTGCTGGAGCAAGCCATGCGCCATCAGACCCTTCCACTGTTGGCCCTGCACGTGCTGGAGCTGGCTGACCGAAACGAGATCAAGGTGACGGAATTGATCGCCTGGCACCTGGCCGACTATCTCGAACTCAATCGCTGGCGCCTAACCCTTTATCGCCGCGAAGCGGCTCGGGTCGCCGAGGCCTTGCGGGCGTCGGGCGTCCCTTTCGTCTGCACTAAAGGGATCACCTTCGAGTCGACGATTTATCAGGGCCAGGGCGGCCGGATGCTGAAGGACATTGACTTTATGATCCCGCCCAGCGCCCGCGAGATGGCCTCCGAAGCGCTGCAACTGCTGGGGTATCAACCCGGGAGGTATGATCGAAAAACCGGAGCAATCAGGCTTCATCCGCGGCGAATGGAAGTCATTTACGCGTTGAATCCGGATCATCTTCCGGGCCATGTTCGGCTTTCGGACAAGCCGGGCATTCCCTTCCTGTATGTGGATTTCGCCAACAGCCTAACCTGGGCCAAAAGCCCGTACGTTGTTCCTGTCGAGGAGGCGATCCAACACCAAATAGAGCTGCAGTTACCCGGCATGGAAGGAGCAACAATCCCCAGCTTCACGCCTCCCTACCAGTTTCTGTTCACCGCACTCCATCTGTTTCGGGAAGCAGGGTTCGAGCAGTGGCTTGAGTGGGAGTTGGACGTAAGTCTGATGAAGTTCGGGGACGTCATCAGACTATTCAATGCGCACGAGGCGGAGTTCTCCGACGGACGCCTTCTAGCACTCCTGGAAACTCACGGCGTGGTGGAGCCGGTTGCCTGGGTGCTGGAGCACACCGACCGGACATTTGGCACCACCATGATCGAGCAACTGGGCCTCGAGGGGAGAGTGGAAGAGGACGTGCTCTATAAGGCTCATCCCTCGACCGATAAGGACCGCGCGTGGCACGCGACGATGCGGGAGCGACTCTGGGCCAAGGACCGCCGTGCACTATTTGCCCGCTCGGACGCCGGGGCTAAGCAGTAAAGGGGCCCGGTTGCGCTTCCTTCAACTGGCGGACTGCCGCGAGGAGCGCTTCCCCTGTGTGGAAGATCTTAGGATCAATCATACCCCGGGGAAACCGGATCAAGAATGCCTCCTCCACATCGAGCAGAAGGGAAATCGCGCCCATCGAATCCAGGCCGAGCAAGAGCAGTTCCACCGACATGTCGAACTCCTCATTGGCGGCTACCGAGAGGTGCTTCTGGATACAGCCTTGCAACCTTTGCTCTAGTTCGTCCATTGCGTGGTCAGGATGAGACAAGGCCGAAGATAGTGCGCCGCACTCGACCACTTATTCGCCTGACATCGCATATGATCTAGCTGTAATCCTGCTTGTGAGCAAGATTTTCGTGTAGGCTGACTACACGCTGAAGCTCGGAGTAGGACAGAGAACACAGCCCCTCGAGTCGCTGCCAGCAGGCAAATTCGAGGCGGTTCGCTGGATTGGGCTACCTTACTCATCCCCCGTACGCGGTACGATGTCGCTCGCCAGCTCTGCTTTATTGCTGACTTGGGGTTTATCAATACGGTTAGAAATGAGTGCTACGATCGTCTGGTTTAGGAACGACCTGCGCCTGGCGGATAACCCAGCTCTCTTTCGGGCTCTAGAAAAGTCGGAGGCCGTTATTCCGCTCTTTATCTGGGCGCCGGAAGAAGAGGAACCCTGGGCACCGGGTGGTGCGCATCGGTGGTGGCTGCATAGCAGCCTGGAGTCGCTCAAGGAAAGCCTGAAGAGCATTGGCTCGGACCTCATTATCAGGCGAGGGTCCAGCCTGAATGTCCTTAGAGAGGTGATTAATGAAACGAACGCGAATGCGGTCTTCTGGAATCAAGGTTATCTCCCGGCTTTGCGTGATCGGGACAGCATCATCGACAAATCTCTGAGCGAAGAAGGCGTAACCGCGCGAAGATTCTCCGGCCGTCTTCTGCACGACCCCGAGCTTATTCGCACCGGTTCAGACAAGCCGTACCGTGTGTTCACGCCTTTCTGGAAAAACCTGCAGGCTTCGCTGGATATCGCGGAGCCTCTCCCGGCACCCTCATCGCTACCGGCTCCTGGCAAGTGGCCTGCTACAGATCCTCTTGGCGATCTGGAACTAACCGCCTTCGCTCAGGATCACGTCGATTGGGCGTCACAGATACGTGCGTTCTGGAGGCCTGGAGAATCAGGAGCAAATGATCGTCTTGACGCTTTCGTCGACGAAGCCCTGATCGATTATGCCACACGCCGCAATCGTCCTGACAAGACGGGAAGCTCACTCTTATCACCCTATCTGCATCATGGAGAGCTAAGTCCGCGACAAGTCTGGCAGAAGGTGAATGCATGGGTCCAGAACGCCCCCATGCGTGAAGCAGCCAACTCGTTTCTTTCCGAGATCGGCTGGCGCGAGTTCGCCTACCATTCGCTGTGGCACTTTCCCGCGTTACCAAACAAACCGCTCCGGGAAAAGTATGCTGGGTTCGGCTGGACCGATGATGCGGAGCAACTTCGGAGATGGCAGCAAGGTCGCACGGGTTATCCGATGGTCGATGCGGGAATGCGGCAACTTTGGGCGTTAGGATGGATGCACAACAGAGTCAGGATGATCGTCGGCTCATTTCTCACGAAGCATCTCTTGATTCACTGGAAGCACGGCCAGGATTGGTTTTGGGATACTCTCGTGGATGGTGATCTGGCAAACAACGCGCTCAACTGGCAATGGGTGGCGGGCTCGGGACCCGACGCACAACCTTTCTTCAGGATCTTCAATCCAATCACTCAGGGTGAGCGCTACGACCCGGAGGGGGCTTATGTGCGAGAGTGGATACCCGAGTTAAGAGACCTGCCTACGAAGTACATCCACAAACCCTGGGAAGCGTCGCCCGACGTCCTCGAGAACGCTGGTATCGTTCTCGGAACAACGTATCCGGAACCCATTGTTGATCATGCCCAGGCCCGAAAACGTGCGTTGGATGCACTGGAGCTAATCAAGTAGTAGAAACTTGTAAGGTCTTTTTAGCAACCTGCGCATCGATACTGAAACGACCCGGGCCACAAAGAAGAAGGGTCGTTGTTATGGTCAGGAATACAAACGCAGTCAATCCAGTCTGCGCGATGTCTCCACCGTGCTGTAAAAATGCAGCGACAAAAGTGACAACGGCGTTTAGAAGTGCCGCCGGACGAGTGAATAGACCAACGATCAAAAGCATCCCTCCAATGAATTCGGAAAGGGCAGCGGCCCAGGCGAAGAACTCTGGGAAGGGAAATCCCATCGCCGCCACATCCGCGACAAACCACTCTTGTGGACCCCAGATGCCATCGCGGGGAAGAACCTTCTCGAAGACGAGCATGAATGCAAGCCCAGCAACGACGCGCAGAATGAATAAGCCCATGTCAACTGTTGTGGCATTTCCCCGAAGGCCATGAAATAGGAAGGATTTTATATATGTCATCCGCACGTATCGGTTAGAAAGTGGGCGTTGAAGCGAGGATTAGCCTGGATAGCGGCCGAGTTTATTCAATCGAATCGGCACTCGTAGCCGTCCAATAAGCAAGGAATCCCCTGCCCATCGAATGCGTGAGCCCTTCAATTCGATCTCCACGGAGTGTGCCGGAAGTGTAGTACTCGCCCGATCCATCTTCCGTCACAAACGCAAATCGAACTGCGCGCCAGTCGAGATTAATACGCCCACTTTGAAGAGGTGAACCAAAGAACGAGCCTTAAATTGAGCCGTCCTCAACCGACGAAATAAGCAGTACTTGAAAGTATGCGTCTGCGTCGGGTGTGGGGCGCAGATCCACCTGCGAGGCGCCGACGAGATCGTTTGCGTTTGGGGCTACATCCTGTGCACGCAACGTGCCCACCCCGGACAATACCGCGAGGACTACCAAAGCGACTTTTGTGGTTTTCATCTGCACTACGTCTACTGTACTGGCTGGAATAAAACGTCGAGAAATGTTTCTCATCGAATGCTATTCCCGGAAGTACGGCGAGTAAAGCACTCCGAACAGGAACATGACGACGATGAACATGGCGAACAATGCGATAAATGCCTGCATTTTCGGTCTAGCCCTCAGCCTTGTTGGGATTGGTGTGGAGAGTTCCGGACTGCTCTTTCAAAGTCAAGAAGTTCATCCAACCCAAAATTGATGGAACCCATAGCCCGACAAATAATGCTTCCCGTTGGAAGCCAACGAACCACAGTGTGAGTGACACAACAAGTGAAATAGCCGCGGACGCGTTGAAGAAGCGCTCAGCTATCGTGAGTTTTTTGAGTTTCATAATGCTCGTGCTAAAATGAACTGATCGGATTCTGGCTAGCTATATGTGTAGGTCGAATCCGTTGAAGCGAATCATGCCAAGCTGGTAGTGACTGGTGACGGCTGCGCGTCATGCGTTCCGTTCTCCTGCTCAGGTGAAGTCGCCGCTCTTGCGATCCCCCTGAGCATTCCGCCAAACACGAGATAGTGCAAAGGGACGAGCGCGTACCAGTACATCCTTCCGAAAAGACCTACCGGGTCAAAACTGGCCGTCTGCCTAATCGTGGAGGAGTCCTCGTCGCCCGAAACCTCGAACTCCAACCACGCCCGGCCGGGCAGTTTCATTTCCGCGGCAAGACGCAGCCTCTCATTGGGTTCGTAAATCTCCACCCGCCAGAAGTCGAGCGTGTCACCAACGCGCAGGGCGTCAGGAGAAGGACGCCCACGGCGAGTTCCGACTCCTCCGACTAGGAGGTCGAGGAAGCCTCGAACGCGCCAGAGCCACGTCCAGGCATACCAACCCGTTTCGCCACCGATTCGAGCGATGGGTCGGAACGCGTTGTTCGGTGAGGTCGGAACCGAGGCTGTTCGCGAGTCAATGAGCCTCGCTTTGAAACTCGACTTTGAGAACGTTGCGGGGACTCCAGAGGACGATAGCGCGTCTGACCATCTTGTCATCGCGTACTCTTGATCTTCGTTTTCAAGAGCACGCCTGATGGCCGGTTCAATACCCATCGGCTCAACATCAAACGTACTCAACGCTTTCGGGTCTCTAACCACTGTCGAGTGGGCAATGCTCTCAATGAGTTTTCGACCGATCCGGGCGTACAGTGGTGTTACAAGTCCCAACCAAAGGCTTGAGAGATATGGCGTCAGCACCGGAACGGGGACCGCCCAGATCCTCATGTTTCTAACGCCCGCGTAGACATGCATGATGTCTCCGTAAGAGACCTTGTCGGCCCCTCCGATCTCAAATATTGTGGACTCCTCAATAGCCACGTCCAGACTAGAAAGTAGGTAGGCTATCAGATCCTCGATCGCAATTGGTTGGGCAAGTTCAGAAACCCACTTCGGCATAATCATGAATGGAAGTCTTTCCACGAGTGACCGAATCATCTCGAACGACAGGCTACCCGAACCAATGACAATCGACGCCCGGAACTCAACAACGGGGATTCCGGATTCCCGAAGAACCTGCCCGACTTCGTGGCGGCTCTTAAGGTGTGCCGACAATTCCTCAGCTTCGTGCCCAAGTCCACCCAAATAGATGATTCGACCAACGCCAGCCTCTTTCGCGGCAGCGGAAAAATTTCTCGCAGCTTCTCTGTCCTTTTCTTCGAACGAGCCACCTGAACCCATCGAGTGGATCAGGTAGTAGGCAACGTCCACTCCTTCCATTGCCGCTCGCAAACTTTCCGGTTCAAGGACATCACCCTCAATGACTTCCGTGATTGCGGCAACTTTCGGTTTTAGGTATTCCGGGCGACGGGCTAGACATCGAAGCCTCACCTCTCTTTTTTCCAACTCGGGAAGCAACCTGCCGCCAACGTAGCCTGTCGCGCCGGTCAGGAGTATGAGAGGCACGCTGCTCATCTGATGATTAATGGGATTGGGAGTTTGCAACATTTTAGATTTTGCGTACCGCTTTTCGTTCGCTGACGCGTTTTGAGAGCTGTTCGAAAAGGGCAACGTTTATCCCGATCAGCAGGAATGCGTACAGGAAGTCGTCAAGGGGAATGCTGGTCAAACGAACGCCAACATTGTTCGCGTCGTCGTACCAAACGATGTGATCACTGACGGATGTCGGATCGAGATTGATCAGTGGGTACTCCCAAAACTGGAGTCCTGTCAAGAGACCGTTTGTCGCCATGAATGGAACGAGAAGTACCCCAAAAGCCACCCAAAGCGGACCCGCCC
>JBBKWZ010000242.1:0-9451 GCA_037969195.1 Rubricoccaceae bacterium | reverse complement strand
CAGATGGTAGCGAAGGGCCTCGATTTCCCCCAGGTAACGTTGGTTGGCGTCGTAGACGCCGACACGGGGATGCTTATGCCCGATTTCCGTTCGACTGAGCGAACGTTTCAACTACTCGCGCAGGTCTCCGGGCGTGCGGGCCGGCACGACCTGCCCGGCGAGGTGATTCTTCAGACGCGCAACCCCGACCATCCAGCCATTAGATTCGCCCTCACGCACGATTTTGAAAGCTTCGTTGAGCACGAATTGGATGAGCGGCTGACTTTTGGTTATCCACCATTTGGACGCATGATCGGCATTGAGTTCAAGGGACCAGAGGAGAGCAGCACTCGACGACTAGCCGAATTGTGGACGGACGAGCTGGCAAAGGACGTTCAGGGAGCGGCCATTCTCGGGCCAACGCCTGCGTTTGTGGGTCGCGTCAAACGGCAGTGGCGCTTCCACACGCTCCTAAAGGCGCCGCGCTCAGTTCCAGCGTCTGCTCTGGCGGGATTCGTCCGTGCGACGACCAAGCGCGTCGGTCCGCCGAAGAAGGGCTTCCGCATCAACGTGGATGTGGATCCCGTCGGTTTGTTTTAAGGGATCCTGCTCAGAACTCCTCGACGAGAAAACCCATCTTGCCCATCTGGTAATCGCGCATGGCTTCGAGGATTTCTGTCGTGCTGCTCATCACAAATGGGCCGGAAGACATGACGGGCTCATTGAGTGGTTCGCCTGCCATGATGAGCGCACGCGAATCCTCGGTTGCATCGATCCCGAGGCTATCGCCATCTCGCGCGAAGTGAACGAGATTTCCTCCCGCAACGTGCCGTTCGCCGTTGATTTCAACTGCACCATCGAGGATGTACGCGAAAGCACTGAACGACTCAGGGATTGGGATGTCGATGGTTCCTCCGGCCAGGGATGACGCATTCAGCGCCAGAATCGGACTGTGGGTTTCGATCGGCCCTTCGATTTCGTGAAGCCGCCCCGCGACTACTTGAATCGAGACCAGGCCGTCATCCGAGGCGATTGAAGGAATCTGGTCGGCCTGAAGTCCCTGGTAGCGGGGCTGAACACCCTTGTCTTCAATCGGCAGGTTGATCCACAATTGGATGATCTCCTGCTCTCCTCCAGAATCTGTCAAGGCTTGCGGCGGGCGTTCGCTGTGGATGATCCCCATCCCTGCCGTCATCCACTGAACACCGCCTTCGCCGATGACGCTATCGTTACCTCGGGAATCCCGATGGTGCACTCCGCCCTTGTAGATGAACGTAACAGGCTCGAAACCGCGGTGCGGATGAGGGCCAACGCCTTCATTGTTGGGCTGGCTACCCGCATCAACGTGGTTGCTGGCGTGGTGCAGTAGGAGAAATGGATCTACGTGCTCCAGACTTGGATGCGGAAGCGGTTGCTTCACGCGAAAGCCTCCCATGCTCAGCGGTTGGGCGGGGACGACATTGAGGATCGATCTGTGCGAAGGCATGGCACGCGGTTTTGGGGAATGCTAAAGTGATTGTACGCCTCGGGGTTCCAGGAATCTCGACTATACCATGGATGTCGATCCGGCAGACCGATTCCAGCGGTAACGATTCGCTCTCGCAAAGACGTTCTCGAACCGGCTGTCGCCAACGGGCAATGGGATACTATGGGGTTTGGGAATTTGGTTCCGAGTGCCCCCTCAGTGGAGAGCGAGGCGCGCCTCATTAGGGTTCCAACAGGCAGCCGCGTAACGATTCGAAGGCGCGTGGACCGGTGCCGCGGTCGAAGTCTTCGCCCTCGTCGATGCGAAATTGCCGACGAGCATAGCTTTGCGACTGCCCAAGGGACACGTAGCTCCACTCCAAGACGATCATCTCCACAAAAGACATAGATTGAGGCCCAATTGTAACCAAAAGAATCGTATGGAATCCGCCTCTGCCTCCGCCTCCGCCTCCCCTATGCAGAATTGGGAGGGCAGCCTTATTTCTCATCCCAAGGCCGTCGTCAAGCCGCAAAGTGTAGAAGAGATCGCCGAGGTCATCAACGATAGGGATCGGTATCCCACTCCTGTTCGGGCGGTTGGGTCCAACCACTCCACCACCCGATGTGGGGTCGCCGATGAGGGTACGGTGATTGATATGACGAATATGAATAAGATCCTCGACATCGGATCTGCCACAGTGACAGCGCAGGGTGGCGCTCTCTACATCGACGTGGCTCACGAACTACGAAAGCACGGGCTCCAGTTTTACGTCAATGTCGAGTTGGGCAATCTGACCTTGGGAAGCGCTGCTTGCGGGGGGACAAAGGACGCTTCGATGCCTGATGAGTTTGGGCAGGTATGCTCGTACGCGACCGGCATCAAGATGGTCACTCCGGCGGGTGAACTCCTGGAGATCACGGAGGATCAACCCGAGCTACTGCAAGTTGTGCGATCTAGCTATGGGCTCATGGGGGTCGTGTACGAAGTCACGTTTCGTGTCAAACCACATCAGATGATGGCCGTGCGACACAAAACATATAGTCTCGATGAGTTTGAGAAGGCGCTTCCCAACGTGACTCAGCAGTCCGAATCAATGATGCTGTACCTCCTTCCGTTCCTCGATCGCGTCGCCGTAGAATTTAGGAGGTATGACGATGTTCTCGGTAAACCGAATCGTTTGCTCTGGCGTTTTCGCAACACGGCGTGGAAATCGCTCGCGCCCGGTCTCGGGTTCATCGTAACGAGGTTCATCCCGATCAAACGATTGCGGTACTTCATCGTCGACACGTTTAATCGTTTCATGCTGACGATCCTTCGAATATTTCTCAAGGACCGCTGCACAAGCCCCACCGACCAGATCATTCGGTATCCCCACAAATCGAACTGGACTCGTTACACGTTCAGCATCTGGGCGTTCCCTAAGGAGGCGTACGCGGAAAAACTGCGGGCCTATTTCGAATTCTGCAGGGCCTATTACCGCGAATACGGTTATCGGTGCAACCTGTTGAACGTGGGTTATAGAATTTCGAAGGATACCAGCTCGCTTCTGTCATACTCGTTCGACACGGAAGTCATGACTCTCGACCCCGTTTCGACTGGGGGACTTGCATGGGAGAAATTCTTGGTAGCATACAATCAGTTCTGCAGCGACAACGGTGGGATTCCGTTGTTCAATCAGACGAAATCCATAACTCCGGAACAGGCCAAGAGGGCGTTCGGGAACCGCTTGGAAACGCTCGAGCGATACCGGACGCAGTACGATCCGAATGATCGTCTCCTGAACGAGTACTTCAGGGAGATTCTCACCGCATGAGCGAACATCAACAGGCAAGGATGTTAGAGTCTGCGATTAAGTAAATGGATCGTCCAAGCACGAAGGATATCGTTGACCAGATTGAGGTGTCGATGTCGCTCAAAACGACGTTGATTTTGCGTCGAAAAATGCTGCACCTGGACTCTGTGTACTAGGGATGAGTCCGGCTAAATCTGTTTGTTTCACTACGTCTAGCAGCGTCGACCTGAACGACTGATTTAGCATCAGTTGTTCTTTTTGGGCTCGTTCGAGACCGTGGCACAATTACTAACGACCTCTTCCGTCTGCTGCATCTCAAAAAGAAGAGGCTCTGATCCAACTGGAGCAAACGTGTTCGAATGCCTCCTTGCGCCCCGAATGAGTTCGGTTGCAGCGTCGCACTCACCGGCCGCGGCTTCGTATTGTGCCCAACGCATCATTGTAAAGGCGTGCGTGTAATGTTGAACGCTGATCGGCGCATCAGCAAATCTTGTTGTAAAGATGTCCATGGCTTCTCTCCATGCAATCCGTCCGGTCTCGAATTGTCCATCAATGAATCCGGCAGCGCCAAGCGACCTGTATGCAGCGACAGCTGTTGTGGCAGTCGTAGCCCGCTGCGCCGCGTGCTCAAATAAATCGATGGCAGCATCGTTCTCGCCTGAGGATAGAAAGCCCTGTCCAATAGCGTAATAATCTGCGCCTGAGACTAAATCAGGTATCTGATTTAGAATAGCGACCGCCTGTTGGGTTAGAATTAGATTTTCATTATTTATGAAGCCCGCCATTTGGCTGGCTTCAATGGGTCTACCTTCATACTCGTTAGTCAATTCAAAGGATTCACGGGGTATGGCAACGATTCTCTGCATCAGAGAGCGGAGTTCAACCAGGGCCGCGTGCCTGTCCATTTCCTTTGTTCGAGTGTAGGAAACGAATGTGGTACCAAACGAAAAGACAAGGGCAAGGATCGCGATAAGTGTCGAGGCTTGCCTATACCAAGGTTTGGCAGCGCCCATGACGTGGACCTGAAGGGCATCCACCTCTGCCTTCATCATTCGCAGCTGCTCAGTGTTCTGTGTCCCTACGTCAACATCATCTGTTTGCTCAAACTGCATGCCACCAAGCATCTCATTCATGATGCGACATTAGGATCGATCGGCGGATAGTGCCGACTTGAGAGAGTAAAAGGCCTAGTTCCAAGCAAAGGCAGCACTGTAAAATAGCTCTTGAGCACAAATCTCTCATATTCTCGTTGCGTTGACTCCGCGAACGCGCAACCGTCTGTTAGAACTGTAGCACTTCCTCAGGGAATGTGAATGGCACTGGGTCATCGGTCAAGTTGTTCTTTTTAGCCTGATGAAATTGGTTGCTCAAGAGATAAGCAATCGCGGCTTTGGCGATGAAGAGGATCAGGTTCCTTCCGGGGCAAGCCCTGGCGCCACTCAAGAACAGATTGGGATAGAGTTGATGCACGGAGTCGTGCTCGTCCATCCAACGTTCTGGCAGGAAATTGTTGGCGCGGGTGTCAAGTTCTATATCACGGTTGGTTAGCGCGAATAAATGCAAAATCTCTGTTCCCGCTACGATTTCGACACTTCCAAACTCGTCCCGTTGGCATGCCTTGTGCAAAGTCTTGGAAACCGGCGGATAGAGACGCCCCGTCTCCATAATACAAGCCTCGATGAAGTCGAGTCTGTTAATAGTCTGTGCCCGAGTAGGCGACCCTTGTTTGGAAATCTCTAGCTGTACAACTTTCATAATCTCCGGGCGAGCCAGGATCATCGCCAGTGATCGTGCCAACAAATCCGAGCCGGAGCCCGTAAACGTGAACATCCAATTGGGGATTTGATGGACGAGAAATTCTTCACTTCGATAGCGTTCATCCATCTCCGGAACAGCCTCATGAGCCAGCCCTAATAGGGAATGATTGCGTTTACTTGCCTTGTTTCGCCACAGTTGCTCAAGGGTTTTCTGGAATTGATCTCTTTCATCAACCAACTTGCTGCCCAACAACGCGGTTCGCAGACCGACTTGTGCAAACAGTCTTTGGACATCCTGAATCAGATGGTTGGGTGCATTGTCCTCGCCAAAAACTGCAGCCAACATGACCTGTCCCATTCGTTGCCGTACATCAGGCATGTTGCGGATGGGTTGAGCAAACGCCTCGTGGACATGATTCAAGAACGCACCCTGGTAAACGTGATGTGACCCAGCCTGAAGAACCTTTTCGTTGTAGGCGCGCAACACCCGCCACTGATCATCCTGAGAAGTAGTCAATGCATTGGGAGCCAAAAAGTCCATCGCCTTCTTCTTTAGCGTGCCAGCCGCGTAGGCGCAGCTGGTCGGTGGATCAGCCAGAATGTGCCTGGAGAGTTCGACACCAGACACCAGCAGAATCCTACGCACGAACAAATTGAGGATGATGTTTTTGCTTCCTTGTCGCTCAGTCTGTCGCTGCAGCCACTTGGTAATCGTTTCGCTCGCCGCCACTCTCCGTAGCCTCCCCATCATCAGACGGCCGATCAAGCCGAACAGATCAAAGAAACCAGTTGTAGGCAAAGTTTTTATAAGTCTGTTTCTATAATTGAACTTTGTTCAAATAGTCAATCAAAGCACGCTCGTCCTCACTTGTACGAATCACCCTTCCAGGGATCTGATTTAATTTCTTTTACATATGCACGTAGCGGGTGGCGGGCAGGGTCTAGTCGTTCGTCTGTATCCCACGGTTCGAAAGCGTTTCCGACATTGGCGAGGCCGGTTCTGGCGAGTTCGGGGTAGTGTCGCAGCAATACGGTCTTGAAATCCGTTGCGTCGATCCACTCCAGACCAAGTTCCGTATAGGTTTCCTCGTTATAACACGTCGTATAGAAGCGATCTGCCTGGAGCCTACGTGAAGCGTTCAGAATGAAAATCTGGAACATTGTTTCCCCAAAGCCAAAAAAGTCCGGTCGATGGCTTTCACCCAAGGTGCCGATAAGCAGATCCAGCTTTTCGACGTCTGCGGGGTGGTGACCGTATGCTTCTTTCAGCTTGCGCACCGTGTCGGGATCGTCGTTCAGATCTTCAAATGATCTGATCGGGTTGAGTCCTAACTGACGACGGAATTCATTGTATCGAGGAACTCCTCGTTCCCTAGCTCGCAAAATATCTACAGCACCGAGATCAAAGAGCGGATTGCCGGGAATGCTCATCTCCTGCATGAACTTAGGGAAGTTGTTAAGTACAAGTTGACCTGGGTGCTGGGTGCCAAACGAATAGAATAAATCGGCTACGGGTATGCGCTCAGTGATCTTTCGCGAGCCGGCTTGTCGGGAAGCGACAAAGGGCATTTTCTCCACTTCTCCGTTCTTGCCGATGCTTTTCAAATGCAGTTCTTCTGGCAAAAACGAATGCAAGCGGTAGACTTCAACAAACTCCTCGCTCAGACCATAGGGTTCTCCGAATCGCCGAATGGGGTTGCCGACGATACCACCCATCTCGGGGTTGCTGATGTTGATTCTGGCCACCGTTTTGCGCTCACTTCTTGGCGTCAGTAGGTTGGTCAACAGACCGTACCAGTTGGCGTTCAGGCCGGAATCCAAAACGCGATTTGGCAATACCGCCGGAGTCCATTCGATGCTGTGGATTTTGGCCATCACCGCGGCATTAATGAGGCGTGCCACATTGTACAACTGGTTGTCGCTCCAATCTGGATAGGCACGTATGAGGCTGTCGCATATTGCGTTGTGTTCAAGCACGAACACGTTGTGCAGCATTGTCAATCCGACCCACCAATTACGCACAAATCCAGTTTCTTCCATCCGCTTTTTATTCAACGGTAGCGTGCGATCGCCGTTGAGTCTCAGCTTGCCATCAACGTGACTGCGCAGGTGGTCGGCTGTTTTCTGGTCGCTGCCATAGATCTGTGAACCGTCCCACCAGTGGGTAACTTCGTTGATAAAGGTGACCGGTGTCTTTTCTTTGTCATCGTGCCGTGTGGGATCGGGTTGTGTCTTGCTGACAAACATTTTGGTTTGCCAGAAGCGAGTGCGCGCAGGGTCGTCGTCCGCTAGCGGAATCTCAATCAGGTCATCCGCCATTACTTCTCCATGGCTTATCCAGTCGTGGTTTTGAAATTGGATCCACGATGCGGCCAGTAAGTTGAGAAAGGGGATTTCCTTCATCGAGTCCTCCCGAGTCAGAAAGATTCGACTCAGTTCCCGAGGGTTTGGTGTCAGTAGTTCTTCTGATGCGGGCTTGGCGACGTCATCGTCCACATTGCGCAAAAATCGGGTTCCCGCTGCACCTTCTTTGGGATTCTGCAAGTTGTTCCACGTGCCATTCGTCGTTCGGTAGTGTCGGACGCCTGCTGGGGGAGTCAACCCGGGATCGGCAAATCCTGTCAATTCACCATCTGGATAGGTATTCTTGAGATTCAGGCGGCTAAGCCTGTTGCGCATGTGAGCTAGGGTCAGGACACCAAGTAGGAAAGGCCGGCGATACCAATTGGTCCATACCTCGTCTCGATATCCCAAGAATCGGCCGATCAGCCAAGTCACAAACTCCATGACGACGCTAACAAAAACACCCCACGAATCACCAATCAGGTCCCGTAGCCACCTCGTCGCGCTGCGTCGTCGAGGTGGAGGGGAAACGGACGGTAATGTGCCCTCCACAACGATCGGGCCGGCCAATAGCTCCTTCCGGTCGAAGAAAATCACGTCCGGAACCGCCACGTTCAGTTCGGCAACAGCATTCCGTTGAGCGCTAGCCAACATCTCCCGCCAATCAAGATTACCCGCATCCATCTCCAGGGCCGCAGCATAGCTGGTCGCTGCTTCTGCGTAGGCTTCCTGTTGAAAGTGGGCCAGACCCAGCAAGGCGAAACCATCGCCGGTCGGTGTTTCGGCCAAACGATTTTCCAGCAACGCAATGGCATCAGCATACTGGCGTGTCTCAAGAAGAGAGACGATTTCGCTGGGGATGGCGTTCGCGGCTGTGGTGCTCATGATCAGGGCTCCTCCGGAAGGTAATGGCAATGGACACAGAGGGTAACGGCAATGGATAGCTAGATGTGTCCCAGCCTTGTTGAAACATGGCCCATCAAGCTTCAGGAGTCGAGTTGGGGGCTTCGGTCTGCACCGTCCATCGTCCTGCGAATGGCTGTGGCGCCAGGCGAACCGGGGGCTCGATGAGCGCCACCCGGTCGGTGATGGGCCGCCCGTCGGCTGGTTCGAACCACGCCTCGCCTAGCCCGGCATCAGGGCGGTAGGTCCACGCTTTTGGGACCTTCCGCATACCGATGGGATGGAGGGTCAGCCCGCCCTCGCGGTCGATGTGGAGTCGGAGGATGTGCTTGAAGTCCTGCCGCCGCTGGCACAGGAGCACCTCGTTGGTGTGAACGCCCGGCAGGAGGAGGTGCGTCAGGTAGAGGTAGAGTCCAAAGAGAAAGCCCCCCGTGAGTCCGCCCAGCCCCACCATCTCGGCCGTGAAGAGCATCACCTGCAGCACAGCGTCCTCAGTCAGCCCTAGTACGTTGAGGTTGAACGCCGCGAAGAGCCCCGTCAGCGCCACCATTAACACGACATGGGCCGTGGCGTGGACGATGCCGAGGACCCACTTCGCCTTCCCGCGGGCGTCCGCAAACCCTACGAGCCCCAGGATCAAGACCATCACCGTGAGGACCGCCAGCGGTGCGTGCGAGAGGTCGTGCCACACGCCCACCATTGCCGCGAGCGTCGTCTGCGCGGACGGCTCGTCGCCGATTGCGGCGAGGACCTGCATGAACGAGGGAGGCTGGATCTTGCTGGCGCTCTGTACGAGCCACGACAGGAACAGGTAGAACGACCCGATGAAGACGGCGAAGCTCGTGTTGTAGATCGGAAACTGGAGGCTCAGCCGAGCCAGCCGCTGAGACCGCCGCCGCCGCGGGAAGACGGCCGCCTTCGCCGTGTCACCTTCCGAGCGCGTCGTCTTCGAACTCGCAGACTTCAGCGTGGCCGACTCCGGGCGAATCGGGGCCACGGTCTTCCGGGCCGCCGACGGGACGGGGTCCGCGTTCACCCCGCCGAGCGAAAACTCCTCGAACCGCGGCGCCTCGTTTTCCTCGTAGTGCGGCTGTGTGGGGAGGTGGAGGTGGGTGGGGAGCTGGTGCGTGGGGTAGAGGTACGCGCCGCCGCCGCCCGAGACGAAGCGTTGGCGCCCGTCGGCGCTGGCGTAGCGGGCGTACGCGTGGAGGT
>JBBKWZ010000241.1:0-4735 GCA_037969195.1 Rubricoccaceae bacterium | reverse complement strand
AGTATGCGCCGGAAAGCTTCCTGCTGGGCCTCCTCGCCGGAGGTGATCTTCACCGAAACGAGTACTTCGAGCGCGTTCAGACCTCCGAATCCGTCGTTGATCTCGGGGACGATGGCATGGAGGTGGACGTAGTTGAGGAGTCACTGGAAGCCGAGATCGCCCGATCTGCGCTCATCAACCTATTTGAAGCCGCCTTGGTGGAAGCTGTCCATCGGGGCGCCTCTGATATCCACATTTTCCCAAATCAAGATGGACATGTCGGTATTCATTTCCGATTGAATGGGGATCTCGAGCCCTGGTATGTGGAAAAGTTCGCCCGACCTGAAGCTCTCCTGGCGGTGGTGAAGGACCAAGCCCTAAATGTTGACCGATTCGAGCGCGAGCGTGGTCAGGATGGTTTCATACAGAGAAAGATCGACGGCACGCTAATCCGTTTTAGGGTTTCAGTCTTGCCCGTCGCAGGCGCGAACGGCAGGGCAAAACTGGAAAGCGTAGTCGTTCGGGTGCTCGATGACCGAAAAGTCATTGCCAGCCTCGAAGAACTCGGGCTCTCGTCAGAGGACTTGGCCATTTTTCGAGATGCAATTCGGCAGCCTACGGGAATTGTCATACTCACCGGACCTACAGGCTCCGGCAAAACCACAACTCTCTATGCGGCGCTGCAGGAAATTATCTCTCCCAAACGCAACGTAATTACCGCGGAAGATCCCGTCGAATACGTTTTGCCTGGCGTCCGCCAATTGCGGATTAGCCACAAACTCGGTGTTGTCGATGCACTTCGGTTCATCCTGCGGCACGATCCGGACGTTGTTATGGTGGGCGAAATCCGTGACCAAGACACGGCAATCCTCGCCGTTCATGTTGCCAATACAGGCCATCTCACATTTTCAACCCTTCACACGAACGATTCCCCAAGTGCTCTATCAAGGCTCTATATGATGGGGATTGAGCCCTTCCTGGTGGCCCATTCGATAAATCTGGTCGTCGCCCAAAGACTTGTCCGAGTGCTATGCCCAGACTGCAAGGAAAGCGCCGAGGAGGAACCCGAGATGCTAAGGCTCGCGGGATTCTTGAAAAAAGACCTCGCAGGAGCGGCTATGCATAGCGCTGGCAACAACCCCGATTGCCTGGAGTGCGGTGGTACGGGCTATCGTGGGAGGAGGGCGATCGCGGAGATGCTGCAGATCAGCCCTGCCATCCGGTCAATCATCGCAAAGTCTGATGGTTTCCTCGACGAAGATGCCGTTCGTAAGCAGGCATCGAAAGACGGCATGAGGACACTCTCGGATTCCGTACGAGCGCTCGTGTTGAGCGGCGAAACGAGTTTTCAAGAAATGACACGTGTGGTTGGGACTCGCAGGGCCTGACTACTACTCTACTCTGGACGCGAATTTATTCTCCTGTATTCAGGCACAGATGAACTGTTGACCTAGCCTACCTGTCATGGAGCATCTTTGATGGAGGAATAACAGCCGCAGAATAGCCGTTCGTTCTGCTCGTCAAGCCACGTCCTGAGAGGCGCGAAGAAGTCGAGGATGTTCACGTGCTCCTCGTTTCAACGGCCATTAAATCGGTTCATCTACCCAAAGTGGGCAAACCGTTTGGCCCAGGAAAATGTCCTTCTTCCGCAACTCCCGGGATAGGGCCTCCGCACGTGGTCTCGACGAGGTTAGCGGACCCGGACTGTTATTCGGGACTTCCGAACCCTCTTTCTTGATTGAAACGAACAGTCGATAAAAGCCAGTTTGACCCCAGCCGCCCTGCGAGAACGGCCACGTCACCGTCATAGAGTAAAGGCCGGGTCCTTCAATTTTGAAGTGTAGAATATCCGCCGTCTGTCCCGTGAACCGGATATCGAAATTTGTCGCGTCGAGATCCTCTACGGGAAGGCCAGTCGCCGCGTCTGACACCGTTACATCAACGTAAGTATCTGAGCTGCGAAAACTCGCGGTTGCGAAGGCAGAAACAGAGTACGCCATAGTGGACCCCAGCTTGTGCCGAAGGTGATGGAGGGAAAAGAGGCGATGGGGTTTACCACCCGCAGGTACGTCCCTCGTTCTGTTCATCGAGCCACGAACTGAGCGGTGCGAAGTAGTCGAGAATGGCCGTCGCGTCCATCTGCGGACTGCCGGTAAGGGCTTCCAACGCTTCGGGCCACGGACGGCTCGCGCCCATCTGCATCATGGCATTGAGGCGTTCTCCAGCCACTTCATTGCCAAAGATCGAGCAGCGGTTGAGGACACCTTCGTAGCCAGCGGCTTCGCACAGCGCGCGATGGAACTGGAACTGGAGTATGCGTGCGAGGAAGTAGCGCGTGTACGGCACGTTTGCAGGAACGTGGTATTTGGCGCCGGGGTCGAAGTCCGCTTCGGTTCGGGCAACGGGGGCCTGAATGCCCTGATACTGCTCGCGGAGATTCCACCACGCGCCGTTGTATTCGTCCGGGCCGATTTCGCCTGAGAAGACTTTCCAGCGGTATTGATCGACAAGGAGGCCGAACGGAAGGAACGCGATCTTGTCGAGCGCATCGCGGAGGAGCAGGCCAATGTCTTTGTCGGCAGATGGCTCTTCATCCAGCAAGCCAATTTGCACGAGATAGGCTGGGGTGATGGAAAGCGCCACGGCATCGCCAAGAGCTTCGTGGAATCCATCGTTGGCACTACCTCGGTAGAGAACGGGAAGGTGGTTGTAAGCGCGTTGGTAGTAGTTGTGACCCAGCTCGTGGTGGACGGTCTGGAAGTCTTCCCCATTGATTTCAATGCACATCTTGATGCGCAGGTCATCCATGTCGTCCAAGTCCCATGCGCTGGCGTGACACACTACGTCGCGGTCGGCAGGCTCGGTGAAGAGGGAGCGCTCCCAGAAAGTCTCCGGCAGAGGATCGAGCCCAAGAGAACTGAAGAACGCCTCGCCGGTGCGGACCATTCCGAGGGCATCATAGCGGTGCTCCTCCAAAAGGGCTGTCAGGTTGTAGCCAGGATCCGCGTCGCCGGGAGCGACAATCTCGAAAATGTTGCCCCACTCCTGCGCCCACATGTTGCCGAGCAGACTCGCCGGGATGGGCTCGTCGAGGGCAACAACGTCCTCGCCATATTCCTCGGCGAGCTTGGCGCGGACAAAACAGTGGAGGCTTTCATAGAGCGGACGAACCTGATTCCACAACCGATCCAGCTCGGCTGCAAAGTCATCCGGTGGCATATCATAATTCGAGCGCCAGAGTGCCCCGACGTCCGCAAAACCAAGCTCACGCGCGCCTTCGTTCATCACTTGGACAAAGCGAGTGTAATCGTCGCGCATCGGACGAGAGATCGTGCGCCAGCCAGCCCACGCCTCCGCCAGCGCTTCGGCGTCGCGCGAATTGTCGATCACCTCTTCGAAGTCGCCGAGGTCGCGGCATACACCGTCTTCCGTGCAGTACTCGCCACGACCGTATGTGCTCTCCATTCGAGCTGAGATCTGCGTGAGCTCCGTCGTTTTGGCGGGATCACTCGGCGCAGGCATCGTCATGCCCGTCCGAAGCATGTTCAGCTTGCGTTCCACATCGTACGGTAAGTCAAGGCCGTTGAAGCGGGCGGCCCGTCCAGCAAGTTCAACGGCGGCGGCCACGTAGTTCTCGTTCGCTTCAGCGGCGAGGATTTCTGTATCGAACGTGATGAAGTTGGCCTGTACCCACGCAGCACGACCAGCCTTGACTCCGAGATCGTACAGGGTTGCTTCAGCTTCTTCTACAAATGCTGCGGCTTCTGCGGCCGTCGGAGCCATCCCTGGCTGGGCAATGCTGGCAGTGGATGTAGAAAGGAGCGCAACGAATAGCGCAAAGAGGCAAAGGGAGTGGCGGAACATGCTATTGGCGGAGAGTGGTCTGATCTGGATTTGCAACAAGGTATGAGAGGCGAAGAAATGATATGGTGGGCCCGGTAGGGCGAGTGCGATGCAGTCGCGGCGGGGGCCGCGCGGGGCTTGGTCGGAATGATATGGTGGGCCCGGTAGGACTTGAACCTACGACCAATCGATTATGAGTCGACTGCTCTTACCACTGAGCTACGGGCCCGAATTGCGAGGCGAGAAAATACGCCCGCGGCCTCTGGAAGCCCTGTTGGTCGCTTTCAGCCTCAATGAATTAGAGCATTCCGTGAACTCATCCACTCTTTTTAAGGCCACCGTTGATAATCACCTTAACAAACGCGTAGTTTTTGCCGATTGTACTGAACAACCTAAGCTCAACATCTTCGCATGGAGAAGATCGATGCCATAGACGCTCAGATTCTCGACCTCCTTCAAAGGGACGGCCGCATGAAGCGGACGGAGCTTGCAGAAGCTGTTGATTTGTCCGTGCCGTCTGTTTCTGAGCGGATGCGAAAGCTTGAGGAGCGCGGGGTGATTGCGGGGTACCACGCGGTGGTCGATCCAAAGCGCCTGCACGTCGACATCACCGCATTCGTCCGCGTGATCTCGGCGGGCTCAGACCACTATTCCGAATTCGTCGACGCCGTGACCGAAATGGACGAGGTGCAGGAACTGCATTCGATCACCGGAGAGGGCTCGCACATCCTCAAGGTGCGCGTCCAGAACACTGCCGCTCTCGAAGGCCTGCTGGGCCGCATCCAACATATCCCCGGCGTTCGCGGCACCCAGACCTCCCTCGTCCTGTCATCGCTCAAGGAATCCCGATTCCTTAAGGCGGTGCCCATGATCCTTCATCAACTCGAAACCAACGGAACAGATGCCTGATCGT
>JBBKWZ010000240.1:0-18946 GCA_037969195.1 Rubricoccaceae bacterium | reverse complement strand
GTCTCAGGCTGCGCGCCACCTCCGCGATCATAAGTGAGCGGCGGGATGTAATCATTGTGGCTTCAGTAAGCTGCATCTACGGACTCGGCAATCCGGAAGAATACAAAGCGCAAATTGTGCAGGTAGAGCCTGGCATGGTAACCAGCCGCGACGTGCTACTCCGACAGCTCATCAACATCTACTATTCCCGCAACGACTTCGAATTCGCGCCCGGTACGTTTCGCGTTCGCGGTGATGTCGTGGAGATCTTTCCCGCTTATCTGGAGGATCAAGCCTACCGACTCACGTTTTGGGGTGATGAAATAGAGAAAGTATCGGAGGTTCATCCTGTCTCAGGCGCGGTGCTTTCTGACATAGAGGACGTCCTCACGATCTACCCAGCCAAGCATTTCGTGACGTCGAAAGAACAGACCAACAGTGCAATCGAAACGATCAAAGAGGAACTCAACTGGCGACTGGCGATCATGCGCAATGAAGGCATGCTTGTCGAGGCTCAACGCCTGGAGCAACGCACTTTGTTCGATATCGAGATGATGCGCGAGGTTGGTTATTGTTCGGGTATCGAGAACTACTCACGCCACATGGATGGCCGTGAGGCAGGCACACGCCCGCATTGCCTCCTGGACTATTTCAATTCCAGTTATGGCGATGACTGGATGATGGTGATTGATGAAAGCCACGCGAGCGTTCCGCAAGTACGCGCGATGTACAACGGAGACCGTGCGCGCAAGCTGATGCTGGTTGAGCACGGTTTCCGCCTTCCTAGCGCCCTCGATAACCGACCGTTGACGTTTGAGGAATTTGAGAGCTTCCACAACCAACTCATATTCGTCTCCGCTACGCCTGCGGACTACGAGTTGGAGAAGAGCGAGGGAATCGTCGTCGAACAGGTGATCCGTCCTACGGGCATTTTGGATCCTGAGGTTGAAGTCCGGCCGATCGAAGGTCAGATAGATGATCTCCTGGCCGAGATTCGAACAAGGACCATGCGCAAAGAACGCGTGCTCGTCACAACGCTCACAAAGCGCATGGCGGAGGATCTCACGGACTATCTCGAATCGTTCGGCGTGCGTATTCGCTACTTGCACTCCGACATCCCAGCGCTTGAGCGGGTTGATATCCTCCGCGATCTCCGGATGGGCGAATTCGATGTGTTGGTGGGGATCAACCTCCTCCGCGAGGGCCTCGACTTACCCGAGGTTTCTCTCGTCGCCATCCTCGATGCGGACAAGGAGGGTTTCCTTCGTTCGGAACGCTCGCTGATCCAAACGGCGGGCCGCGCGGCGCGGAACGCCAACTCCGAAGTCATCCTCTATGCCAACCGTGTCACGGACTCAATGGCGAGGATGATTGATGAAACGGAACGCCGACGAACCATCCAGCTGGCGTACAACGAGGAACATGGAATTGTCCCGACGACCGTTTCCAAGTCCACCGAGCAGATCAAGGCGGGGACGGTTGCTGCAGATCACCGAGCGGACGCGGAAGCGCGAAGAACTTATTACAGTGGCCCGGAGCAACTCAAGAAGGTGGCAGATCCTGTCGTGAAGTACCTCACAGAGGACCAGAAGCGCGATCTCGTCGCGCAACTTTCAAGAGAGATGGAAGAAGCCGCTATCAATCTGGAGTTCGAGAAAGCTGCCGAGTTGCGTGATTCGATTGCGCAGATTGAAGCGGAGATCGCTGCCTAGCAAAAAGGCCCGTCGGATCACTCCGACAGGCCATTGGTGAGCACTGGTTATCGTTGCCTAGCCACGCTCATTCGCAACCGCCGCATGGTAAATCATCGATGCCATGTGAGGATCTGTTTCGAAGTGTGCGCTGCGGTACAGGAAATCGGCGACCCACGCATCCTGAACTTTGCTCAATGCGTTAAGCGCCATCAACCGGACACGACGGTCTTTGTCGTTGCGAAATAGTCTGATCATCTCGAATTTTGCATCGCGGACATCGATGCGTTCTCCATAACGGGCGACGTGATGCAGGGCACTGATTCGGACGCCGTCATTGTCCATTTTCAAGGCGACAACCAGGTTTGCACCGAATTGTGCCCAAGCTGATTCATCGGCGTCCGCCGACGGCGGGGTCAGATCAATAGTATCGGCCCGAACGGGAAGGGCTACGATGAAAAACAAGGCGATTAGTATGCTGGGGCGTTTCATGGAGACCTCCATTGTTGGATGAAACGAACTGAGTGATGCGAACTGCCCCCTTGACGATGCACCGTCTTTCTGGTTACATAGTGCAATTATTTCTCCCTACATGCTAATTTGCTAGCATGACCGTTTCGACCTGTCGCATTTGGCCCTCCGGTCATTCCACACGCTTTGTTCAATTGACCCCGCACTCCGTATTTCCTACTTTGTGCGGCTCTTAGCGTCACCCCATCGACTTTTTCCGGCCTCTCAGCCGTAAGCGAGATGAAAGAAGGAATCCACCCCGATTATAAGTTCATGTCCGTCAAGCTTGCGGACGGTACCATCTACACGACGCGCTCTACGATGGGCATTGAGCAATACAACTCAGAAGTCGACTCGTCAAACCATCCGTTTTACACGGGCAAGCGCACGATGGTTGACACGGCAGGTCGCGTGGAGAAATTCCGTCGTCGCTACGGTAATTCTGAAGAGCAGGCCGAAACGGAAGAGTAATCCGGCCTTCCACCCGTTTCTGCAAGGCGGAGAGCATGTGCTCCCCGCCTTTTTTGTGGACTAAGGTGCCAGCAACACCTTCCCGATGTTCTTTCTTGCCTCGATGTAAGAGTGGGCTTCGGATGCTTCGGCAAAAGAAAAGACCTTGTCCACGTGCGGCTGAATGTCTCCGCGTTCGTAGTAATTGATCAGCTTCTTAACCCAGTTTTGCATCTCGTCCATGTGGTTCCAAAGATGCCCGAGGTTTACACCAAGAACACCTTGATTGCGATTAAGGAGCGCTAACGGAAGGAAGCGCCTGAACGGAATCCGCAGCCCTTCCTGCATGAAGCCAAGCTTTCCTTTTCCTGTGGCGGCAGAAAAGCCAAAAATTGCTAGCCTGCCTGTCGGAGCAAGCGCATCGAAACTTTTCTTCCAATGCCCTCCGCCGATCGGATCGAGGATCAGGTCCACCCCACGGCCATCCGTGATATCCATTATCTCTGCTACCCAGTCTCCTGTTCGGTAATCAATCGTGTGAGCGTAGCCGCGTTCGCGGAGATAGTCATGCTTGCCTGGCGAGGCCGTTCCGAAAAGCTCCACACCGTATATGTTGCCAAGATCCGCCGCCGCCGTCCCAACGCCTCCAGCGGCACCGTGAACCAAAACCTTAATTCGCGATCCGCCCAGTTCCTGAGCGTGACGAACGCCGCCCATGACCACCATCAACTGAAAAGCCGTGAGGTAGTTAACGGGGATTGCCGCTCCAATTTCTGCACTCATGCCCTCCGGGCGATGAAAAACGGCCTTTGTCGACGAAACGATCATCGAACTGTAACCGCCGAATTTCGTCAACGCGACTACAGCGTCGCCTGCGGTGAAATCCACAACGCCATCTCCGACGCCTGCAACGATTCCGGCAACTTCGTAGCCAACCACTGCGGGCAGATCTGGCGCATCGGGATAGAGTCCCTGCCGAGCCAATATGTCGGCGAAGTTGATCCCCGACGCCTCGACTGCGATCAGAACCTGACCGGGTCCGGGTACCGGATCCGGGGCATCGCGAACTTCAAGAACTTCCGGCGCACCGGTTTTCGGAATCCAGACCTGTTGCATGTTGTGGATTGGGCTTTGCGCTTCGATCTTCTGATCAATCTGACGTTTGACCTTTCTCGACCTACGCAATCCACCGTACTAAGCTCCCATTGAATCCTGTTTCACTCATAACGCGCAAACGCGACGGGGAGGCCCTCAACGCCACCGAAATCGGTGAACTCATCGCGGAATACACCCGTGGCGATGTTCCGGATTATCAGATGGCTGCGTTCCTCATGGCCACATTTCTGAACGGATTGACCGCGGATGAGGCGAGCGCGTTAACCAACGCGATGCTCCACTCGGGGCAAGTGCTCGATCTTTCCGATATCCCCGGAATCAAGGTTGACAAGCATTCTACGGGGGGAGTTGGCGACAAAGTCTCACTTATTCTTGCCCCGCTCGTTGCCGCGTGCGGCGTGCCGGTTCCAATGATCTCGGGGCGGGGACTAGGCCACACCGGCGGTACGCTAGACAAGTTGGAATCCATTCCCGGTTTCAATGTCAACCTTTCCATTAACGAATACCGGCGACAACTGGAACGCATCGGGGTGGTTATGATTGGCCAAACGGCGGAAATAGCCCCGGCTGATCGCAAGATCTACGCCCTCCGGGATGTAACTGGAACAGTGGAGTCTATTCCGCTGATTGCCGCAAGCATCATGTCGAAAAAGCTGGCTGAAGGAAGCGACGCACTGGTATCGGATGTGAAATCGGGGCGGGGAGCGTTTATGAGGAAGGAAGCCGACGCGAGAGCACTTGCCGAAACCTTGGTACGCATTGGGCTCTCTTTCGGTAAACCCACGGTTGCCTTACTCACGGACATGAACGCTCCGCTTGGACGGGCCATTGGGAATTGGCCGGAGACGGCAGAGGCCACACGAATCCTCCGTAGCGAAGAACCAGCCGGTGGACGGGCAGACGATGTCCTGGAAGTGACGTTGGCGCTGGCCGGAGAAATGATTTTCCTGGGAGGAATGGCTGGATCGGTTGACGACGGCATCCTGAAAGCGAAACACGTGCTGGCGAGCGGCCACGCCTTCGAGAAGTGGGTGGAACTCGTGGAATCGCAAGGTGGTGATATTTCGGTTCTGGATAATCCGAACTCGCGAAAGGACGCGCGGCCAATCGCTGAAATTCAGTCTGCGACCTCCGGATACATAACAGGGATTGACTCGCTTCAACTCGGGCTTGCAGCCGTCCGGCTAGGAGCGGGTCGGGCAAAAAAAGACGACGATGTGGACCCAATCGCAGGGTTCGTGCTTAACAAAACAGTCGGAAGTCCCGTACAGGCCCGCGAATCGCTTGTGACGGCTTTCGCTTCCAACCCTTCCCGGCTCGACGCGGAGGCCATCCGACGAGCATTCACGATCACCCCCGAGCCACCGGCCGCTTCACCATCTCGCCTTCTCGACCGTTTCGATGGCGTAAAGTGGGGTTGTTAACGTGCTCAATTCCTTAGATTCCAACTCTGCACTCACCCGGTGCGCGAATCTCCCGGTTTGACGGGCTCTCGCCATCGACAATCGACCATTCTATGTCAATCTGGAAGCGATTCACACGCTTAGTCAAATCCGTGTTCGGCGGAGCCATCTCCGCCATGGAGGATCCCCGCCTGATCCTCGAACAGAACATGCGGGAGCTGAATGATCAGGTCCCGAAGATGAATGAAAACATCGCGACTGTTAAGGCCAACGTGATGCTGCTGCAAAAAGAACATCGCCGCTATAGCGCCGAGCAGAGTAGCCTGACGGCGAAGATCAAGGCCGCTATCCAGGCTGGTCGCGACGACATCGCGCAACGTTACGCAGTTCAATTGCAGGGCGTGAAGGAGGCGCAAGTGCGCACGCAAGAGCAGCTCCAGTTTGCCGAATCGGCTTACGATAAATCGCTGCAGGTGAAGAAGGCCTTCATGCGCGAGCGTGAGAAGAAAATCGGTGAAGCCAAGGAAGCTCTCCGCGCTCACGAACGCGCGAAGTGGCAAGCCAAGATTGCGGATACGCTTGAGCAGTTCGAAGTTGCTGGTGTCGATGCCACGCACGACGAGATGTTAAACCGTGTCAACGAGCAGACGGCGAAGAACGAGGCTCGCATGGAGATGGCGCTCGACTCGATCGACACGGATGCCTTGAAGATCGAGGAGGACGCTCAGGAGATTCAGGCTGCGGAACTCGTCAAGCAGTTCAAACTGGAGATGGGCATGTCCGAACCGGAAGAAATTGCTGCGACGCCAGAACCTGTACTTCGAATTCCAGAAGCCGAGGAAACGGGTGGCGACTCTGCGCCTGGCGAACGCGAACGCGAACGCACCGAATAGAGCGAATGGCGATAAGCCGCGAGCACTTCGCATGCCGGCTCATTGTCGATACGCACAGCCACAATCATCCATGACTCCAGAAGAATTTGAGCGATTAAAGGAAGCCGAGAAGGCGCACCTACGCCAGCTGAAGGCGCTGAAGCAACAACACCGGGACGCACAACGCAAGAAAGGGGTTTTCGACGCCTTGAAAGGTATCGTTCGGCCCGATCTTGACGACGTTCACGACGAGATGGTCGATAAGTTGACGATGCAAAACATCGAAAGCGAGGCCCGTATGGAAGTCGCTTTGGAGAATTCAGATTTGGCTGACGATGCGTTGGAGAGAATTGCTGAAGAGGAAGCCGCCCGCGACGCTTTGCGTAAATCGCAAGCTGATGAACTCGTTCGCCAAATGAAGCTGGAGGCGGGCGGCGACGCCGCTGAATCGAAAAACGAACCGCTTGCACAGGCTGATGGCAAAACGATCGGTCGAGTGCCTGCACTAGACGAACCACCCGCGGATGCCAACGAGGATTCCGGAGACTCTCGGGGCCCCAAAACCATCGGTCGCAGTTAGTTGAAGACTTTCGCTGAGTCTAGCGATTTGACGTAACCCTCGGCGCGGTTCGCTGTACAATCCATCTATGCAAGACGAGCAGATCAATTTTTACAAGGAAGCCTTCATGAGCCCAGTTAACCTGGTGTTCTTGATTTCGGCGCTTGTTGCGGCTCTTTTTACGGGCGGTTTGGCCGCAGTGCCGCAGCTCATCCTGCTTTTCACCGCCGCCGCCGAACTCCTGTATCTCGGCACGGTCCCTCGTTCTGATCGTTTCAAACGCCTCGTTCGAAGTCGCCACGCCTCAGAACGTAATAAGCCCCCAAGCGACCGAGAAGTCATTCGCTCGCTGCATAAGGAGGATCAGAAGCGCTACGTCCGCTTCCGCCACATGGAGAAGGCCATCCGGGATAACTTTTCGAAGCTCTCATATGCATCGCAGGGGATGCTGGACGCGCACGTGCAGCAGATTGACGGACTTCTGGATTCGTACCTGAACATGCTGGAGCGAAAGGGCAAGCTTCTCAAGTTCGCGCAAAGGCAGGGCGAAAACGAGATCGTGCGTAACATCAACCAGCTTCGCGGCGAGATGGACAACGACCCGCCGAGCGTCCGCAGGATCAAGGCGGGGAACGTGCAAATCCTCGAAAAGCGCCTCACGAAGTTTAAGAAGGCCAACGAGAACCTTCAGATTATCGAGGCCCAGTTAGCGACGATCGAAGACGTGACCCACTATGTCTTCGAGCAGTCCTTGACAATGCAGAATCCGGAAGAGGTTTCGTTTCAGCTCGATACTCTCGTCAGAGAGGTAGAGGAAACGCAATCCTCAGTCGAAGCCATCGAAGAAGCGTTCGGGGATCCGGCCAACTTCCTGTCGGATTTGGACTTGAATGAATTTGAGGCCTCGATGATTAACACAGAAGGGCGCATTGACAAGTCCCTACTTGATGCCGACGTGCCGAAAGGTGGAGACGGCCTGTCCCAGCAACGCGACCGGGAGCGGAGTTAAATCAGAAGCCGCGGCGAGTGTGGATGCTCGCCCGAATCGACGGAAGCCTGAATTTACCGGGCGATAGTCTCGCTACCTTTCCCGCATGGTTATCGGCCTCATCCTACTCTTGCTCGTGTTCAGCGCGTTTTTCTCCGGCTCGGAGATCGCGTTCGTCACGGCAAATCGGCTTCGAGCGGAAGTACGCGCGCGGAACGGGGGGTTCATCGGAAAAATAGTTCAGGAGTTTCTGCACGACCCGGGAACGTTCCTTACCACAACCTTGGTGGGCAACAACATCGGGCTGGTTCTCTACTCAACGTTAATGAGTCTCGTACTTCACGACCCGTTGGCCAGCTTTCTCACAAACGTCCTGGGAGATGTATCTGTTGAAGGCGGTGTTCTCGTCTTGCAGACTATCATCGCCGCAATGATCGTGCTCGTCTTTGGCGAGATCATCCCAAAATCGTTGTTGCGAGAGCCGCACGAGCGAACCTTAATAGCTCTTGCCCTTCCCCTCAAGATCACCTACTGGCTTCTCCTTCCCTTTATCAAATTGGCTTCGTGGGCTTCCAATTTGGTTGTTCGGATGTTTGGTGGCCCAAAGCACAGCTTCAAACAGTTCATTGCCCGCGACTTTGAAGTCGCCATACGTGAGAGCCGTGAAACGGGCGCCTCGGACCTTGATGAGGAAGAGTCCGAGATCCTCACCAACGTCTTCGAGCTCCGAACACTGCGCGTCAAAGACTCGATGATCCCCCGGACGGAAATCGAGGCGGTAGACGAAGAATCCAATCTGATAGCGGCACGCTCGCGATTCATTGAAACCGGCTTTACCCGCTTGCCGGTGTACCGCGAAAACATAGACCGAATCGTGGGCGTCATCCTCGCGCATGACCTCTTCCACGAGCCAACCTCGCTGGCAGAAATTGTCCGCCCCGTACAAGTTGTTCCTGAATCGAAGCCCGCCCGCGACCTACTCTTCTCTTTCTTGAAAAGTGGGACATCCCTTGCCGTCGTAATCGATGAATTTGGTGGTACCGCTGGCATCGTCACGGTAGAAGACCTATTGGAAGAACTATTCGGCGATATCCGCGATGAACACGATGCAGAAGATGCCCCCATGCGTCGCGTCAACGAAACGACGTGCTTGGTCAGCGGCCGGGTGGAGCTGGAAGACCTCGAGGAAAAGATGAACATTTCCCTTCCCGACGGCGATTTCGATACGTTGGCGGGCTTTCTTCTCGATCGCCTGGGCTCCATTCCCGAGGTCCATGAAACGTTTGAACTGGAGGGGTACAGCTTTACGGTTCTGCAAGCGAGTGCTAACCGCATCGAGTCCGTTCGGATCGTTCAGATCTAAGAAATGCGCCTTCTACTCCTGAGCAATTCTACCAACCCGGGCCACGGATATCTCGAACACGCCCGTTCGTGGCTTGCGGCATTTCTGGGGGAAGACATCAAGCGCGTGCTGTTCGTGCCGTATGCAGGTGTAACGGTTTCATGGGATGACTATGCCAGCAAGGTCCGAGAAACGTTTGAGGCGCTGGGATACAGACTGGATTCGATCCACGATGCCGCAGATCCGGTTGATGCTGTTGCCAATGCCGAGGCCATCGCAATTGGTGGCGGAAATACATTTCGTCTGCTCCAACAACTCTACGCGCAGAAATTGACTGAACCCATCGTTGAGCGTGTTCAAGGCGGAATGCCGTTCATGGGCTGGAGCGCCGGATCCAATGTCGCTGGGCCAACCATTTGCACCACGAATGACATGCCCATCGTGGAACCGCCAACGTTCGAAGCGCTGGGCCTTGTACCCTTTCAGATAAATCCTCACTACACGGACGCCCATCCTCCTGGCCATCAGGGCGAGACGCGTGCGGACAGGCTGGCCGAGTTCATTGAGTTAAACCGAAACGCGACCGTCGCAGCGATGCCCGAAGGGACGGCACTCCGTATTGACGGCAAACTGATGGACTGGCTAGGCGCGAAGCAATTACGTGTATTTCAGTACGGCAAAGGACCCCAGGATCTTCCGCTGGACGCAGATCTGCTTCCTTTACTGGGATAACAGCAACTCGTGTCTCGTCAGCTGCGAAGTTCGCGATCTCTAAGGACCGATTGTTCGCTGGGCAAACGCCAGTACCAACCTCAGGTGCACATTCAACACGTCCGCCAACCCGAGATCTGCGAGCCGCTTGTCGGGTGAGGCAGGCAACTTAGGTGGAGAAATTCTGCCCATCCACAGCGGCAACTTGTCCGCCACGGCATGTGGACCAGGAAACCGCCCAACAGGGAAGTGCACACCATAGAACTCCGCCTTTCGAGCCAGGCGGTCGTAAACCGAATGATCTACGGCGACATCACCCTGAGAGCCATCGGACACCATCTGCCCGCCTAACAAGTAGTCGTGGTAGAGGAACGGCAACTCCACCAGTGCCTCTCCCGCGGCCTGCATCGACTCGGGGCTGTCCTGCAGTCCAACTTCCACGGCGCGGGCCGAAACCGTTGAAACGAGAACCATCGTTTCCTCTGCGACCAACTCAGGATCGGCTGCGTCTGTTAGCGCAGGCAGCACCGAACGCACCAGATCCTGCACGACGCTAAGTGCCGCTGTTGCAGCGAATACAGAAACTCTTGCTGTGGAAGTTGTCATGGCCGGAAACAGCAAGGGGCAGCCCCGTCACGGGACTGCCCCTATCGTTAGCGTGGAAAATCACTACACGCCTGATGGCTTGGGCGGATCATCCCCCCCGATAGAGTCGCGCATGTGAGTATCCGCCTGGATGTTGCGGAGGTTGTAGTAATCCATCACGCCCAAGCGTCCAGTTCGGAATGCCTCAGCGATGCCTTTCGGCACCTCGGCTTCCGCAGCCACGAGATTGGCGCGCTGTTCCTGTTCCGCAGCGACGGCTGCCGCGCGGCGTTCCTCGGCTTTGGCTTGTGCAACACGCAGATCCGCTTCGGCTTGATCAGTCTGCAGTTTCGCGCCGATGTTCTCTCCAACATCAACATCGGCGATGTCGATGGAGAGAATCTCGAACGCGGTTCCGCTATCCAGTCCTTTCGCCAAAACCGTCTTTGAAATATTGTCCGGGTTCTCGAGCACCTGAGCATGAGTTGCTGATGAACCAATAGTGGACACGATGCCTTCGCCGACGCGTGCGATGATCGTCTCCTCCCCCGCACCACCAACGAGTCGCTCGATATTGGCGCGGACGGTTACACGAGCAATGGCACGGACCTGAATACCATCCTTGGCGATAGCTGAGATCGGCGGCGTTGTGATGACCTTCGGGTTTACCGAAACCTGCACGGCTTCGAACACATCCCGACCCGCCAGATCAATGGCCGTAGCACGTGCAAACCCAAGGTCGATATTGGCCTTGTCGGCCGAGATCAGCGCTTGGACAACCTGCTCAACGTGGCCACCTGCGAGGTAGTGCGCTTCCAATTGGGATGCGGAGAGAGGAATACCTGCTTTGTGCGCGGTGATGAGCGGAAGCACAATTTTAGATGGAGGCACGTTTCGCAGCCTCATACCCACCAGATCACGAAACAGACCGAGCTTGACCCCGGAAAAAATCGCCGTGATCCACAGGCGGACGGGGACGAAATAGAGAATCATCAGGAGAAATAGTACAATCCCGATGATCATGATGGCACTTACGCCACCGAGCAGAGCATCCATGAGAGTCGTTGGTTGGGGAATTTGAGTTGCTGATAGTGGAAACTAGTCCGTGCGGATGAAATCGCCGCTTTGGCCGCCGGATTTGGCGAGCAATTGCACATCCGTAATGGAGATGTCCTTGGAAACCGATTTGCACATATCGTAGATCGTAAGAGCCGCGATAGAGACCGCTGTGATCGCCTCCATTTCTACGCCTGTTGGGCCCTCCGTTTTTGCAATCGCCTTCACTTCAATTGCGGTCAGTTCGTCGTTCAACTCAAAATCGATCTCTACGTTCTGAAGCACAACGTCGTGGCATAGCGGCACCAATAGGCTCGTGCGCTTTGCACCCATTACGCCGGCCACCCTTGCCACCGTCAGCACGTCGCCCTTCCGAATGCGATTCTCTTTGACTAGCTCAAACGCCTCACGACCGAGCATCACGCGGCCAGAAGCAACAGCGGTTCGGGCGGTTATGTGCGTGGAATTGCCGTCGGCCACCTGCGAACGTCCACGCTCGTCAAGGCCGGTCAGGAATGGTGGCTCAATTTCAGACATTGTGAGAACTAGCGGAAGCAAGGCGCGAAGATACGAGGGCTTGGGCCAACGAGCCTTGCGCATCGGACCAGAAGCGTAAGGGATTTGACGTTCTTCCTCGATACTCGGTATTCGGCCCGATGCTCGTCAGCTCTTAAGCCAATTCTCCACCTTGGCACCAGCCACACGAACGCTAACGCGGCCAACGAACATCATCACGAACGACACTCGCGCCTGAATTCATTTCTGGGCCTGCTCATTAGGTGCCGGCAGAAGGAATGAAGTGCAACGATACAATCGTGTTTCTACCGAAAATCTCTCACCAACACTATATCGCTATCTGAGCGTTCAGTTTGAGTGACCAGCAGCTTTCGACCGCCGGGGAATACGGCCAGACTCGGGGCTTCGGGAAGTCCAACGACCGTAGCTATCAAGTCGTACGTAAGCGTTTGGGGATTGACAAGCACCACATCAGCACTCGCTTCGTCCTCGCGTCGTTGCACCAGGTAGATGCCTTCCTCACGCACCGTCCAGTTAGCCCAATCAGCAGGGTCGAGAGGAGCCACGCTCACAGAATTCTGCTCTGCGAGTTCCTCGTCCAGAGCCACTCGCCATAGATTCTTCTTCTCCGGTCGCACGACCATTAAATCGTGTCCGTTGGGCGTTTCTTCTGCTGCAATTCCACCATATCGTGTTACAGGCAGCGTCTCTCCTCCATAGACTGAACGACGCCAGATCTGCCAGTCGCCGTTACGCTTGGAGGCGAAGTAAATGCGGCTGCCATCGCGGCTCCAGCTTGGTGCCACTTCGTCACCGGGGTCGTCGGTGAATCGGCGGGGAGGACTCCCCGGCTCGACGATATACAGATCCGCATGCCCACTAACTCGACTTGAGAAGACGATCTGGCTGCCGTCTGGGCTCCATCTCGGAGTGCTCACCCGCGGCCCGCCAAAGCTCGTGAGACGCCGCAAGTTTGTTCCGTCAGCGTCGGCCATCCATATCTCTAGCGATCCGGATCTATTCGATATAAACGCGATTTTCAAACCGTCGGCTGAGACGTTCGGCTGTGAATCCCAGCGGGTGGATTCAATAAGCAACGACGTTCGGCTCGCACCACCTCGGGTGCGGTCAATCAGCGCGATGTTGGTCGCGTAGCTTCGCTGAGCGAACGTAATTCCACGCGCGTTTCTTGCAACGGAAGGCTGATAAACCTCGCCGCCATCACCCAAGGCCACCCAGGTTGGTTCGCCACCGCCGAGGCCTATACGCCAGAGCCCCGAAGCACCCTCACGATTCGCAGCGTAGACGACTGTGCGCCCGTCAGACGTCCAGTCGAGGCCGGTGACACCCTGTTGTTCGCGGGCCAAAGCACGGACCTCGCCACCTTCGGATGGAACAATCGATACATCCTGACGCCCATCTACGGTTGTGCGGATGAATGCCAGCGTTCGACCGTCAGGGCTCCATGCCGGATCCAGATCACCCGGTGGAGAAGCCGGCGATTCCGTGAGTCGAAGAGGGCGGCGTGTGTCGAGCGGTAATAGAATTAGGCTGAACGAACCGCGGGTTCTTTGCCGAGCCGAGAGCGCCAACGTTCTCCCATCGGGGCTCCAGACCAGGTCACGAACGTAAAGCGTCCGAAGCTCAGCAAGCAGACTTTCCTCACCGCCGCTGGCCGGTATCGCAAATATCGAACAACCGGAAACCGTACAGCGGGCAAATGCCAATTGGCGCCCATCGGGGCTCCATGCGGGGCTGTGCTCGTCGTCGCTAGTCTCGGTTAGTCGTAGCGGTTCCTCGTCGATTGTTGGTTGTACGTAGAGATCAAAGTTGAGACCTTCACCGCCATCCCACGCAAACGCAATGCTTCTTCCGTCCGGAGACAGAGCCGGGTCCATCTCCTCGCCCGGATAGCTCGTGACGGGTGTTATAGAAAGCGGTTTTGTGCGATTAACGATGTATTGCTGAACAACAATCGAGCTGCCGATAGCAAATGCAATCGCCGTGAGTATGCCAAATCGAATTCGTCGATTTGTGGAGCGTGTTCGTTTTGCCGGGTGTTGAACTACCTGAGGTCGTACGTCGGCTAAACTCACTTCGCCCGTTGAAGAGCCATCCCCGTTGGATTTTTGGGAGGAGAAGGCGGTCACGGGGTCGACGTCCGCCCTTTCAACGGGCGCAATTAATCGATAGCCCCGCTTTCGAATTGTCTTGACGAAACGAGGCTTCTGTGCACTGTCGCCGAGCGTCTTTCTGAGTTCAGAGATGCAGCGGGCCAAGACGTCGTCCGTCACTATCGTCCCCGCCCAGACGTCCGCCATAAACTCTTCCTTTGTTATGGTCTCGCCGGGCCGCCGGGCCATGCAAACGAGAACCTCCATCACCTTCGGTTCTACGCGGTGTTTGGTATCGCCGCGGGAAAGCTGATTGGCCATAGGCTCAGCCACCCATTCGCCCACGCGAAATGGCGGTGGTGGCTGACGCTGTATGTCCGCTCGTTCCATCATCCACCTCAAGGACTTGCAAATGGAGCGTTCGGGATCGCTCTGGCAATATCTGAGAATAAAGACTTGGGGCGCCCGCGTCAAAGGCTAACGGCATGATCTGCCGGCTTTTTCGTGACCCTCAGAAAAAACTCACCTTCACCGAAGAGCATCCCCAGCGTTCAACGTCTTCTACCGCCCTATGCTCTCGTTGTTCGCGAGGATTGCTGAGTACTCACGAACGATCCACCTCCGGGGAAGCCGCCCAGCATTGTTCGCCCGAACTTTGCGGGGCGGCTTTTTTCTTCACCTCGATTCGTATTCTCCCCGGACCTATTCGACCGCCCTTCCCCAAGGCGCTCTGGGTTCTGATGAAACTTGGAGTTCCCGTCAGGTCTGCTCGCGCAACAAACCCGGGTTGGCACCTAGTAAAGAGTGCAAACGAGCGATCATCAGGAATTCCTCACCCCGATTGAAGGCCTTCCCCAATTGTTTGCGCTCATTCCGCTTCTAGACTTCTACCGTTCGCCACGTCATTCCCCATGACCCCAACGACGGAACGGACTCCGACGATTTCCGGCGACCCGTAAGTCGTCGCGCACTAACAATGAGGCCGGGCCACTTTTCGTCCCGCCAGGGTCGGCCTCACCCTAGCCACCGCGTGGTTGCCCCCTTCCGCGCGGTGGCTTCTTTTTGTCCGTGAGCTACTGATCTTGGGAGTAGATCAGCTCGCCGCCGAGGTAGGTAGCCACAACGGTCGTTTCCAGAATAGACCTCGCGGGTATCGTCATGATGTCGCTCGACAGAATCACGAAGTCGGCAAACTTGCCAACTTCGAGGCTGCCCACCACATCCTCCATGAAACCGGCATAACCCCCTTCGATGGTGAAGCCTCGTAGCGCTTCCTCGCGCGTGAGACGCTGATCGGAGTACCAGCCATTGAGGGGATTCCCGTCAAGATCTTGCCTCGTGACGGCGGCGTAGAAACCAAGCAGCGGATTGACGCTTTCGACCGGAAAATCTGAACCCAGTGGGACGTGCACTCCTGCGTCAAGAAATGCCCGCCATGCATACGCACCCTTGATGCGGCTAGGGCCGATGCGATCCTCTGCCCACGGCATGTCGCTGGTAGCGTGGGTTGGTTGCATGGCCGCAATCACACCCAGTTCCGCGAAGCGCGGGATGTCGTCGAGGGAGACTACCTGGGCGTGCTCAATACGATGCCGCCCCGGCCCCCCGCCCGTATCGTGAATGGCGACTTCGTAGGCGTCCAGCACAGCTCTAGCAGCTTCATCGCCGATGGCGTGGATATTCACCTGAAGGCCGCATTGCATCGCTTTTAACACCATTGATCGCAGGGTGGAGGACGGATACTGCAAAAGCCCGCGATTGCCTGGATCGTCGTCGTAATCAGCCACCAGCGCAGCCCCGCGGCTCCCCAATGCACCGTCGCTATAGAGTTTGAGAGAGCGCACCCACAGACGGTCACCTTCTCCCTCGATTGTGCCGTTCACGCAGAGTGTCTCGAACAGCGTGTTGATACCGTCGATCATCGCGTAGTTGCGGATAGACATGCGGCCATCGGCTATGAATCGCCGATACAGGGCCAGCGTGTCGGCGCCGATGCCCGCTTCATGAACTCCCGTGAGGCCGAATCTGGCGGTTTCAAGAAGAGCTCGCCTTAGGGCTTCTTCAAGCTCAACTGGAGTCGCCTGAGGCTCCGCACGATTGATAAGCTGATTCGCGGCATCTACGAAGACACCCGTCGGACGCCCTTGGTCATCAACGGGAATTGCACCACCATTGGGCGATGGCGGTGCGAGAGAGTCTGGGTCGATGCCTGCCGCGCGCATCGCCGCCGTGTTGGCCCAGCCTGCGTGGCCGTCTACCCGGCTTATCCAGACTGGGCGTGTTGGGAATGCCTCGTCAAGATCGTGATGGGTAGGAAATGCGCCGTCTCCACCCCAATCGTTCTGATCCCATCCTCGACCCCTAAGCCAGCCTTCGTCAGGGAGCGTCGCTTCAAATTCGACAAGGCGATCTACGACGTCCCCTATGGATGTCGTACCAACCAGGTCCGCACGTAGAAGGCTTTGCCCCTTACCCATGAGATGGGCGTGCGAATCGATGAGTCCGGGCACGACCGTGAGTCCAGCCGCATCCAGCCGCGACCAGTTGGGATACGCAGCCAGAATTTCATCGTCTGAACCAACAGCAACCACCCGTCCGGAATCCACCACCATTGCCTCCGCGCGTGGCTGGGCATCATTCACCGTGTAAATGCGAGCGTTGTGGAGGACAAAGGGCGTGTGCTGAGCGGCCACGGTCATCGGTAGAACAAGCAGGGTAAAAACGAGAAAGCGCACTGTTTTGAAATGGTCGGAGGAAGAGTGTCTGCGGCCGAGTTTACGTCTGCACCATCGCTTTAATCACGGCCCCTTTCAATCCATAGCGTCACGGGACCATCGTTCACCAGCGATACCTCCATCATTGCTCCGAAGACTCCAGTTGCGACAGGCTTGCCGAGGAGACTTTCGAGCTTTGCGACAAAGCGTTGGTAGAGGATCTCGGCTACTTCGGGCGGTGCCGCGTTGACGTAGGAAGGCCGGTTTCCCTTTCGTGCGTCACCGTAGAGTGTGAACTGTGAGACTACCAAGGCGTCGCCGTTTGTATCAATCAACGAGCGGTTCATTTTCCCTTCTTCGTCGCCGAACACGCGCACCCGACTCACCTTCGCGGCCAGCCACTCTGCCTCCGCATCGGTGTCTTCAACGTGGACACCAAGAAGAATCAACAGTCCCGCTTCAATGGCACCCGCTGTCTCGCCGTCGATATTAACAGAGGCCTGACTGACTCGCTGAATTAGTGCGATCATGTGGCCTCCTTCCGCTCCGCGAGGAATTCAACGAACCGCGTAAGCGCGCGGCCTCGGTGGGAAATCCGGTTCTTCTCCGCCGTGTCCATTTCCGCGAAAGTGTGGCCATCGGCTTCGCTTGGTTGAAAAATCCGATCGTAGCCAAATCCGCCCGTTCCACGTTCCGTGATCGTAACTATTCCCTCGCAAACGCCATCGAAGAAGTACGTCCCTGAATCATCCACAAAAGCTAGCGAGGTGCGGAAACGAGCCGAACGACTCTCAGTCGTGCCCAGCGTAGAAAGAAGTTTTGCGCGATTTGCCGCATCGTCGGCTACCTCGCTTGCATACCGGGCGCTACGAACACCCGGCGCTCCATCAAGCGCGTCGACTTCAAGACCGGTGTCGTCCGCTAACGCCGGGAGCCCTGTATGTGCGTACAGGGTCCGCGCTTTCTTCTCAGCGTTACCGCGAAGCGTCTCGGCATCTTCATCGACGTGCGGCGCGCCCTCGATATCCGCTGCCGAAACGAGTTTGACAGACAACCCGGCAAGCAACGACGCCAACTCAGCCACTTTTCCGTCGTTTCGAGTGGCGAGCACAATGGTCTCCAACTGTATCATGAGTGGGCAGTTCTGAAGCGGCGCGTTGCATGATCCGATACCACACCCCACAAATGCTTGGGATTCCGCTTCCTTCGTCCCGTTTTCACTAATGCGAGGGCACTCAATGCCTTGAAGCGGGAGGGCGATACTCCGTACCTTGTGCGGCTTCGCGGTAGTTGTGCCGCTTCTCAATTTATATCTGTACCCTTTTGGAGGTCTGCCTTGGCAGTCGGCATCAAAGTTCGTGACAAAGAGTCCATCGACCGTGCGCTGCGTCGTTTCAAGCGGACGGTGAACCGCGCCCGCATCCTGCGCACGTACCGCGACAATCTCGCATTCACGAAGCCGAGCGAAGTGCGCCGCGAAGAGCGGAAGAAAGCAGCAGCAAACGCTCGCCGCAAGCGTCGGTACTAGAACGCCAATCCCACCTGAAGTTCAAACGCCCGCCCCAGAGTTTCTGGGGCGGGCGTTCTTTGTCGGCATCAATTCTTGCAGTGGACGCGGACACGGCGTGCGTTATCTCTACGCGTCTCCTGTCCCCAGCGCCCGTTTGAGAATCGCAGCCTGCTCCGCCGCGTGAACGGGCGCACTTCCGGTAGCAGGGCTTGCCGCGGCCGTTCGGCCGGCGTAGGCCATGCGTTTGCTGCAATCGCCGTGGAGTTCTTCGAGCAAGTCGTCGAACAGCGGCCGCACGAAGAACCAGGCACCCATATTGGCGGGCTCCTCCTGCAACCAGATAACTTCGTCCACGCCCTTGAAGTGCTCCAACTCTGCCCGGATGGCACTTTCGGGGAAAGGATAGAACTGCTCCAGCCTGGCAATGGCAACGGTTTCCGATGCGTCCGATTCGCCGAGTGCCTTGAGCGCGTCGTAGTAAACTTTCCCCGAACAGATCACCAGTCGCGTCGCTTTGGCCGCGTCGGCTACGGACCCGATGAATGGCTGATAAAGGCCTTCCGACAATTCCGCCGCAGTGCTGACCGCCTCGGGGTGGCGAAGGAGGCTCTTGGGAGTCATCACGATAAGCGGCTTGCGTGCTTTTTGCTTCACTTGTCGCCGTAGCGCGTGGAAGTAGTTGGCTGGTGTTGAGTAGTTGGCGACAATCAAGTTGTCCTCAGCACACGCTTGCAGGAAGCGCTCAGGACGAGCCGACGAGTGCTCTGGACCCTGCCCTTCAAACGCATGCGGAAGAAGCATGGTGAGGCAGCTTGTCTGGGCCCACTTGG
>JBBKWZ010000239.1:0-32195 GCA_037969195.1 Rubricoccaceae bacterium | reverse complement strand
GTTGTCCTCAGCACACGCTTGCAGGAAGCGCTCAGGACGAGCCGACGAGTGCTCTGGACCCTGCCCTTCAAACGCATGCGGAAGAAGCATGGTGAGGCAGCTTGTCTGGGCCCACTTGGCTTCTGCCGCCGAAATGAACTGATCGATCATGATCTGAGCGCCGTTGACGAAGTCGCCAAACTGTGCTTCCCAACAAACAAGCGCGTCCGGCTCTTCGACCGAATAACCGTATTCAAATCCCAGCGCCGCGTATTCGCTCAGCAGGCTGTCATAAACCTGAAACCGCGCCTGTCCGGCTGCGACATGGTTCAACGGGATGTGTTTGTGAGCGTCGGTCTGGTCGTAGAGAATGGCATGGCGCTGAGAGAAAGTCCCCCGTCCCGAATCCTGGCCGGAAAGGCGAACTGGCGAGCCTTCCTGAAGAAGCGTACCAAAGGCCAGCGCCTCGGCGAAGGCCCAATCAATATTGCCTTCCTCAAACAATTGCTGACGTCGGTCGAACTGGCGCCCCAGTTTCGGGTGGATGTTAAAATCGTTGGGGAAGTTCATCAGCGCATGAACTACGCGCTCCAGCGATGCGCGCGAGGCGGCAGTTTCCACGTGTTCGGTCGCCGAAACACGAACGGGACGTGGGACTACGTCGATGTCCTTTTTCTGTTCGGCCAGTTCCTTCGTCTCCTCAAACGCTCGATCGAGGCGCGCACGAAAGTCGTCCAGCAGCGACTCGGCGTCGTCCGGCGTCAGTTCCCCTTTTCGCAGCATGTACTCGAGGTAGAGCTTGCGGACCGAACGATGGTCCTTGATATCAGCGTACATCAAAGGCTGTGTATAACCGGGCTCATCGCCTTCATTGTGACCGTATTTGCGGTAACAGATCAGATCGATGACAACATCTTTGTTAAAGACCTGCCTGTAATCAAGGGCAAGCCGGGCAACGCGGATGGCGGCCTCGGGATCGTCGCCGTTCACGTGGAAAATCGGCGCCTGGATCATCCGTGCGATATCCGTTGCATATGCCGATGAACGTGCGTGCAATGGAAGCGTCGTGAACCCAATCTGGTTGTTGACGACAAGATGTACCGTTCCGCCCGTCCTGTACCCCTCCAGCTCTGACATGTTAAGCGTCTCGGCAACTACGCCTTGCCCAGCGAACGCGGCGTCTCCATGCAGCAGAATTGGTATGACGCGGTCGCGCACAACCTTCTCTGACTGTCCATCTAGTTTCTCGATGAGCCGCTGCTGTTTCGCCCGAACCATGCCCTCCACAACTGGGCTCACGGCTTCCAGATGGCTGGGATTGGATGCCAGCGTCAACTTCACAGTTGCTCCGCTTGGCGCGATGTGCTCGCCCTCCTGCCCAAGGTGGTATTTCACGTCGCCCGAACCCTGGACGGCACTTGCGTCAATCGTCCCTTCGAACTCGTCGAACACCTTGTGGTAAGGCTTACCGATGATGTTAGTGAGCACGTTTAATCGACCGCGGTGAGCCATCCCAATCACCACCTCCTGCACTTCCTGATCGGCGGCATCGGAGATGATCGCGTCGAGTACGGGGATCATCGTTTCGGCGCCTTCGAGCGAAAAGCGCTTGTGCCCGATGTACTTGGTATGGATGAACTGTTCAAGCGCTTCGGCCGCATTCAGCTTCTCAAAAATGCGCTTCTTGCGATCGACGGAGATGTTTTCGCGGAACTGCTGGGGTTCGATGCGCTCCATCAGCCAGCTCTTCTCCTCGGGGGAAGAGATATGCATGAACTCTGTTCCGATATGTCCCGCGTACGTATCCCATAGGATGTCGAGGATGTCGCGGAGCGGCAGTGCTTCTTTCCCGGCCAGCCGGCCCGTGATGAATACGCGATCGAGATCCCAGACGGTCAACCCATAGTTTGCGGGGTCGAGTTCGGCATGAATTCGAGGCTCGTAATGCAATGGATTCGTGTCCGCAAGAAGATGACCTCGAACGCGATAGGCACGGATGAACTGAAGAACGCGGGCTTGTTTCTCAGCCGACCCTGCTTTGTCCCCAGCTACACCCTTCCGACCTAGAGTCGGCGTCGTGTCGGCTTCCATTCGCAACGGTGGCGTGTGGATGCCGAGGCTGACGAAGACCTCATTGTAGAAATCGAGCTTGCCAGTTAATTGATCGGATACGAAACGCAGGAATTCACCGCTCTCTGCGCCTTGAATCACCCGATGGTCGTATGTCGATGTGAGCGTCATCACTTCGCTCAAACCGAGGCGCGATAGTTCTGACTTCGACATCCCAGCGTATTCCGGTGGGAATCCAATGGAGCCGACGCCGATAATCACACCTTGTCCCGGCATCAGCCTCGGCACGCTCATCGCCGTGCCAATCGTGCCTGGGTTTGTAAGCGTTGCGGTCGTGTCTCGATAGTCAGAAACTTCCAGTTCCCCGTTGCGGGCGCGCTTGACCAGGCCGTTGTACGCACCAAGAAACTCCGCGAACGAGAGATCTTGAGCGGCCTTGATATTCGGGACTAGGAGTTGCCGTTTGCCGTTCTTATCGATGTCGATGGCAAGACCGAGGTTGGAGTCCGCTGGATCGACACGTTCCGGCTTGCTTTCGGCGCTATAACGGAACGACGCGTTCATTCCGGGGAATCGCTCCAGTCCCTTCACGATCGCATAGCCAATGAGGTGCGTGAAGGAAATCTTCTCGCCGCCCATCGTCTGCTGCCGCCGGTTCATCAACCGGCGGTTCTCGGCCATGAGCTTGGTGGACACCTCGCGCACCGACGTTGCCGTCGGGATGCTGAGACTCGCCTCCATATTCTCGACGATCTTAGCGCCGACGCCACGTAGAGGCGTCACCTCAGCATCACCGGTCTCGGCGCGTGGGGGCGAAGGTGCGGGGCTCGGAGTTGCCGGCCGTTCCTTCGCCGTGGGCGCGCCGTCGCCGGATGGGTCCGGCGATGCGGGAATAGCGGTCGGGGCAACCTGTGTTTTCGGCGGTATAGCTGCCGGCGCGCCCGTAGCCCGCGGACTGAATGTGGGGCCGGGCTGGAAGTCGGCGAAGAACTCGCGCCAGCTTTCGCTCACCGACTCAGGGTTCTCGAGGTACTGCGCATACAGGTCCTCGACGTAGCCGCTGTTAAATCCGAAGTTGCTCACGAATTAGAAGGGTTAATCAAAAAGTGGGAGGCTAGATCCATGTCCGTCTTGCTTGCCTACTGGCAAGCCGCAAAAGGTAACGCTGTGAACAGCGAGCGGATTCCGGATGACGCTCCACATTGTTGGAGATCTCGCCATCCCAGGACCCTGCCTTACAGCCAGCCATTCTCACGGTACCAGCGAACCGTCTCACGCATTCCGCCGTCGAGTGAGACAGACGGTGCGTAACCAAAATCTGATCGCGCCTTCTCTGAGGACACGAGCCACGTCGCTTTGCCTTCGCGTGCCTTCTCTCGGTTAAGCGCAGGGTATCTGCCAAGCATTCTCCCAATACCCTCCGAAGCCATGCCAAGCGGCACCATCAACATCCGTGGAATGTTGATACTGATCGCGCCATGACCAATCGCGCCGCGGATCGCTTGACGGATTTCATCCCAACTGTATCCTCGTTGGGCACCGAGAAAGTAGGTCTGGCCCGACGTCACCTCTGATTCGGCTGCGGCGATCATACCGTTTACGAGATCGGAAATATGGACGAGATCGAGTTGGGGTTCATTTCCATTGCCTACGATGGGCAGTACGCGGTACTTGCTAGCGGCTTTTATGAGGTCGAAGATGTCGGCTTCACGAGGTCCATAAACAGCAGGAGGGCGGACAACCACGACCGAGAGTCCGTCCGATCTTTCCGCAATCTGTCGTTCCATCTCGGCCTTGCTGCGGCCATAGTCGGAGATCGGGTCGAACGGAGCATCTTCTCTCAAGGGCGATCTGCCACTCGGGCCTGTCGCCGCCAGCGACGAGGTTACGAGCACCTTCCCCACCCCAGCTCCCCTTGCGGCATTCAGGACGTTCGATGTTCCGTCAACGTTGGCCCGATCAAGCGCCACTCTCTTTGGCGCACGCGTCACCCCGGCGACGTGAAAAACGACATCTACGTCATTCGTTCCTGTGCTGAGCGCGTCGCTATCAAACAGATCCCCTTGGACAAATTCAACGGGCAGGTTCTCCAGCCACTTCTTATCTCCCCGAACAAGGCACCGAACATTGTAGCCTTGCCCAAGCAAGGCTTCGACCAAATGGCTACCCACGAAGCCGGTTCCGCCGGTGACGAAGGCCTTCACACGGCCACCAGCTTCACCACGTTCTCAACATGGTGCGTGTGCGGGAAAAGGTCGACGGGCTGCACGGCTTCTATTCTGTAAGCATCGCCGAGTTGTTCGATGTCGCGCGCCTGAGTCTGCGGATTGCATGAAACGTAAACGATGCGTTCAGGCTTCAGCTTCGCTATCTGCTTGACGACCTTTGGATGCATTCCGGCGCGCGGCGGATCGACGATGAGTACGTCGGGGCGGCCATTCTCTTCAACAAACTCCGCGGTGAACAGCTTGAGCATGTCGCCCGTCACAAACGTGCAATTATCAATTCCATTGGCCTTGGCGTTAGCTCTGGCATTGGCCACAGCCTCTTCAATCAACTCCACGCCGACGACTCGCTTTACGCGATTCGCGATAAAGAGGGAGATGGTTCCAGCGCCACAATAAAGGTCGTAGACGAGGTCATCGGCCCTGAAATCGCCAAACTCCGCAGCAATCTCATACAGTTTCTCAGCTTGCTTTGTGTTGGTTTGGAAAAACGCGTTTGGCGCAATCTCGAACGTGTACGGACCGAGTTTGTCGTGTACAACGCCGGGGCCAAACACATTGATCATCTTCTCCCCAAACGCGGTTTGGGCGGGGGTCGAGTTTATCGTGTTCACGAGCGTGGTCACTTCCGGGAAATCACGCTGAAGGAATTCGGCGAACAGTGCCATTCGCCCGGGATCCTCTCGATTCGTGACCAGAACGATCATGTTTTCGTCCGTATGCTCAGGCGTCCGGATGACGAGATGGCGCAGGTAGCCCGTGTGATTGCGCACGTCCCAAGCCTCCCAGTTGTTTTCCTTTGCAAAAACGCGAACGGCGTTGACAAGCTTCGCGCTCCATTCTGACTGCAAATAGCAGGCTTTGAGGTCCAACACTTTGTCGAACCGCCCCGGCACGTGGAGTCCGAGCGCAAAATCCTTGTCCATCACTTCGCCTGAGGCAATCTCCCAATCCGTCAGCCACCGCTTGGAGGCGAACGTGAACTCCATCTTGTTGCGGTAATAGTAGGTTTCATCCGCGCCGATGGTGGGCTGTACTTCAATACCAAGAGCTTCCAAATCAAATCCGCCCTGATGGCCAAGCGCCTCAGCTACTGCATCGCGCTTCATATCTAACTGCGCCTGATACTGCACGTGTTGCCACTTGCAGCCACCGCAGCTATCGAAGTATTCGCAGCGAGGCTCAGTTCGGAGAGAGCTGGGTTCAAGAACTTCCAACAACCTCGCCTCCGCAAAAGATTTCTTGCGTTTGAACACCTTGGCGCGGATCCGGTCCCCAGGAACTGCACCCGCGACGAATACGACGTAACCGCCCACGCGCGTCAGTGACTTTCCGCGGTCGGCAAATTTCTCAAGCGTGAGCTCGATTTCCTCGCCCCTGCGAATCGATGGAGTTGGGGCTGCGACTTGGTCGGACATCAAAATGGGGTGTGGGCGTCAGTCAAAATAGCCCGGCGGTACCTCCCTCTTGCGGAATAGATAGAGAACAGAGGTCGCTTTGATTTCAAACAGGAGCGCTTTTTGTCGCATGCAGGGCTACGGACACTATCCGCATCAGAACCGTCATAATCCGCCTTGACGTGGTTCTCTTCGCGCCTTTTCAGGTAAAAACTACCCGAATTGCGCTGAGGGCCCGTTTCATTCTGTTTGCTCATGCCCACCTCCCAGGCACCACTGGACCTCAAACTCTACCGTGCCCTTCTGCTTGTTGGCGGCATCGTCATCATCGGGTTTGGCCCGCTCTACCAACTCGTTGAGCCGGGGATTGTCGATCCGATATGGGTGCGCCTGGCAGTCGGCCTGTCCTGCCTGGTGCTCGTGGGGCTCACGTTCCTAAACAAGTGGTTTAGTGAGAACGCGCTTCTCGGGATTTACGCGCTGTTCTACGTCGTGTCGGCGTGGCAGGTGAGCCTCACTTTTCTGAACGACCTGTCCGTCAATACGACGTTCGGGATGATGCTTGTCATCTTCGGATGTGCCGTTGGATTTCGGAAACCAACGCATCTAGCGATTTATTCGGGCTTTGTAGTCGTAGCGACGAGCATCACGGCATTCTCCGTTGCTGATCCGCACGTATCGCGGATTACATACTTGGTGACGCTCAGCGCGATCTCCGTTCTGGGCTACTTCATGTTGAGCTCGCGGCTGCGGATGGTGACTGAGTTGCGCAACGCAATGAATGCGTCCGATGTGGCAGTCAAAGCCAAGAGCGAGTTCCTCGCCACGATGAGCCACGAAATTCGGACGCCCATGAATGGCGTGATCGGGATGACAACGCTCCTGGCGGATAGTGGGTTGACCGACGAGCAGCGTGACTACGTGGACACGATCCGGGTATCAGGTGAGAGCTTGCTCACCATCATCAATGACATCCTGGATTTCTCAAAGATTGAGGCCGAGAAGATTGAGCTGGAAGAGCAGCCCTTCGTTCTTCGACAGTGCATCGAGGAAGCACTCGACCTGTTCGTTACGAAGGCCGCTGAAAAGCACCTAGAGCTCGTCTACAGCATCGATGAAAACGTCCCTGAAACGATCAACGGAGACGTTACACGCCTGCGGCAGATTCTCGTGAACCTGCTCGGCAACGCTACCAAGTTCACTGACGCGGGTGAGATTGTTATCTCCATTGACTCTCGATCTATCCGAGGTACGGCGCCAAACGCACTTCACGAGCTCGAGCTCACGGTCACGGATTCTGGAATCGGGATCCCCGAAGACCGGCTGAGCCGCCTCTTTACATCGTTCTCCCAGATTGACTCTTCGACCAGCCGCAAGTACGGTGGTACAGGTCTCGGCCTGGCCATCAGCCGCCGTTTGGCGGAGCTCATGGGCGGCACGATGTGGGTTGAAAGTGAGGAAGGTGTTGGATCGGCCTTCCATTTCACCGTTCTGGTTAGCGAAGCGGTTATTGCCAACGCGGAAACGCTGCGAGGGCCGCAACCTCAGCTGGAGGGCAAGATTGTCCTGATTGTGGACGACAATGAGACGAACCGAAAGATTCTTGTCAAGCAAAGTCAGAACTGGGGCATGACCCCGATCGTGTGGCCCAGCGCAGCCGATACCCTTGAATGGGTGGACCAGGGCGGTATCTACGATTTTGCCATCCTCGACATGCAGATGCCGGAAATGGACGGGATGGCGCTTGCTGAAGCACTTCGATCACGTGACAGTGTTCGCGACTGCCCTCTCATCATGCTCTCGTCAATCGGCAACCGCGTTCGAGCGGGTGGGGTGTTGGATGCCGCGCTCACCAAGCCGGTTAAGCAGGTGCAACTTTTCGACGTGCTCTCAAACGTCGTCTCGACGCAAGAACGCATCCGAAAAATGCCCGACGACTGGATTGCGCCTCCTACGCTTCCGGCTCCGGAAGGATTTCGACCGGACACTCCGGGCCCTACAACCGCTTGGGAGTTCGATCAGTCCGCCGTCGATACTCGGAGCCAGCATCATGCACAGAACGAGCGAAGTGCTCCCAAAACAGACGATCCGCTTGCTGAGGAGAAAACTCAAGTTCCCCTAGCTCCCACGGCACTCAGTGAAACGCCGGCATCGGCGAGCCAAGAGAACGAAGTTGATGAACAGCCCATGCGCCAGGAACGCGCTGATTCGGTACCTCCAACTACCGAGAGACAGCCGCTCCGCATTCTTATGGCAGAGGACAACGCGGTGAACCAAAAAGTGGCCGTCGGCATTTTGAAACGCCTCGGTTACGGCGCCGATGTCGTAGCGAATGGACTTGAGGTAATCAAAGCACTTGAACTTGCCGATTACGACGTCATCCTGATGGATGTGCAGATGCCAGAAATGGACGGGCTGGAGGCCACACGCTTTATCCGTCAGACTATCCCACGGGAAAAACGACCTCGGATCGTTGCCATGACGGCAAATGCGATGCAAGGCGATCGCACACGCTGCCTTGACGCGGGAATGGACGACTATGTACCCAAGCCCGTACGGCACCAAGATCTCTCGGACGCACTATCCCGTTGCTCTCGAATTGTTGTCAACCGAAAGCCGGTGGAGGTGGACGAGGCTGAGCGCTCAGCCGAAGCCAACTCCTTGAACGCTCAAACGGCAATTCTTGATCGAGCGCCGAACAAGCTTGATCTAAACAGCCTGATCGGACCGAAGGCGGTGAAGAAAGCACCTGTCGAACCTCTGACGGATCCAACCCAAGAGGCTTCTCTGCCGCAGCCAATCGAAGCGGTACCACTGCCACCGGATAGAACACCGCAGGCTCCTGCGCAATCAGCGCACGCTTCGTTACCACCTGAGCCACGGCAGCCACATGTGGCCGCTCCCTCTCAGCCAACCGTTGCCGTGCAAGCAACGCGTGATGATGTTGATGTGGCTGCGCGTGCCATTCCCCAACAATTGCGGACCCTCACGGGCGTTGACGACATTGGGTTTGCGGAGGAGGTTCTGGAGAGTTACCTCCGCGCCGACACGCTCCTCATGGAGCACATCCTGACCGCCCAAAACCGTGGAGATGCTGCCGCCGTGGCCAAGGCCGTCCACAAGCTGAAATCGTCGAGTGGAATCCTGGGCGCCACGAAGCTTTCAAAAATGTGTGTCGAATTGGAGCACCATGCACGTTCCGGGTCGGTCGCTGGATTGTCCGAACTTTGCAATGCTATGACGGATGAAGTTCAGCGCTTCCATATCGTGGCCGTGCGAGCGATAGAGTTGATTCGAGAAAACCAGCTAAAAACCGCCTCCCAACCAACGTAAAAGAACATAGTCCGGGGCGAACATGGCTTATCTGCTCGTCGGAACCATCTTTTCCATTTTAGGTCTCAGACGCGATACACTGTGTCTCATCCTGAACTCAGGGGCGTTTTACCTTCCATTCCGGCGCAGTAGCGTACCAATCCGTCGCTCAGGATGGGTTTGAACATAGAAGGCGTGCGACTTGACGATGCTTCCTGCACACGTCACTCTCCTCTTCCAATTCTATGGCGATCCCGCCCACATCTCACGCTTCGTTCCCTGCTACAGCGAGCACCGAAGTCATGTCACTTCGGCATTGCGGTTTCGATCTGACGATCCGGACGAAGCAGGGCCGCTATGGTGACAATTCCTACGCCTACACAGTGCTACACCGTGGACACGTGCTTCACGACTCCGGGGGCGAGTTTGGTACAGCTTCCGCGGCGGACAAGGCCGCTCGTCAATTGATTGATGATGCCGTTGGCATGTTCGACCGTTCGCTTGCAGGCCTGGAGGAAAAGGACGCATAATAGCGGACCGAGAAGGATGTTCTGGTCACGGAATCGGCCGATCTGCCTAGAATGCTTGCCCGATGCCAAAATGGAAAAGAGGACTACGTAGGCCCTCTGGGAGGAGGCCTGAGTCCGTGCCGGGAATGTGCACCTTGTGCCCCAAGTCAAACCGGAGAATGAGGAAATCCCAGCCGATCCGAAGACCGTAACCGGCACCAATACCTATTTCGTTGTAGAAACTATCAAAGCGAAAACGCCCTGCGGCATCGCCCGGATTCCGGGGGCCAATCCAAACGTTTCCGGCATCAGAAAACAGAGCGAACTCCCAGTCGGCACGAAGGAACTGGCGAAGGATCCTTATTCTGAGTTCGGCGCTGGCTTCGAGTTTGATGTCGCCACCTTGTACAAACACGCCTTCGCCGGTTAGTCCCCCAGGGCCAAGCGTTCTAAAATTCCATCCGCGAACGCTTGATGCGCCTCCACTGTAAAACCGTTTGTCGAAGGGAATAACAGGTGAGCGGCCCGTAGGATGGGCTGCTCCCGCTATCACCTTGAACGCGAATGTTCTGGCTCCGCGCGGCATATACCTGCGATAATCGATAAGCCCGCGCGCATAGGGTCGATACTCCAATCTGTTTTCGTCGGTGCCGCCAAAGAACGGGAGGCCGGGTAGCGAGCTTTCCAGTGAATCCGGAGTAAACACAAAGCGGTCCAGCAAGTAGGAAAGATTGCCTCCAAGCTCGGCTGTGACATCGAGAGCGTGGCCACGATTACGACGGAATGGATTGGCCGTGGTTGATCGGAACGTGTACCGAAGCGCATTGTTGACTTGTGGCCTTGTGTAGTCTTCCAGCACGAATTGACGTGCTATGGGATCGTCCACAAACGCCAGAAACCGATCGGAAAATCCTTGAAGCGTATCCGGGTCACTGAGCGCAAAGTCCAATAAATCGACGTATGAGGTGCGGACCGCATCGTGCTGAATCTCTAGCCTTAGCCCTGCAGATGCTCGACCCCTAATAATGACGCCGAGAGCCTCACGCCGGGCGGTGAGGAATCCAAGTGAGAATAGTGTTCGACTGTTGAATGGGCGTAGCGCACGCTCAACAAATCCGAATGGAGGCATGAGCGATGGCAGTGTGAGCGTTGAACCGATTTCCAGTTGCGCGGTCGGAAATCCCTCAGTGAAATCGCCAGCCACAGAACCCGATGTGCTCAGCGTAAACGTTTCGCCTCCTCCGGCCAGGTTCGAATTCCTGTACGAAACGCCGGAGCCCAACGCAATTTCATCGCTCTCAACGCCGAGCAACCCCGAGCGCTGCAAAACGAACCCTTCCAATCGAACACTATGGCGTTTTCGCGTGCGAAGGCTGATTCGGTGGGGCGCTCGCAACATACCGCCGCTGGAATCGGGTGACAGACGCGCTATGTCGGAGAAGGTAAAGACGCCTGATCGCTCGAGGCGCTGTTTGGTCGAAAGTAGCGCCGCGTAATCGTAAGCTTCTCCGGGTTGGAACTGAAGTGCACGGCGCAAGAGTCGGCTTGACAATCGCCGCTCTCCGTTCATCTGGACGACAACGGAGCCGTCTCCAAGAGCCAACGAATCGACTTTCTGCTCCACGTCCACTTCTGGACCATTAACGACGAAAGCAACATCTCCAAAAAGAAATCGCTCGCCAGCATTGACTCTGAACACGAGGTCCACAGAGTCTCTGGCGACAACGGTTCCCGAGCTCGCCGCCATACCAAAAACAACTACGTTTATCGAGTCGCGGTTTACAAGGGCGAATCCATTGTGGCGAAGAAAATCTAAGAGCGCCCGTCGTTCGTTCAGGAGTTCGCGTTCTGCAAATCGTTGCCCTACTCCACTGAACGCGAACGGACTAGCATTCGTCGCCTGGAGGGCTAGTGTTGAAGCCGAGAGCCACTGCTGGTATTCATCAGGTCGAAGCCCTTCGAGTCCCTCAAACCGAACGGACCTTACATACGTCGGCATGCCAGAATCAACGGAGAGTACGACGCGAACGCGAACTGGTCCGTCGCTGCCATTCGATTGAATTAGCGTGTCTACTTGAGCATGAACTATCGCATCCAGAAATCCTTCTTGTTGATAGAGCGCCTCCAGCCGCGCCACGTCGAAGGCCAGAGTTCGGGCATCATAAATTGCGGGGGCCTCGCCAACCCGTCTCACAGCATTCGCAAATCCGCTTTCCCCATCCCCGGCCAATTTGTAGAACCAGACGCCCGGCATTACTCCGGAAATCCCCAAGAACCGCCCGTTTGCCCTGCTGCGTATCTGGACTAGTAGCTCTTCACGTGTGAACGTGCCGAAATTCCCCTCAATGGTGAGATTCTCCAGATATGATGCGTCGACCTGTTGGGCCGAACTTGTTGGCGTTGCCAACAACAGGAGCATCCCAATGCCCATCAGGAAAGCTGCCAAGCGCACCGGACGTACGTGATCCGAATTGGTAAAACCGAGTGCATTGGACATCATCGGGCAACAACGCTCGCCGCCCGGACGGCTGCCTGGGCTAGTCCTCTTCGAAGTAGAAATCTTCGTCGGCCGTGGGGTAATCCGGCCAGACTTCTTCGATGCTTTCGTACGGATCGCCGTCGTCCTCCATTTCCATCAAATTCTGGATCACCTCAGCCGGCGCTCCGGTGCGATCGGCGTAGTCGATTAACTCGTCTTTTGTAGCCGGCCATGGGGCATCTTCCAGGTTCGCAGCTAATTCCAGCGTCCAGTACATTTATGTTAGCACGCCGCAAGAGCGGCAGAAAAGTATTTACTGAGAGTGATGTTTGCGCTAGTGCGGACGATAGTACGCAACGCATTGAAAAGCAACCCTTCTACCAACACATTTCGGGTAGAAAATGATGGATTCGCCTGTTTGCCTGAAAAAAGAGGGCACGTTGCGAAATAGCAACGCGCCCGAACCTGCAAATCCTGCAAACCTATTTTCAGTCAAAAGAGGCTGTCTCTTGACGGGCAGCGATGAGTAACTCCTGATACTCACTGGCACTCACGCCCGGAACAAAGGTCGCGACGGGATTTAGAGCCTGCCCATCCTCTAGACGACGCACCTCATAATGCAGGTGGGGACCAGTTGATAGTCCGGTGTTCCCGCTAAAGGCAATAATTTGGCCTCGACGTACTGCAGTTCCAACTTGTATTCCCTCAGCTGCACGCGTAAGGTGAGCATAGCGGGTCTGGCGGCCGGCCAGAGGATGGTCCACTTCTACGACATTGCCGTACCCACTCTTCGAGCCAGCAAAGGAAATCACGCCATCGCCAGTCGCGTAAATCGGAGTCCCACGCGGCGTCGGGAAATCAACCCCGCTATGCATACGAGTGGTTCCGAGAATTGGGTGGAAGCGGCTTCCAAATCCAGACGTCAAACGGGCATTGCGAAGCGGCAATATTGCTGGCTGCTGTCGCAATACATCATGATGCCGTGACGCCAGGCCTTCCAACTCCTCGAACGATCTCGTTTGAAGAGCGAACTGGCGCTCTAGCCGATCAAACGAATCGCTGGTTTGGCGAAGGAGGTCTCGCGTCGGCCCATTGAAGCGATCGTAATCGTCATTTCGTGAACCGCCAACGCCAGCCTGAAATTCTTCTTCCGAGATGGGCTCGGTACCAAGAACCGCGCGGTAAATCTCCCGGTCCTTATCCGAAATCGACTCAAGCTCTTCCGAAAAGGTGGAAAGCTGATTGTTCGAAGCCGTGAGCTGACCACGCAGCGCATCAATTTCCTGTCGCTGAGCGATTTCGTCCGGCGTCGTGATATTACTGGAGATCAGCAAAGAGCCAGCGGCCGTGAGAGTGATCACGAGAGCCGCGACAACTCCAGTTTGAATCAACCGGCGGCGCTTGTTGGGCCGAGCCTCGACAAACGTACAAGCTTCGTGATCGTAGAAGTAATAGTTGTTACTTGACATGCGCTGTGGCGGATTGGGGAAGGGCATGGCACTGAACATCGAAAACGATTTCACGGGCACTTAGCACTAAAGCTGGCCCGCCAAACTGCATTCGATTGGATTTTCAACCTGCACAAATGGAACTGGCATTCGCGCAAACAGGCGGCGAAGTGCTCCTGCCTCCACATGATCGCTCGGCAAACATTAGACCGAAGCAATCATGCACCGCATGCAAGGCATATATGTCAACGAGGACAAAGCGCATTGCGTAACGCAGGTGGGGAAAGCGTTCATTCGCAGCGCTAAGATAGAGGGTGGTCATTTTTGTGTCAAACGAACCCAAGGTGGAGAAACAAGTCTCCTCCCTATCTCCCTTCAATATCAATGTTATAGAGTCAATGCGCGGCGCTATGGGCGCTTCTGCGTACAAACGTCTATTCGAAGTCGTGTTCGAACCAATCGATTCCTCGCCGAGGCTGACCGGGGCCATTTCCCTCTTTAATCTGATCCGACAATCGCTTCTTGAACACTTCGGCGGGGTCATATCCATAATGGCGAAGCAGGTGGTTCATCGCGATCACCTCACAGATAACCGTTACGTTTTTACCCGGTATAATGGGGAGCTTCACAAGAGGTAACTCCACATCCAACACGGCTTCCGTCGCATCGACCATGGCAATTCGTGTGTATTCCTCGTTTTCGTCCCACAGGTGCATTTGCACGATCATCTCGATTCGCTTCTGATGCCGGATAGCTCGGACGCCAAACATGGCGCGAACATCCACGATTCCGAGGCCACGAACTTCCATGAAATGCTGAGCGAGTTGGGTGCCTGAACCCATTAACACACCCTCCGCCTTTCTCGTAGCGATTACGACATCATCAGCCACAAGACGATGTCCACGTTCGACGAGGTCGAGGGCCACTTCACTTTTACCGATACCGCTCGGCCCGGTGAGGAGCAGCCCAATCCCATACACATCCACAAGCGAACCGTGCAAAGTGAGTTGAAGCGCGAACTGGTCCTCAAGGAAATCTCGCATCTGGTAGATGAACGAGATTGTTGGAACCGGAGTTCGGAATACTGGCACGCCACGGGATTCCGCGGCATCGAGTAGGACAGGCGGAAGCGTGTTGTTTTCTGTGAGGACGACGCAGGGGAGGTCGAACTCTAGCAACTTCCCGAAGGCTGCCGTCCGGGCCTCCTCGCTCAAATGCATGAGGAACCGACACTCCGTGTTGCCCAATACTTGAACTCGTTCGTGGGTGAACAACTCCGTGTAACCCGCCAAGGCAATGCCAGGTCGATGCAAGTTCACGTCTGTGATTAGACGTTCTTCAATGTCGGCGTTGTTGCATAGGATCATCTCCACGCCCACCCGTTTGCACATCTTCTCAACGACGTAGGCGATCGTTACAGATTCTTTCTTGAAAGGCTCGGCTCTACGCATTACGGCACCTCCACCTTTTCCAACACGCGCCTAACCAAGTCCTCGGAAGTAACCTCTTCGGCCTCGGCTTCGTACGTCACAGTCAGGCGGTGGCGGAGTACGTCCATAGCCAATGCGCGGATGTCTTCTGGCGTAACATATGCCCTCCCGTCAAGGAATGCGTGGGCGCGGGCAGCAAGGTTCAGGTTGATCGTTGCCCTGGGACTGGCGCCAAATGCGAGCAATCCCTCCAGGTCCTGAAGACCGTACTTCTCTGGTGTACGCGTCGCCAGCACGAGATCAACAATGTAGCCTTCCACACGTTCGTCCACGTAGAGATTGTTGAGCTCGGCGCGTGCAGCAAGTATCTGTTCGGGTCCAACTACGGGTTTAATGGTCTCGTTTTCCCCGGTTTTCGCCATCCGCTGCATGATGAGCATTTCCTCAGCACGCGTGGGATAGTCAACGATCACTTTGAGCATGAACCGATCGACCTGCGCTTCCGGAAGCGGGTAGGTGCCTTCTTGATCGATTGGGTTTTGCGTGGCAAGGACTAGGAACGGCTGAGGTAGAGGGAAAGTCGTGTCGTCGATTGTTACTTGCCGTTCCTGCATGGCCTCGAGAAGTGCACTCTGCACCTTGGCCGGCGCTCGGTTTATCTCATCGGCCAGTATGACGTTCGCGAAGATGGGGCCCTTCTTGACTGCAAAACGCGCTTCGGCCTGATGATATATCAGTGTTCCGATGAGGTCAGCCGGAAGTAGATCCGGCGTGAACTGGATCCGCTGGAAGTCAGCGCGGATCGCCTGCGCCAATGTCGACACGGCCAGCGTCTTCGCAAGTCCCGGCACGCCTTCCAGCAACACGTGCCCACCTGCAATCAGCCCAACCAAAAGTCGTTCTATCATTTGCTGCTGCCCGACGACAACGCGCCCTACCTCTTCCATCAATGGCTGGACGAACTGGCTCTGAATGGCGACGCGCTCTGTCACTTCCGCCAAGTCGAAAGCGGGTCGAGTGAATGTCTCGGCGGACGACAACTCGGTTTCGGTGTCAATCATTGGCAGGATGTTTTGGACTTCGATGATACGCATAGCGATTGCGGATAATGTTTGTCCCGCCACCGCAAAAGTGCAACGTTCCCAGCTCAGTTATGTCCTGCCAGACTCCACTCAAATGAAGGTGTCGCCAACTGAGACGATGCGCCCGTTCAGGAAAGCAGCCGCGTTCATGGGACGTTTACCCCTAGGCTGGAGTTCGATGATTTCGATAGCACCGGTCCGGCATGCCACGACCAATCGCCGTTCGGCCTCGAGAACTGCGCCCGACTGTGCATCCGAATCAAAATCGTTGACGGTTTCGGCGCGGAGCAGCTTGAGTGTGTCGTCATCTAGCGTCGTCCATGCAGCTGGGTAGGGGGAGAGCGCACGGATGTGATCGTGGACTTGCATCGCAGGCAGATTCCAGTCTATCCGCATATCGTCTTTGAAAATCTTGGGGGCAGGACTGGCGTTTCGATCATCTTGAGGTGTTGGATCCACATTGTTCGCCTCAATTCTTCGGATCGTTTCTACAACTGCGTTTGCTCCGAGCACGGACAGCCGATCATGCAGTTCGCCGCCTGTTTCATTCGGCCCAACGCCAAGCCTTTCCTGCAAAATCATATCACCAGTGTCGACCAGAGGTTTGAGAAAAAACGTCGTTACGCCTGTTGTTTCTACGCCCGCCATCAAAGCTCGTTGAATAGGAGCTGCACCCCGAAAGGCAGGGAGAAGCGAAGCGTGCAGATTGAAGGCGCCGTTCTTCGCCATTGTGTACACCTCCGGCGGAAGAATTTTGAAGGCGACAACAACAATCAGATCAATGTCCAGCGCATGGAGTGTATCGACAAATCCCAATTCTTTCAGTGACTCCGGCTGCAGAACGTCGATCCCTTCGGCTTGAGCTGCCTGTTTGACGGCGGATGGTCTAAGCAATTGTCCGCGGCCACCTTTTCGATCAGGGGCAGTGACCACGGCGACCGGAACGTATCCCTCCGCAATCATCGCTTGCAACGGCGGCACGGCGAAATCGGGCGTGCCCATGTAGACAATGCGGAGCTTGGAATCAATCACAGTGAACTCTTGAAAGAGGGGGCCACAAAAGCTACGCCCCACGCAGGAAGCTGCGCGGGGCGTGACTCGACCTGTGGCCATCCAGAGTGCGCCAGGGTGGTTACATCCGAGTACGTTCGTCCCAGATGGGGATAAGCAACTCGTAATCACCCATACCTGTATCGTCTACGAAGTAGAACTGCCGGCCATGGCGGTTGTAGTACCAGATCTCATACGGCTTCGTGCCATAGTTGAACGGATGGCGATCGACGATATCAGGTTCGCCAAAGCGGATATAAACTTCGCCTCGGTCGGTATTCCAGCCTGAGTCGGTAAGGCGGCTATACCGCTCATTTGCGTACGAGACGCGGTAATAGTATTCCTCCATTCGCTCGTTGCGCTGCGTGCCCGGCGTTGGGTCGCGATTGTCCCAGAAAGCGCGAAAGAGACGGAGCTTTTCTTCCTGCGTTTCCGCGCGGCGCATTTCACGGACGTCTCCATCACGCGCGATATATCGGAGCTGGGCGATCGCTTCGCCAAGATTCCTGATCTGCCCTTCAAGGCCCATCCATCGTACCGCGAACTCTTTGCTTGCTTCGGCAACGAGCGTACCCTCGGCGGTTTCAAGACGGATGCTTAAAACGTAATCCCCAACGCTGAAATTCTCTGTCTCAATTCGCAACGTCGCCGGATTCTTTCCAGCCCGGACCTGAAGTCGTTCAGTCAGTGCCAACGGGGTCCCAAGATCTTCCTGATCGCCTTCAGACAGCCCAAGCAGCGCACGAAATGAGGGGCGATCACTTATGTGGTTCTTCTCCGTGGCCACGTAGGTGACACGAAGATCTGTCGGCTGCTGGGCGTAAATGTCGTAATAGACCGTAAAGTCATCCTGATCGGTACGGATGGTGCCGCCAACATTTGGGTACAGTCTGCGGCGACTGCTGTCATAGCGATCCAGAAGCAAAGGATCGCTCATGGAAACGCCCCGATCGAAGCGGTTCACCGCCACGGCCATTTCGCGTACGAATGAGCGCCGACTGGCACCGTCCTCAACCTGGACTTCTACCGCATACCGACCGGGTTCTACGCTCAGTGATTGAGTAGCCCTGTCAATCGTGTCCACCTGCGTTTCGTTGTACGTCGTCACATTGACGTCGCGCTCCCATGAGCGATTCGCTATGAGACCCAATTGACGTCCACGTTCGTCTACGCGGAAGATCTCGACCGTAACGGTGTATTTAGCCTCGAAGCCCGCAGAGACCGAACGAAAGCGCAGATTCGAGTACGGAATGGCCGTATAAATGTCAACCTGTGACGACCCATCCGTGCTTCGCTGGCTGACTACGTCAAGGTCGAACTCGGGCTGGTAGGCAACCTGCGCCTGAACACCCGATATCATCCCAAGAAAGCCTAACAGGACTAAGAGACGACCGGCGACCATCATGCGGAGCAGGCGAATGCCTGAGTTCCTTGAGTTTAAGTAGCGGATTCGCATACGCCCTATGAGCAAATGTTGTTAAGAAAATTGAAACGTTCGATCTGCGGTGGCGGGTTCCAATTTCACTCGGAACGACAGCCTAATATGGATAATGGGTGTCGATTTCGCTACTGCGTTTCTCCGAACCGCTTTGGCGCTCAGCCGAAACGCCGAAACCAAGGCGTGAGTGGTTGTTGCATGCGAAATCAAGTGAACAGGGCCTGTACGAATGCGGAGCGATCGAAGACCTGGAGATCCTCTATCCCCTCCCCAACGCCTATATACTTTACGGGTATCCTGAACTCGTTGGAAATGCCAATTACAATGCCCCCCTTTGCCGTGCCGTCCAGTTTGGTGAGTATGAGCCCGGTCACGTCGACATGCTCAGTAAATATTTCTGCTTGCCGCAACGCGTTCTGACCCGTCGAGGCATCCAGAACCAGTAAAACCTCGTGCGGAGCACCGTCCACCTGCTTATCCATGACCCGCTTCACCTTTGCCAACTCCTCCATCAACCCAACTTGGGTGTGCAGTCGCCCAGCTGTGTCGATCAGCACAACATCGGCATTACGAGATTTTGCGGCGGCAAGTGTGTCGAAGGCTACGGCGGCAGGATCGGCACCGTGATATTGCTTAATGATTTCGGCGCCAGAGCGCTCAGCCCAAATTTCCAATTGCTCTATGGCAGCGGCGCGAAATGTGTCCGCCGCACCCAGGACCACCTTCTTCCCGGCGTTCTGGTACCGATGCGCAATCTTTCCAATAGACGTTGTTTTGCCGACGCCATTTACGCCGACTACCATAATGACGTGCGGCTTGTTTGGTAGGGGTGCGGCGAAGTCGGCAGGGCGGTCGTCGCTGTGGGCAAGCAACAAATCTGCGATTTCGGCCCGGACGATGTTGTTGAGCTCAGCCGTCGACACATACTTGTCGCGTCGAACGCGCGCTTCGATTTTGCCGATGATCTCCACGGTAGTCTTGACGCCAACATCGCTGGCGACGAGAACCTCCTCCAGATCGTCTAGCACCTCGTCGTCCACTGTGTCTTTGCCGACGACGACCCGACTGAGCTTTCCAAAGAAACTAGACCGAGTCTTTTCCAGGCCGGCTTCGAGACGCTCCTGCGCGTCCTCCTGTTCTTTCTCCCTGCGGCCGATTCCGAACAATGCCATGCGTTTTTGCAGCGGTGAGATGCGATGAGGGGTGTGAAACCGTCAGCTAGACGGCGGTAGAGCTTGGCGAGAGACAGAAAGCACATTGCCATCTTCGTCGAGTTCGACCGTCGAACCCTCGCGCATTATGGAACGGAAGCGGATACTGTACTCCAAAATTGAGTACAGCATAATGGCAGCCGTTGCCCAAACGCAGGCTTCCATTACCTGGTCGCGTGCGCCGATGAGGGCTGCGATAACAGTGAGTGCAAGTGCGCTGACGGCAATCTTTCCCGACCACAGACTTGTCGTAAACTGCCCCAAGCGGCGCGTTTGAAGAAGCCCTCCAACGGTGAGAATGACATCTCGGGATACCGCCAATAGCACAAACCACAGTGGCAGGTTGGGCTCTATGGGCCGCGTTAACAACGCAATGGTGATACATGCTGCAGAAACTTTATCTGCGGAGGCATCCAACACCTTTCCCCACTCGGAGACCGAATGGCTCCATCTTGCAACTCGCCCATCGAAAAAGTCGGTAGCGATAGCGAGGCCAATCAGACCGAACAAAGGCCCGATGGGGCCGCCTCTGTATATCAACCACGTGATCGGGCCCACAAGTAGAATCCGGCTGAGACTAAGCCCATTGGCTACAGTCCAGAACCTCCCCATATCTGGGAACGCTGAACGGGATGATATCGGGGCCTGTCTCTTCATCTTTCTATAAACGGAAGTTGAAGTTAGACCAGAGGAAAAGGCCCATGCGTAAAGCATAGGAGGAGATCGGGCGGCTAGTTTACACGCCCATCCGCTACCTCAACTGCGTGATCCTCACCCTCATTGTCGTCGCACTCGCCATTCAACTTGCCTATTGGCTTGGGCTCGGTATCGGATTTTCGAGGGTGCGCAAACGTCAGCCTGTCGATCTCTCCGGCGCAAACGTATTGCCAATCTCGGTAGTGGTCGCTGCGCGGAATGAGGAGCAACGATTGCCCGCGCTTCTGGACGCGTTGGAGGCGCAAACACATAGCGTGTTTGAGGTCTTAATCGCCGATGATGGCTCAACGGATGGAACGGCTGATCTAATCGAAAGGCGCGTCGTCGCCTGGGAAGCACTCGGCGGCCCAACACTTCGGTGTGCCCGCATTCAGGAAGGTGAGGCAGAAATCGCTGGCCTTCCCGGAAAGAAGTACGCCCTCTCGCGCGCCATTTTAGAAGCCAGGCACAACCGCCTTGCGTTCACGGATGCTGATTGCATTCCTCCGCCTGGTTGGTTGGCAACGCTTTCCCACCACAGTGCCCCCATGGAACAGGATGACGGAGCTGTTCTCGTCGGGTTCGGCCCGTATTCGAAACGGCCGGGTTTGTTGAATGCGTTTGTGCGTTACGAAACACTTTTGTCCGCATTCATGGCCGCCTCGGCTGTTGGGTGGAATCGGCCATTCATGGCGGTGGGCAGGAATTTCTCGTACACGAAGGACCTTTTTGATCGTCTTGGAGGATTTGACCATTCAGCAGCTTCTCTCTCTGGCGACGACGATTTGCTGGTTCAGGAAGTGGCCCGTTCCAATGCAGCGCCTGTCCGTTTTGTCCTTGATTCGAGCTCTTTCGTTACGTCGGACGCGCCCGCAACTTTTCGTGGATGGCTTCACCAGAAGCTCCGTCATACGTCCGCGGGACGATACTATAGCCGCCAAGCACAAGCCCACCTGCTCGTATTTCACCTATCCAATTTGCTGTTGTGGCTGGGTGTGCCGGTGATCAAACTTGCGACGGGTACGTGGTTGGGTGCCGGCCTTCTCGCGTTTCGTTTTCTTGTTCAACGAGCCGTCCTACGCCCCGCAGAGCAGGCGTTCGAAGTCCGCGACCTTGCGCTCTCTCAACCGTTTCTCGACGGCCTCTACCTACTCTACAATGTTTTGATTGCGCCAATCGGCGCACTCGTTAAGCCGAAGCGCTGGTAGTACCTAGCGGGAGACCCGGGCAGTGACGACGTCGTACACGTTGGGCCCGCGTATATCCACCTTACCTCCTCCGAACGCACGCGTGGCGGTGCGGCGAACACTTCTGAAGGAGCCAATATCGCCGGTATCGTCCCGTGCACCGACCAGTACCGTAACGGTCGAGTTACGAGGCAGATTGGGAAGCACGAACCGTGGTAGCGCAAACGAAATTGACGAGGACGCAGGGTCGAATACGCTGCCTTGGCCGGGTGGAACTTCTCCCAACGAACGTCCACGTCCGTCTTCAACGAGGATTCCATCTCCGACGAAAATGACGAATTCATAGCCCTCACCGCGCGGAAAATCGTACTGCGCGTTGCGGCCGACGCGATTCGCGCCGCCATCTTCCGTGCTGAGAACAAACGCCACAAATGTAGGAATCGCACCGCTACTATCTGCGTTGGGGATGTTGACAAACTCGGCCCGGAAATAGGTCGCGGAGTCATCTGCGGCCACTTCGAGATACGTAGCATCCAGCGCCGACGCCGGGAAGCCCAATGGGTAAGTGTACGTACTTGTCGCGCCCCAATCGTCGCCATCAGGATCAGTTTCTGTCAGGATTGTCCGAGCGGCCAGGTTGTCGCGGAGGATCTCGCGAACGACTAGCAGGCGCCGCGCGGCTTCCGTTCGCATGACGGGATAGCGATCAGGAATGGAGGGAGTTTGCCAGGCAAAACCCTCCCAGATAGACGCATCCGCAACGACCGACCTACCACTGGGCTCGACGCTTTCGCCATTCACTTGCACGGCTTCGGATGTCAGATTCACAGATATATTTTCCACAGCAGCCACCGTCGAGTCAGTTCTACTGGCCACAAGCGATACAACGGTCTCCATCCCGAAAGCACGAACGCGAAGAGCGGCGGCACCGGGGATTTGCCCTTCTGCGGAAACAATTAGACTCACGTCGCGCTCAGATTGGTCGATCATCAACGAGACCGAGCCAGCCCCGAGGCGGACGCGCACCTCAGTTTCTCCCCAAGCGTCCGGAAGTTGTGGGTCGATCGTGAGCGTGTCAGAACTCGTGTAGGAAATGCCAGCGAAGTCTTCGTAGGCGTTGCGAAGAAACTCCGAGAGGCTCCACGGTTGAACGGGGGTTCCTCCGGCGATGGGCTCATCTCGCCGGTCTCGCGGGTGTCCGTCCACATTTTCGGGAATGCCACCGACAACGCCTGAATGCTCAACGAGCTTAGCCTCGCTCGTGAACAGGTCCGCCGCTAGCTCCGACGCGCCCGTCTCCGCCATTACAGAAATCAACGGTCCGCTCAGCCACGTCCATATCGTTCCGTTAAATAGAGCGTCGCCGGGGGAATAAGAATTCGGTTCGCTAAGGAATGGATGGAACAATGAGTCGGACTGCACGCGGGTTGATACACCGTAGGAGTACGCCAGATGGTTGGCGACTTCACGAGCGAACCGTGCCTTTTCTTCAAGCGTCAGGTCGAGATCACGCACAGCGAAAAGAGCATTGGGGCGTGGAAAGCGATCTGCCTGCCCCGTTGGGTCTATCCGATCGACCAACCGGCCGTTCTCGGAAAATCTCTGAACAAAATCACGACCGATTGCATCCGCACTATCTGCGTACCACGAACTTCCTTCGCGACGAGCGACGCCCATGATCCCCGCAAAAGACGCAGCGGCGCGGAGTGCTCTATAGAGTGATCCCTGAGCTTCCACGGGAAAGCCACCACGTGGGGTTGCCAGTCCCGATTTCGTTGAAGTGCTCTGCATCCACGTCGATCCATCGCTAGCGCGGAGGAGCCCGCCGTCGCCAATTTGCCGGCCATGGCGACTGCTTTCCTGATACAGCCCGCGCATCGCAAAGGCCGTCTTGAACCAGAAGTTCGTTCCGCCCGAAACAAGGCCTCGATCTCCCGTTGCGCGAACGTAATCGCCCGCTGCTCCGAGGTATATCGGCGTAGCATCGGCAGTCGTGAACTCGCCGGCGCCATCCAACCCGACCACGTTCGGCGCCCGGCCAAGAATATCCAGCCGCTCGTCAAATAGCTGCGCCCTGCCGTACGTCGTCAGGAGTCCGCGCGCCGTTTCCCAATCGCCTGCAGCAAGGAAGGCGTTTAAGTTAGAGAGGATGCTCCTGCCCGCTGAAGGATCAGCTCCGGGGATACCTGGCACTAACAGGGTTTGCGTGGAATCTTGGACGATGAGCGCGTCGAGCGTGAGTCGCGCCCACGCCAGCGCGTTGTTTATCTCCTCGTCCTCGGTGCGAATGAAAGACGTTTCGAGAAGTCTGGCTATGCGCTCGCCCCTTTCGGTTTTTAGTCGCACAGCGTCCCGCAGCACGACGGTTGCCAGTGAATCAGCTTCGCGGGCTGTCCTTCCGGTAACAACCGCGATCATGCCCGGCGTCGAGAATGCAATTTCGCTCGCATTTGCAGTGCCATCGTCCGCTCTAATCGCCGTCCACAGTGTGTCCAGACCTGCTCTACGGCCCACGAGCAGTGCGGCTCCTCGTTCTTCAACAGCACCACCCTGACCGTCGCTCAACTGAGGGCGGAATGCCACCGTCCCTGTCGAATCCGGCACTTCAATGAGAAGGCCTCTACGTTCATCAAGTAACGTGATTCGCTCGCTGATCTTGGCCTTCCCCCCACCCTGGATTCTGTTCAAAAACCTTTCGAAAAACCCGGATGTATCGCGTTCAACGTACGAGCGAACGGCGAAGTCGGGCCGGACGACCGCGCTCACCCGCTCTGCTCCTCCCAGCAACGTGGAGTCCTCGGTTAGCCACCAATCCCAACCATTCAGAATGCGTTCACCACGAACCGAGTAGCCCATTGCCGGATCATCTGGCCTTGCCGCAGCCGCATCGTAGAAAAATGCTCCGGCGCGGTCCGAGAGTACGAAAGCGCGGTGAGCGTTCAGCGTATCGTCTTCTGCAGGAGACTCAACCAAAACCGCTAGCGCCGCAAGCGACTGCGGGCCTTCTGCTATGATCTCTTCAACTCCCTCGCCGCCACATGCGGATGCCAATAAGACGACCGAGAACAAAGCGAAGTAGACGAGTTTCATGCGGGCCGACTATTCGTCGAGGCCGCGCGGTCGAATGTCGTGCTGCCGGATTGGGCGAAAAACAACAAGCGTGCGGGGCGGTATCGAATTCTCATGCAGCACCGTCCCATCGCCGGGGAGCGTGATGACGATGGAGGGTATAGCGGCAATATCGCCGCTGCTGCTGAAGATCGGTATCAACGGCTCCACATCACCATTCCGTTGCACTCTTCTTTCCTCGTCACTAAGGTTGAGCATGAAGACGTCTCGGTCTCGGCCTTGTCCACATGAGAATGCGAAGAGTTCAACCTCGTCGTCCTCGAATATCATCTCGGCATTGCCAGCGATAACACACGCTTGCGCAATTCGAAGCCAGTTTGCGGGTTCAGCAGCGCGGTTTGCCTGCCCCACAGCCACCGACGGCGCCGTTGCAGAAACAACCACAAAGCACAAGATCGAAACCCTAAGCACAGACTTCAACAGTTGGCTCCCAAGGATCCTTCTTTTTGAAGCTCAAGAACTCTCGTCCCAGGTCTCAATCGCGTTCACGACTGCATCTACAATCCCTGCCTGATCGACCGTTCCGATGTTCTCTCCGCGCTTGAAGAGATGGGCGCGACCACGGCCTAGCGAAACGCCGAGGTCTGCTCCGGCGGCCTCTCCTGGTCCGTTTACAGCGCAGCCCATGAGGGCCACGTTCAAGTCCTTTGTGAACTTGCGCTTGTCAATTGCATCCTCAACGGCGTCAACCACGCTGAACAGATCACCAGCGAGACGGCCGCACGTCGGGCACGCGATGACGTTAACACCTGGTCGACCGAGGCGAAGGCTCTTAAGAATCTGATGACCGGCCTCGACTTCGTTCACAGAATCCGCGGCGAGCGAGACACGGATCGTGTCGCCGATACCGTCAGCAAGCAAGGCTCCGATTCCAATAGAGCTTTTGATCGTGCCATTCCTGATGGAGCCAGCCTCTGTGACACCGAGATGCAACGGGTAGTCGGTGCGTTCGGCAAGCAGCCTGTACGACTGAATCATGTAATACACGTCCGAGTGCTTCACAGAGATCACGATGTCCTCGAACCCCTCGCGCTCGCAAACTTCCACGTGCCGCATGGCACTCTCAAACAATGCCTCCGGTTGCGGAAAGCCATATTTGTCGAGAATGTCCTTCTCCAGAGAGCCTGCGTTGACGCCGATCCGAATAGGAATGCCTTTCTCTTTCGCAGCAATTAATACCTCGCGTTCCCACTCCTCTTTACCGATGTTGCCCGGGTTCAGGCGGACTTTCGCTACACCGGCCTCGATGGCCTTTAGCGCGTACTGGTAATTAAAGTGGATGTCGGCGACGATGGGCACCGTGGCGCCGGAGACGATGTCCGGCAAAGCCTCCGCATCTTCCGGGCGTGGAACGGCGACACGGACAATGTCGGCTCCGGCATCGGCCAGAGTTTTGATCTCCGCGAGGCACTTTTCAACGTCGTGTGTCTTCCCTGTCGTCATCGACTGAACCGAAATCGGCGCGCCGCCACCGATCTGGACATCCCCTACCATTACGGCGCGAGAAATGCGGCGGGGGCGCTCGATCGCACCGTTGTTGACGCTGGGCTGATCCATTGAAGATTCAGGTGAAAACAGAATTGCGCATTGGTACTCGGCCAATCCAAGCGGGTTCAGGGAGGACCCATCTATTCTGAACTATGGAGTGCCGGTCCTCGTCTGCTGGGCGCGCTGCCGGTCGAACATGATCTGCTGGCCCGTCCCAGGCGGAACGTCGTATGGGCTTGCTGGCAACTCCACTACACGCAACGTCGGAACGCCATCGACATAAACAAAGCGCTGGGGTGCGCCGTTCGGTTCCTCACCGTCTCCAAGAACAAGAACGGTCGTTCCCTGCCGAATAATTCGTCCATCCGCTGTCATCAAACCACGATTGGCGGTGCCTGCCGTCGTAACCCATCCATCCGCCCAGTTGTAAATCCACTGCGCGTCCCCCATGATAAGTCGAACGCAGCCGTGGCTAGCTGGTGCACCTGTTGGCATCTGGTATTGGTGAATGTGAATGCCGCGTTCGTGATGGAAGTTGAATACCCAACGCATCAGCCAAGATTCTCCCGGCGGGCTGAGTGTAGAGACGCGACTCTCCTCCTTCCAGTTGAAATTGAATCGTCCGGCGGGTGTACGGCTGCCTACAGTTCCGGTGTTCACAAGCCCCCATCGTTCGAGACGACCATTCTCATAGGCCGCCCATGCTTGGATTCCTTTGTGAATGATGAACAGCTTGCCGAACTCTGCCGCGCCGTCGTAATGGCGTGGGAACGGCGCATACGCCCGGTGATCCAGGTCATAATGGCTCGGCAGAATTAGCGTATCGCCAATTCCCAGGTCATGAACCTGAACGCGGTTGAAGAACTCCACCATCCCCAACGTCTCCTTTCCTCTGTTCGCGTCGCCATCTCCAACCATCGTGTAGAGGTCGTGGCGGGCCCAAATGGAGTTGTTCCGTTCGTGACGCAAGACGTACGTCGTGTACGTGACTTCGGGAATGAGCTCCAGGCTGTCTTCGCGAGCATAAAGCAGTTCCGCAACGTCGCCTTGATTATACAAAGCACGTTGAGCCTGCCCGGGAACGGCCAAACAGGATAGAAGGATTAGAAAGGAAACGATTCGGATCGGATTCATCAGTAGTGATGAGGCGGGTCGTGATAGAACGGCCAGAAAATTACGAACGGCTCAGAGCGAGGTTCGTTGCGAAGTGGTTACTTCGGAATAATCCACCACAAATACGCGACGTAGATAAGGATGAGGAGGATTCCCTCCCAGCGCCTCGTTCGGAGGCCCGTCCAGAGCAACACGAAGGTCAACGCAGAGACGCCCAGCATAATTAGTAGGGCATCGTCGTTGACTCCTTCGCGAGTCATAGGCTGCAGGAGAGCGGCAGGGCCGAGAACACCAAATGTGTTAAACACATTGGACCCGATTGCATTTCCTAGCGCGATATCACCCTGATTCCGAAGAGCGGCTACGACCGTTGTGGCCAGCTCTGGAAGGCTGGTGCCAACGGCCACGATGGTCAATCCGATCACCGCTTCGCTCACCCCGAGCCGCTCCGCCGTTGCGATCGCACCCGCCAACAACTGCGTCGATCCAAACAACAAGAGCGCCAGACCACCGATCGTCATCAGCAAATGCCCCCATGCAGAGGCTGCCGGGCGCTCGATCGCTTCCGCGACTTGATCGGGCAATTTGAGACCATTCAGGGCCCTGACTTCCTTTCGCGAGGTGCGAATACTAACGACAAGGTATGTGACAATGCCTACCGTTAAAACTCCACCTTCCAGTCTGCCAAGCCAGCCATTGTAGAGGAAAAAGACGACCAGGATGGCCGAGAAAAGCATGACCGGCAGATCCCATCGAATCAACGATCTCTGAATTGTCATTGGGCTCAATGCGGCCGACAAGCCCACGATAAGTGCTAGATTGGCAACGTTCGAGCCAACAACGTTGCCGACTGCAAAACCTCCGTCACCCTTCAGAGCGGCTGTTACACTTACAACGAGCTCGGGACTGCTCGTTCCGAAAGCGACAACCGTTAGCCCGACGACGAGCGGCGTTAATCCGAAGCGCAATGCCAAGGCTGATGAGCCGCGAACGAGTCCTTCAGCGCCTGCCAACAAGAGCACGATCCCGATGCCCATCTGGGCGAAGCTCTGGAGCACATCCATGTGCAGAAGAAGGGCAGTCGGGTGGGAAGTGACGCGTCAGAATCTAAGCCGACTCCGAATTGCCCGTACGAAACAGCGGCGCAGCCTGTGCGAAGTTCTCGGCCATGCCAATGAGAACCAGCCTGTCTCCAGCTTCGATTCGAAAAGCTCCATCAGGGCTGGCGTGTGTGCGCTCGCCACGTCGCACGGCAAGGACGGTCAGCCCATGCCGCTGGCGTAGCGCCAATTCCGACAGTGTGCTTTGTGCCGCTGGAGCTCCATCGCGTACGGCAACGGCTCGCGTGTGGAGCCCCCCCTCGTCAAGGCCTTGGAGCACCATCAGATGCGCCTCCTGGATGGATCCTCGCAGAACCGCGTAGTCATCTGAGCGAATCAGGTTGACCTGCCTCTCGACCTCCTCGGGTGGAACGAGGTAGGCCTGAAGAGTGAGTACGAATAGGCGGACGGCTGCCTCAAGTTCTTCGGGTACGACGACATCCGCGCCCACATCCTCTAACTCTTGAACATCAGAGAGCTGGCGGGCCCGTACTAGTATCTGCAACGTCGGATTCAGATGACGCGCGAGTTGGACAATCCGAAGGGTTGCGGACGGATCGTTAATGGCCACAACGAGCAGCTTTGCGTGCTCTATTCCAACGTCCATGAGCGTCTGCCTTCTGGAGGCATCGCCGAAGCGGATCTCCAATCCTTCAGCCTGCGCTGCTGAGACGAGTTGGGGATTAAGGTCCATGACCAGAAATGCAATGCCCGTGTTCTGGAGAACTTGTGCCAGGCGCCGCCCCGCCAATCCGTAGCCAACGATGACGACGTGATCCATCAGCGGCGTCACTCCCGCCTCATCAGAATCGACAATGCTCGGCACGGGCAGCTTTCCTTCAAGCCATAGGCCGAAGCGGGGCGCAACCTGCATCAAGAACGGTGTGGCCAGCATGAGCAGCACCGTCACGGCGATAAAACCCTGCGAGCCGATCTCACCCAAGCCGGCCGGCGTCAACCCCACAGCTGCCCCGGCCACTGCGAGCACGAACGAAAACTCGCCAATTTGTCCCAGCGTCAGACCACTCTGAACGGCCGTCCGTACCGGAAGGCGCAGTACGAGCACACTCCCCATCGTCACGACAAATTTGAGCAACAACACGACCACCGCAACGCCGAGCACCCAAGGCAGATAGGCGACCAGAAACGCCGGGTCCAGCAGCATCCCAATTGAAACGAAGAAAACGGCTGCGAAAACGATCTGCAGTGGTAATACCTCGCTGAGTGCGTGGTGGCTGTACGGGCTCTCAGAAACAAGAAGTCCGGCCAAAAAAGCACCTAGCGCGAGGCTTACACCCGCCAGCCCGGTGAGCCACGCAGTCCCCAAACAGAGCGCCAGCACGGTCATCAGGAACAACTCTGGACGCCTCGTGCGCGCGACGACATCCAACAACTTTGGAACGACGCGGCGCGCAAGCAAGATCACCAGTGCGATTACGAGCACGGCCTTTCCGAGCGCCCACGCGACCTCGCCCCCAGACGTTGCCAATCCGCCAAGAATCGGCACGAACAACACCATCAACACGATGCCAAGGTCCTGAAAGATGAGGACGCCAAGAACGGCTCGTCCGGCAGGCGTATCCGTCTCTCGGCGCTCCGACAACAACCCGAGCACGATAGCCGTCGACGAAAGTGCAACTAGGCAGCCTGTGAACACCGCAGTGCCTGCATCCACGCCAAAAGGGAGGAGCGCGATCGTAACCAGACCTATGGTCACGGTCACCTGAATCCCACCGCCTACCAAAATCATGTGGCGGATGCGCGCGAGCTTATCGAGGCTGAACTCAATGCCAATCGTAAATAGCAGCAAGATTACGCCTACTTCGGCGGCCTGCTGGATCAGGTTTTCATCAGCCACGACGGCGAGCCCGCCCGGCCCAATCAACACTCCCGCCAGCAAGAACCCGACGATCGGCACAACCCGCAATCGGTAACAGAGGTAGGCCACTCCTACGCATGCAGCGAACAGCGCCGCGAGTTCGCCCAGGAAGGGCAGCGGTACGGCCGCGAGAATAAGAGATTGGTTCACGATTGCTGATTCCTGAGGCGTTGTGCCTTCCCCGCGGTCAGTTCAGGCGAAGCTCGGCGAAGACGCCACCATCCAAGTAGACCCGAAAGGAGCGATGCCACTAGAATACCCAGTTTGGCGCTGTTCAAGCGCTCAGGCGATTCACCAAATGCGAGGTTCGCAATGAAAATGGACATGGTGAAACCAATACCAGTGAGTAGGCTCACGCCGTGGACCTGCGCCCACGTGACGCCCTCCGGCAGGCGGGCTATTCCAGTCTTGACAGCCGCCCAAGCGAATCCGAACACACCAGCCTGCTTACCGACCACTAACCCAAGCCCGATGCCAATGGCGACTGGATCAGCCAGCATCCCCAGCACATTGCCACCCAAGCCAACACCTGCGTTTGCCAACGCAAATACTGGCATGATCAAGAACGCGACCCAACCGTGGAGCCCGTGCTCAAGACGAGCGAGTGGAGTTTCGACACGCTCACACGCATTTTCGAGGGCATGCACAGCGTATCGCTGCTCGGACGTAGGAATCGTCCGGCCCGCCTTTATTCCTTCTGAGAAACGACCAACGAGATCCTTCGCCTCGGCGAGGAATCTTGGGGCGTCTATTTGGCGACGTGCAGGAATCGTCATGGCGACCAGCACGCCTGCCACGGTCGCGTGTACTCCCGATTTCAGCATGGCCACCCACAACCCTAGTCCAAGCAACGCGTAAATAAGTGGCCGCTGCACCCTGAATCGGTTTATAAGCACGAGCGCGACGAAGAAGGCTCCGGCTACTCCAAGAGCCGGAATAGACACCTGCGAGGTATAGAATAGAGCGATGACAAGTACTGCGCCGAGGTCGTCTACAATGGCGATTGCGGTCAGGAAGACCTTCAACGCCAGTGGTGCCCGACTTCCGAGAAGCGCCAACACACCCAACGCAAACGCGATGTCCGTCGCCATGGGAATACCCCAGCCTGCCGAGGCATCAGTCCCAACATTGACCGAGAGGTAGAGCACCGCTGGCACCAGCATCCCGCCTACGGCCGCCAGAACGGCAAGGGCAGCCTTGCGGGGCACAGCCAACTCCCCCGTCAGGATCTCACGTTTGATCTCCAACCCCACTACGAAGAAGAAAAGCGCCATCAACCCATCGTTAATCCAGAGAAGTAGCGGCTTCTGGATTACGAGCGGCCCAACTCCTGCGGTTACCGTCGTCTCCCAAAGACGGAAGTACGACACACTGAATGGACTGTTAGCCCATATGAGAGCCAACGCGGCGCACACCAACAACAGAACACCGCCGGCTGCTTCGGTACGAAAGAATTCGGCAAAGGCCGATCCCAACGAGCGGCGGGGCGTTCCACGCCGTGGCGGACGAGAATCGGCCTCTTGCTGTGCCAGCCAACTTGAGAAGAAATGAATCATGGGCTGAGGTCAATCGGATTGGACAACATTCTTGACGCGTGCTGGGTTCTCGGGGAGATTCTGCCGCAGCATGATCTCACGCAAGGCCTCAATATTCTCAGCCTGAAGCCAGCGCGCCTCGAAGTTCGGTTGTTGGGCAAGTTGGGCAATAGCGGCCAGTGCCCGCAGATGCACGTGCCGTTGATCGGCCGAGGTAACGAGCGTGAACGCGGCAACCACAGGCTCGTCACTCCCGGGGAACGAGATGCCTTCACGGCAGCGACCAACAAGTAATGCAAAAACGTCCTTTCCTGATACCCTGAGGTGTGGAATGGCGATGCCCGGCAGGATCACCGTGCTGCTTTCTGCTTCCCGACTGAGTATCTGTTCCATGAACGCCGCGGGTGACAGGCCGACGCTCGGGGCGAGTACCCGCGC
>JBBKWZ010000238.1:0-9083 GCA_037969195.1 Rubricoccaceae bacterium | reverse complement strand
TGGATCGGCCGGAGAGCCTCCTTGGAGCCTGTATACAGTCCGTCAAGCACCTGTTCTGTCGTTTGTGCTTCGGAAGCGCTCGCACCATCGGACTTGCGCGCCATGTGAACCACGGTATTGGCATCACCATGCCCCATGCCTAACGTCGCTTTGAGCATGGAGACCATCTCACCATGCTTGGAAAGGCCGCTACTCTTCACGATTGCTGTCAGCTCTCCAAGAGACTTGCCCGTTCGCTTCTCAATGTTAGCCAGTTGAGTAGCGAGTGCTTTTTCTAAGTCGGACATGGGGACTTGTGCTTTGGACGTGTTTACAAACTATGCGGGCTGCTGATTCTTATCAACACGCCCCATGCGACGTGCAATGAGGTCAGATGGGAGTAGCCTCAGAAGAGCACGTACTCGAACATGTACTGACGCGCCTCGCCCGCCATCTCGTACTTCACAATGCGGACCTTGGCGAAGCTGCCCTCTGCGAGCCGAATGACAAGCGTGGTTGCCGGCATCGGGTTCACGACCCCGCTACCTGCGTACTCGTACCAACCGTTCAGCGAGCCTGTGCAAATTGCGTACACGCTTTCATTCGGGCAGTCGCCGTCACCGTCCGTACGAAAAAGGTTATCTGCTGGAGGTTCTGTCACGTCTTCGAACGGCATGGAAATCACGGTGGCGGCACCCTGGCCCGGGCCGCTGGTTCCTCCGTTCACAATGATCGTCGTACTGCGAAAACCAATATCCCAAACCGCCGATGCCGAATCCTTCTGCGGAACGATTCGCTCTTCACGAAGGGAGTAAAGCGTGAATGGGCCTTCTGCTGCACCCATACCTGATCCAACGGTTTGCAGATCCGATACCGTCCTAACAGCCTGTGCGGAGACAGAAGAGACTGGGATTAGTACTGCCACCAGGCAGCCGAGAAGAAGAAAAGAGAGCAGGCGCACGGGCAAAAAAGTTGAGTCGGGCTTATAAACTAGCGCCGGCTGGGCATGAGCCTAAATGCACCGATGAAAAACAGCTCTACACAATTTGCGCTAAATGGTCAGGCACTTCTCCTTAATTCTTTTTCGATCATCTGTTCTGTGACAGGCGATCGCCCATAAAAGACAAAGACCATCAAAGCATGGAAAAGCAGCCCGATGCCCCATCCCATAACTGGCCATATGACCCAGACATAATCGGGTGACGCACTAGCATTGATGATGACAAGCATAACGCAGACAGCAAGGTAGACTCCCAAGTGGATGTAAAATCCGACTTTGGCTTCGACCTTTTTCCTGGCTCGTTTGTAGGCTGCATTGTTTTCCATGACGGTTCCTCACATTATGTTTTGGCCTTCTGCACGACCGGGATGAGCCTCACAACGTCTCAATGATGCGACGCGGTGGGCTTCCAGCCGTACGCACAATCAATTTGCAGAGATCAGATCTCTCAAACTGCGGGGCAATGGCGTCCCCGTACGCAAGACAATCCCTAGATCGCCTGGGGAGACGACCCTTCCGCCCAATCCGGTGTCGTCGTAAAAGCTCCATGGGGAGCCTGGGCCCTCCCTTCTGGCCACGCTTGGGAAGAACCCACGACTACTATAAAAGGCTTCTCAATTTGAGTACCGTCGAAGATGCATAGTTATCGAAGCATTCCAACATTGCGTGATGCGACTCTCATCCGTTGTTCGGCACGAGACGATCGAGTTCTTCAAACCAGTTCACGATGACTTTGAGCTGCGTGCGCGTCGAGCCCTCTTCGGTACCTCGAATCAATAGCAGCCGACGACTGTCACGTGCAACGTCATACGATTTCCCCGGCACCTGCAAGTACGGGCCCTCCAAGAAGAGCTCTGGTGTGCCAGCCTCGAACGTCGGCTGGGCCTGGATTGGAACGACTAGCCACTGGCTACCAAGCCGATAAAACAGCTCTGCTCCCGTGCCTGACCAAACTGGTGACTCGCCGCCCCGATTCGAGATCTTCCATCGTTGACCGGTTGGCGGATAGGGTTGGACGTACACCTCATACTTCCCGTCTTCATCAGACGTGTAAGCGAAGTAGCGGCCGTCGGGAGAGAAAAGTCCCCCCCACTCTTGGGCAGCGGTGCGCGCAAGAGGCACCGGCGCGCGGTCCTTGTTCGTCGGGGCCGCCCAGATGTCGCCAGTACTAGTGTAGATCAATACTGAGCCGTCGGGAGAGAAGGAGCCAGGAGTCATATGCCTCAGAACAGAATCGGGTGGGAAGGCATAGGCGACTCTACCACGGCCAATCCGCTCGGCTTCTTCCGTGCCCGAGACGGCCATTTGATAAATTGGGGACGGCCCGGCTAGCCCTTCACGATTAGAGCCAAACAGAATGTGGCTACCATCGGGCGTCCAAACTGGAAAGTGGTTAATGCTACCTGTGCGTGTCAGTCGCTGCTCGCCACCACTGAATAGGTCGAAGATCCAAATGTCCGATGTGAGGTCTTTTACCGTAACGGCTACGTGCTGTCCGTCTGGTGATATTCGAAAATCACCATAGATCCTCGCAGCGAACGGAAGCGTCTCCTCCAGACCCTGGCCATCGACCCAGACAAGGCGGCCTTCAGCGGCGGCCCGGCCCGGGACGTAGACCAGCGTTCCGTCGCGAGAAAACGTGAATTGCCCTGAAAAGTTAAACCCGCCTTCGGTTCGCAGGTCGTTCACGACCGGCACGGCCGGACCGCTGATGACGAGTCGATCCGGGTCGAAGCGAACGGCCATGAGTCTAGCGCCCTGGACATAGACCAAGTGCCCCGTAGGCACGTAGTGAGCGCTGCCACCTCCTTTGACCAGGCCGACGCGTTCTCCCGTCTCGATCGAAATGGCATAGACTGAGTCTACTCCGGTAATGAGAACATTCCGGCCCCCCGGAAGCCCGGCCGGCCAGACACCATATTGCGTCGAAATGGTCTCGGGAGTGTCACCATTGGCCAACACCCGCAACAGTTCAAACCCTTGGGAAAAGATGATCTCATCGTCCGAGTTCCATGTTGCCCCCCATGTGTTCACGACCGCACACAGGGTCTCTACGACTTCTGTTTGTAGTGAAACCTTCTTGAGTTTGTCGTCGGCGAAGAAGCCTACCCACTGGCCGTCCGGCGAGAAGAACGGAAAGTAGGCGCCCTCGGTGCCAGGTATTTGCGCAACTTCGTGGCTGTCCATCCTTCGCCGATAGAGGTGCGAAGCACTGTCGGCATGCGCCACATAGACGAGCTGCGAGCCGTCCGGTGACAGCGCCAATGCAGGCTGCCCTCTGGCAAACGGCTGCGTCCCTATGAGAGCAAGTGGGGCTTCATCGGGAAGACTGAGGGATAGGTTTCTCGTGTCCGCCGGCTTTCGAGAAGGCTGTACCGATCGCCACGTTGCAATGCCTGCACTAGCGGCCAACGCGAAGCCAACCAAGAGAATCACCGTCCACTTCGGCCATCGGCCGCCACCCGACGATTCTTGCACAGCTAACGCCGTCGTCCGCCCCCGTGCCACCGAGGTCGTGGCCAGATCGATCGAATTCAGATCAACTGCCACCTCTTCTGAATGCTGATATCGGTGACGTGCATCCTTCGACAGACACTTCGTTACGATCCTTTCTAGCTCCATCGGAACACCCGTCCGCACGCTCGTCGGCGGCTCCGGCTCCGCATTGAGTATCGAGAAGACCACCGCCTGGTCATAGTGACCGGGAAACGGCGACCGACCGGTGATCATCTCGTACAGCACCACGCCCAGGGACCAAATGTCAGTATGCCGGTCGACCTGCTCGCCTCGCGCCTGCTCGGGACTCATGTAGGCGAGGGTGCCGAGCGTGGAGCCCGTCTTCGTCAGTTTTGTCGAGGCAGCAGTCTGTGCGAGCCCGAAGTCAAGAATTTTAGCTTCGCCAGCTCGGGTCAGCATCACATTGCCGGGCTTGACGTCGCGGTGTACGATATCTCTCTCATGGGCAGCGGCCAGACCATTGGCGATCTGCGCGCCAAGCTCGAGTACGGTTTCGAGTGGAATGGGTCCGCGCTGTATGCGCTGCGCCAGTGACTCGCCATCCACGTACTCCATCGCGATGAATGGTCGTGTCCCGCCTCCCTCGAGCACTACCTCGTCGATTTCGTAGACGTGGCCAATGTTTGAGTGATTGAGCGCAGCGGCTGCACGAGCTTCGCGGTAGAATCGAGCTCGGTCATTCTCAGAAGCCAGCGCGTGAGGCGGCAGGACCTTCAGCGCAACCTGGCGATCCAGTTTTGTGTCCTCGGCCAGATACACGACGCCCATCCCACCAGCCCCTAGCGCCTCGAGAACCTTGAAGTGCGATATCGTCTGGCCGATCATGGGCTGTGGCAACTGGCGTCCAGTACAATTAGCCACAAATTGCACAAGAGGCAACCACAGTCGCGTCTGTCCTCTCTGGAAGATGAGGATGGTCTATGCAATCTTTGATCGAAGTTGACGCGAATGATCGAATCGGAACCGTGTCCAGCCTACGCCTTCTCAACTATTCGGCGTTCTCAAGTCTAGCCAAATCGAGAGCACGCGATCGGTAGTGCGAAGGCTTCACAGTTCTGACCAAATGGCGAACTCGTTGCCGTTCGGATCAGCGAAGTGAAACCGTCGACCGCCTGGGAAGGGGAAGATTGGCTTCACGATCTGGCCACCCGATGCTTCGACGTCGGAAACCGCTTTCTCCAGATCATCCCGATAGAACACGACCAGCACGCTGCCCGTCTCCGTCGATGCAGACTTGTCGGATTTGAAGAAGCCACCGTCGAGTTTGCCGTCGTTGAAGGCGCAGTAGTCAGGGCCGTAGTCGACAAACTTCCACCCGAAGAGCTTCGAGAAGAATGCCTTCGTGCTCTCCAGATCGGACGCCGGGATTTCGATATAGTTGATCGTGTTTTCGCGATTCATGATGAGCTCGGCTGCGCGTTCGTTGAAAGGAATTGGCCATTTGAGAGCCATTAGAAGGCCCGGTCACAAGATCACAAGTATTGGGGAAAGAAATGCCCTTGTTTGAATGCAACTCAGTTTTTACGTTGCTGGTGCGAATTATTTAGCACCACTCGCCCAACCATCACCCAACCGATGAAGTACACGCTACAGTCCTCCGTGTTGGCGGTCCTTGTCCTGTTTCTCCTTTGTCCAGTTGCAGACGGCCAGAGCGTCATTTACGTTGATGCGGATGCGGTTGGAGCGGGCAACGGAACGTCGTGGAACGATGCATTTCCAGATGTTCAAACGGCGCTTGGAATCGCCGGGCCAAACGATGATCTCTGGGTTGCAGAGGGGGTTTACTTTCCTACGGTCGGAGGGGATCGAGAAGCGACGTTCCAGCTCTTGAATGGTGTCGCGCTATACGGCGGATTCGACGGAACAGAAACGACACTCTCTGAAAGAGACTGGGTTTCAAATGAAACAATCCTTTCTGGAGACCTAGGCACGCCTGGAGTCGCGACTGACAATAGTTATCACGTGGTGACCGGAAGTGGAACGGACCAGACGGCCCAAGTGGACGGCTTTACCGTTACCGCTGCCTACGCCAATGGCGTCTTTCCGAGAAATCGTGGGGGTGGCATGCGGAATATCGCGGGCAGCCCCACTGTTCGACACTGCGTTTTCCGCGAGAACACCTCCCTTCGTAGTCCCGATAGCCGTGACGGCTTCGGGGCGGGCATGTTCAATGAAAACGGCAGCAACCCATTGATTGAGGATGTCCGCTTTGAACACAACTACACAAGTGGCGCTGGTGCGGGGCTCTCAAATCGCGTCAATAGTAGCCCCACACTTCGCCGCGTCGTCTTTCTCGAGAACGTAGCGGATCTCCAATCAGGTGGCATGGGAAACGAGTCGAACAGCAGTCCGCTGATGGTTGACGTCCAGTTCATTCGAAACGTCTCGAACGGCTGGTCGGGTGGGCTAGACAACTACGACGGCTCCAGTCCAACGCTCATCAACGTTGTCTTCCTTGGAAACGTTTGCGCCAACTACGGTGGCGGGATGACAAACGATACCAACGCGAACGCCACGCTCACCAACGTTTTATTCGTGGGCAATGTGGCGCACAACCTGGCGGCGACAAATGGGGTAGGCGCTGGCGGACTGCAGAACAACGGCAGCAGTCCGACCTTGGTGGGCGTCACTTTTGTAGAAAATGAAGCGCCTGATGGCGCGGACGGATTTGGGCACCGTGATAGCGGAACATCAACGTTACGTGATGTCATCTTCTGGGGCAACGGCGATGAACTTGTTGATGAAGCGGGAGGAGGGATAGATATCTCCCACGCTGTTGTTGAGGGCGGCTTCGCTGGCGGCACCGCGATTCTTGATGCAAACCCGGAGTTCGTCACTCTCCCTACACCTGGGCCAGATGGCGAATGGGGAACCATGGATGATGACTTCGGCGACCTTCATCTTCGGGTTGGGTCACCGGCATTGGACGCGGGAGACGCATCCCATCTCCCGGCAGATTTCGGCGACCTCGATGGCGATAGTGATACAAGTGAGCCGATCCCGTTCGACCTCGATGGAAACACGAGGGTTGTCGCAGCCGATCTGGATTTGGGCGCATTCGAAGGCGGCGTCGTTGTGTCCAACGAAAGTGCTCCGGATAATGGCAGCGCACCTCACCTCGGAAGCCTGACTCCAAATCCGTCAGATGGACCCGTTACGATACCGTTTACCATTTCCTCGGCTGAACACATCAGGCTCAGCGTGCTGGATATGCGCGGACGAACGATCCACCGACTACTTGATGAACCACGTTCCGCTGGCTCTCATGAAGTGTACTGGACTCCGGGTGGGCTGGCGCGCGGGACCTATCTCATCGTTCTTGAAACAACTCGCGGACGACGAGTGCGCCTCCTTGTCTGGGTGTGAGGGCCCCCGATGGGCAATTCTAGGTACGGGCCATGCGCCCTTGACTGATGATGGCCCGGCCAGCCATCGCGTGGATTCCGGGGTACAGCTGTATGCGCTTTAAACGGATACCGAGCGTGATACCCGGCGGGGTCTGGTCGTGAGGTGGCGACGAGGATCTACACTCTAACATCAACAACAACGCGGCCCCGCGTCTCCCCTCGAACGATCTTCTCGCTGTAGGCCATCACGTCGTCAAGGCCAATAACCTGCTCGACGCCAACGAAGGCGCCGCCCTGGACGGCTTCAGCAAGGCGCGCCCATGCGACTTCGCGTTTGGGCGGATCGGCGGTGTTGGAGTCGATGCCGTAGAGCACTATGCCGCGCAGAATGAAAGGAAAGACCGTCGTGTCCAGTTGGTGGCCACCCGCAAGTCCACAAGCAGCTACGCAGCCGTGGCGCATCGTATGGGCAATGATGTTGGCGAGCGTGGTTCCTCCCACGGAATCCACCGCGCCCGCCCAGCGGCCTTTCGAAAGCGGGTTGGACGGGATTTGCGCCAACTCGGAACGGTCCACAATCACGGAGGCGCCTAGCCCGCGCAAGTACTCATGGGCTGTCGCAGTTCCGGTTGAGGCAGCAACTTCATAACCAGCACGGGCAAGCAATGCCACGGCCGTCGAGCCCACGCCGCCAGACGCGCCCGTCACGAGAATCGGCCCCATATCAGGCGTTACGCGCATCTCTTCGATGGCGAGTACGCTGAGCATCGCTGTGAAACCAGCGGTTCCAATGAGCATGGCGTCCTTTAACGTCATGCCGTCTGGTAGACGGACAAGGTGCTCTGATTTCGCGCGGGCGCGCTCCGCGTAGCCCCCCCAGCGGTCCTCGCCCGTCCCCCAGCCCGTGAGAATGACGTTGTCGCCAGCCTTCCATTTTGCGGAGTCAGATTCGGCTACCATTCCGGCAACATCAATTCCCGGCACGAACGGAAACTCGCCTCGGACGATCCTGCCCTTGTTCGTCACCGCGAGGCCATCCTTGTAGTTCAGGCTCGAATAAGCGACGTCAATCAATACGTCGCCTTCAGGCAGGCCAGCCTCGTCCACGTCCTCTACCACAGGACGGACGTCTTTGCCTTCTTTGTGCAGGACAAGGGCCTTCATTCGCGATTACGTTAGATCCTGGTTACGTGAGCCAGCGCCTTGGAACACTGTCAGCCCATGGGGACGGAGATACGCCACCGGCCTTCGGTGTCCTGAATGACAGAGAACGAAAGGGACCGCGAACTCCCGTCCTGAAGGATGACGAGCCCGGTGACCTGCCGATAGGCCGAGCCCGGCGGGTCCACTGCAATCTGCTCGACGTCACTGATCCGATCGAGGCCTTGGAACGGATTGTCGGGATTGCGGCGGCCATCGACGTTCAAATTATTCCCAACATTTCCAAGCCCGATCGTTTCCGCCAGGATTTGCGCGACCACGTCGGCGTCGGAGCGATCCCCGTTTTCACTCTTCATTAGCGCGTACTGCTCCGCGTAAGCCTGGGCCTCAAAGCCCTGGGCCAGCCGCCGCCAATCATGATCACGAAGGGCAATGGCCATTCGACTGAGAAACATATCCAACGCACGATCTCCGGAGTGTGCTGCCCGGTATGTCGGCGCAATGGGGTCACTGATCAAGATGGGGCCCGGTCCGGGCGGTGCGGCTGCATACTGCGGCAATAGCCCGCTCGGCGGGCGAGAAGCGCTGCATCCCACAATGCCGACGATAAGGAGCAAGAGTGTTACGCGCATGGATCACAAAGAAGGCCGAAGCGCGAAACTACGAGCGTCGGCTTTGAAGTGAGAGAGGGACAAAGTCAGCGGAGGAAAGAACGAGCGCCAAAGGACTGATAGTGACTTTTCTTGAACCGAAAGGGCTTCTAGCGAGTCCCGAGCCTGACTCACCAACGGATTCTACCGGCAGCCTTCGCGCACAACATGTCCGTCGACGATGACCGTGCACACATGCGAGGTATACTCGAGCGGGTCGCCGTCGAAAAGTGCGAGATCGGCATCCTTGCCGACTTCGATAGAGCCAACGCGATCGTCAATACCCAGGATGCGCGCCGCACCAATGGTTATGGCACTCAGCGCGGCTTCCCTTGGCAGGCCGTACGCGGAGGCGATCGCCGCTTCGAAGAGCACGACCCGCGTTTTAGGGACATAGCCCTCGTAACCGCTCTGCAGTGTGAACGGGAT
>JBBKWZ010000237.1:0-2691 GCA_037969195.1 Rubricoccaceae bacterium | reverse complement strand
CTGAGAGCCGATTCTTTCGCGGCCAATTCGCTTCCGACTGATACTCTAGATACCGCGTCGGGCATTCATTTGGAATTGCCGAACGATTCGACGCGCCGCGCGCTCGATTCGACGGCGGTTGCGGCCTTGGAGGATACATCCAGTGTGCTTCCAACGGAGCTGAGCGAAGGCACTCCGGTCCTCCTCTTCGGCAGGACCTTGTTCAGAATATTCGGTCCACTTGGAGACCTTTCGGAGGAGAAACGTGCACAGCGCATAACAGAGCGCCTCGAACAACTGGCCGAAAATCCGAACGCCCACATGGACTCACTGAAAGTTGTGGATGGGCAGGAGTTCACGTCTGTCCAGCTCGGCGACGTGATCGTTATGACCGTCACCGACCGGGAGTCGGAAGCGCTCCTGCTCCCTCGGCAGCGGGTCGCGCTTGACAACGCAGAGACCATTCGAGAGGCAATTGAGCGGCACAGGGAGCAGAAAACAGCCCGCGGCCTCGTCCGCAGTGGCGTCATATCCGGCGTCCTGTTCGTTGTGCTCCTGCTACTGCTGAAAGGCCTCGGGTGGTTCTATCGCTTCTTTGCCAGGCGCACCTTGACCGTCAAGAATGCGCTGATCAGACCTGTGGTGTTTCGTGGCAACATTCTGATCTCGCGCAGCCAGATTGAGAACGTGATTTCGTGGCTGTTCAAGATGATGCGGGTGGCCATCTCCCTCGTTTTGATCTACACATTCCTGACTACGGTTTTTGGACTATTCCCGTGGACGCAGGCGTGGAGCGAACGATTGCTATCGTACGCCACCTCCCCGGTCGTGGCGTTTGGACAGGTTGCCGTTGATGGGTTGCCCAATGTGCTCGCCATCGTGGTAATCGTGGTCATTATGCGGTGGTTGATCAAGACGATGGGCTACTTCTTCAATCGCATTGGGCATGAAGAATTTCACGTCCCCGGATTCCATCCCGAGTTGGCCGAACCCACCCGGCGCATTTTCCGCTTTTTGATGATCATTGCGGGTTTTATGCTCGCCTATCCGTACACGCCGATCGCGGGGAGCCAGGCCTTTCAGGGATTGACCGTGCTTTTCGGAATCATGCTTTCGCTTGGCTCTTCGTCCGCTATTTCGAACATCATCGCCGGTGTGGTGCTCACGTACACGCGGGCGTTTCGCCTCGGCGACCGTGTGAAGATGGGCGAGACCTTCGGAGATGTCATCGAAAAGACATTCCTCGTCACCCGAATTCGAACGCCAAAGAACGAGGACGTCTCTGTCCCGAACTCGAAGGCTCTGAGCGACCACATCATCAACTACTCGGAGATGTGCCGGGAAGGCGAAGGCGTGATCCTTCACAGCACGATTACGATCGGCTACGACGTCCCGTGGCCGCGTGTCCACGAGCTGCTTCTGGAAGCTGCCGCGGCTACGGAAGGTTTTAAGAACGAACCTGCACCTTTCGTCCTTCAGAATTCGTTGGGCGACTTCTCGGCGGCCTATCAGATCAACGGTTATACAGAGGACGTACATCGCATGGCCGCGCTCTACTCGAACCTTCATGCCAACATTCAGGATGCCTTCAACGTAGCGGATATTGAGATTCTGTCGCCGATTTACAACGCCTTCCGTGACGGTAATGCGTCCACGACGCCGGAACGATCGGACCTCGGGCCAAAAGCGGAAGATGTGAGCGGAGGCGCAGAAAGTGGCGCTGCAACGCATCTCGAATGATTTCAAAACCTGTCCACCGTTGGGATGTCACCCCAACCGAGGCCGTTGCAATCCAGCGGGAGTTGGCGCCTCGCGTTCGAGAGACGCCGCTCTCAACAAACGTGAAAACCGTTGCCGGTTTGGATGTGAGCGTGCGCGGAAATCAGGTTCGCGCGGCGATTGTCGTGATCGACGTACATGATCTGGACGTGGTCGATCAGGCTATCTGGGAGGGGCCGGTCGCGTTTCCTTACGTGCCGGGTTTGCTCTCTTTCCGCGAGATTCCGGCCATCTTGCCTGCACTGGAACGGCTCCGAGTCGACCCCGACGTCTTCATGCTCGACGCGCACGGTATTGCGCATCCGCGCCGGTTTGGACTCGCCTGCCATCTTGGGGTCTTGCTAGATAAACCTGCGCTTGGTGTCGGTAAGACGAAATTCGTGGGTACGTACATCGAGCCGGCTGCAACCAAGGGCGCCACAGCCGATCTGCATCACAAAGGCGACCTCGTTGGCCGCGTCGTGCGGACTCGCGACAGTGTTAAGCCCGTCTTCGTTTCATACGGCCACCGCTGTACGCTGGACGATTCTGTGGATCTGACGCTTCGAATGACGTCGAAGTACAAACTCCCTGAACCCACCCGCATGGCGCACCGGCTGAGCTACCGAGGCAGTTTGGAGTGAGTCGAATTCTGTGATTGGCACATTGTGATGCGGATGTCCAAGAAGGACGGGCGCGCATCACAGTATGGCTGAATTCCTGCAGCCTCACTTTCGTACTCTGCAACGCCGAATCGATCGTCTCAAATCACTAGTCACGAATCGCCAACGTCGAAGCGAACTCTATGCCCGAACAACCAACATCCGCAGCTTTTCTCCGCCCGCGCGGCGTCTTTTGCAACCGAACGCTGAACCTTCGTACGATCCGTGCAGTCGGCTATGACATGGATTACACGTTGCTCCACTACAATGTGGCGTTGTGGGAAGAGCGCGC
>JBBKWZ010000236.1:0-31284 GCA_037969195.1 Rubricoccaceae bacterium | reverse complement strand
CCTTGGGACCACAATAGTGCCTGTCAAGTCGTTCCATAGGAAGTCCGCGCTCCCCGTTGTCCATGATTCGCTTTGTCGCTCTTGTTGTAATTGCCCTGGCAACGCTGCTCACGGCATTTTCGCTCCGGCTGAACAGCGTGGAGCCAATTCTACCTGAGACGCCTTACAATTACGCGAATATCCCGCTTCCCAGTCATCTCTCGGCTGCCACAAGTCAACTGGCGGACAACACGCCAGCACATAATCCGATCACCGATGCGGGTGCAACGCTGGGCCGCGTTCTATTCTATGACACGAGGCTTTCGCTCAACCAGACCGTTGCTTGCGGCTCTTGCCATCACCAAGACCGCGGCTTTGCGGACACGACGAGTTTCAGCACAGGCTTTGATGGTGAAAGGACCGAACGAAACGCGATGTCATTGGCCTTCGGACGCTTTTATCAGCCTGGGCGTTTTTTCTGGGACGAGAGGGCGGAGACGTTAGAAGAGCAAACACTTATTCCCATCCAGGACCCGATTGAGATGGGGATGACGCTGGCGGATGCTATCGCGCGCCTTGAAGCGACCGAGTTTTACCCGGCGTTGTTCGCCGATGCGTTTGGGTCGCCGGAGATTTCTCCGGACCGAATATCGCGAGCTCTTGCCCAGTTTATTCGGTCGATCGTGGCTCCGAACTCTCGGTACGACCAGGAGCGTGCCTATCAAGGTGGAAGAACGGGACAGCCGATCCCCGGCTTTTCGTCGCAAGAAAACAGAGGCCTCCAGTTGTTTTTTGGAGAAGCTCGCTGTAGCGAATGCCATGGCGGAGACTTGCAGATCACGGATCGGCCGTTTAGCAACGGGCTTGATGCGGTCCCTACCGACCGAGGAGTCCGGTTTGGACTGTTCAAGGTCGGATCGCTGCGAAATATCGAACTGACAGCACCGTACATGCACGACGGTCGATTCCAGACACTCGACGAAGTCGTGAACCATTACAACAGCGAGATACAGCCTAGTCCAGCCCTATTCGTAGGTCTGCGCGATTCGCGGACGAGGCCTCTCCGCCTGAATCTCTCCGAGAAAGACCGCGCCGCGATTGTGGCCTTTCTAAAAACGTTAACGGATGAAACGCTTGCGACGGATATGAGATGGTCTAATCCCTTCCCGGTTGCGGAAAGCGAGTAGGTATCAACCAACGTAGGGCGTGCCGACAAGCAGGGATGAAATGCCGGGTGACCTTCGATAATGAGTTACGTCGCTATCGTTCGACTTGAGTGGACATGCCGAACCGCGGCATCAAGATTGGCGAACCTGACTACCCCGTGAACGGCCAAAGATCGGCTACCGAATGTATTTAATGACGCGAGCGGATCAGTGTCTGCCTCCTTCGAAAGAACCCCCGCCTCAGAATGAAGCAGGGGCTCTTGTTTGTTAGGCGTTGTTACTGGGGTCGTCAGGCTACTTCAGCAGCGTCAAGCGCTGTGTCTGAGCGAAGCCATTGCCTGCCGTAAAGCGTGCGAAGTAAACGCCGCTCGGAAGACTCGATGCGTCAAAGGTTACTTCGTGGTGACCTGCTTCCATCCGACCTTCAACCAGACGAGTGACTTCACGGCCGACTGCGTCATAGACCACAAGCGTCGCGATTGCCGACTCCGGCATTTCAAAGCTTAGCGTGACCGCTGGATTGAAGGGATTTGGATAGGCTGCGTTCAGCACGAACGCATTTGGTAACGCCACACTCGACTGAGATTCGGAGACAATATCCAGTTCGTCAAAAGTCCAATCGTCATCGGTGTCGGCGCCAATGCATCCGGCAGCACATACGTCTTTGGTGAACGTGAAGCTGTCGCTTGCATCAGCCGTCGGGAAAGTGCCAACGTTGCAGGTATACGTGTATTCGCCCGCCGGAGCTCCGCCCGGGACGGTATTGATCGGAGTGCCCATATGGCTGGCATTCGCAGCGATAGTGTGTGAGTGAGGTCCGTTTGTTCTGTCTACGCCTGGTCCGTCGATGTCGAGCCAGAAGTCGAATGCAACCTCTGCAGCCGTGTTGTTGGTGAGAACACGATTAACGGAGTAGCTGCCGCCAGCAGCAGGGATGACGATGGGCGGGCTCACGGGCGCACACGAAATTGTCAGGCTCTGGACCACATCAGCCCACGTCGTGCCAACGCGGATTCCATCCACCGTTAGCCCAAAAACATCTCCGCTTTGACGAAGGGTGACATTTTCCACACTCGGAAGATCTGACTCAACGTCTACACTCGAAATGACGGGCGCGCCGGGCTCTACCGAGATATCGTCGCCGTCTTCGAAGATGTAAAGGTCAACCGTGTCGTCGGATGCGCCAGCGTTGAAGGTGTACTTCATCACTAAGAGGTAGGTTGTGCCAGTCGTGCGTATCGTTGCATCCCAAACAGTTCCATTAGATCCTTTAGAAATGCCAATTTGGAAGAGGTGATCGGATGCAAGACCAGCCCCAGTCTGCTGGCCACGGACCCAGATGCGTCCTCGGAAGGTGGTTGTTGGGAATGGGTTCGCGAGGTGGAAGAAATAGTTGCCACCCCCATCTACGAGAAAGTCCGAGCCATTGATCAGTAGCGCTGAATAAACGCTCCCGCTACTGGCCGGGGTAAAGTCGATGTGGGCATCTTCACGAGAACCGCTACCATTTTGTACAAACGTAGAGTTTCCTGTCGAAGATGGGTAGTCCGTAAACGTGAGATTGTTATCCGTGACCGCCAGAGGAACAGAGCCTGCTCCACTGTGCGCGAGCCAACCGTGGGTTGTGAGAAGGTCGCTAACAGGGTAGTCAAAGTTTTCTATGAGCAGCGGTTGCGTCGAAGCTGGGGCAATCAGAAACGCGGCTGCGACAAGTAGTAGGATGAAACGCATGGAACGGAGGCTTGAGGGAAGAAGACGCGCTCGGGCGTAACGCCTTCAGAAATTTGCGGAGAGAATCTGGTGCCCAGTCGTATCACTATTGTTGTTTGGATAAGACGCAGAGGCGTCAGTGATACTATTCTTGCGTTCGAAATATACTCGACGTCAATATTAGTAGCTTGGGAGCGGGCAATTTGGCTCCGTACTCATGGAGGGTGGTTCTCCGATGCGCGCCGTGATTCGCTATGGAAGTAACTCTGGTCTCATCACTAGATCAATAGCGGTTCAATAAGCCGGGGAGAGGATCGTGTTCTTCAGCCAGCCTTTTCAATGATTCCGATAGGTTGGTAGCACAAACTCGATTTATTTGGTGGGAGGTCAAGTACCATCCGTTAAACGTTTGCCCAATTTCTCTGGGAGCCCCTCCTCGGCGATGCGCGCCGCCGTCCGTTCAATGTCATAGCGTCCACGAATAATTTCACAGGTGAATTCTTCCGTGTCGAATAGGGCGAACGCGAGTCGAGAATCTCTGTCACGAGGTTGGCCTACACTCCCAACATCCACCAGAAAGCGGTGGCCAGGCCGCACTCTATGAACCCCAAGCGTTTGCGAAACAACCGCAGGTTTGTGGGAATGCCCGACAAAGCAGATTGGGCCCTGAAAGAACGAGAACTGCGTCTGAACGGCATTGAACGATTCGAGGCGCTTCCACTTCGATGGTTCGTCTGGGGACGAATGAACAAACGTGGCATTGTGGGCATCGTGCCGAAGCGGAAGCGCTCGCAACCATTCCAGATGTGCCGCTTCGATCGTTTTTTGATGCCACTGCACAACGCTCTGAGCGTCCTTCGGCAGCACCTCTAAACCGACACCGAAAGCCACTGTCTCGTCATGATTTCCGAGGACGCACGCCTCACACTCTGATTGGACGAGTTTGATACAGGCGTTCGGGTCTGGCCCATAGCCAACGACGTCGCCAAGACAGATGATGGAATCGGCTTTGTATTCCTCGGCAAGGCCTAGTGCTTTCGTCAAGGCCGCAAGATTTGCGTGGATATCCGAAAGGACTGCGATTATCAAGTGTGTCTAGAAATGGTTAGGGTGTAAATAATAGGAGACCTTACGAAGGTGTCAAACCCGTAGATTTTGTTGTGAACCAAGCGTTTCTGCCGCGTAAAACCATATATTCAACCTGCGAAAGGACGGATTCCATCTTACGCAATAGCCCTCTCACAAGAAGTACGGCGCCAAGTATTCTCTTACGAGTATGACAAATCCAAATCGCGGATCTACTCTTCCTCAGGTACCCCCGCACCTGCAGGACACATCGGTCATTCAGGATCCGATCTATTACCGTTCCGTGGCGCAAGGCTCAGGCCTCGGCGCCCGAGAGATTTACGACATTCTCCTTCGAGGAAAGTGGATCATTCTTGCGGCGCTGTTCGCGGTCGCAATTCCGGTTACCGTCTACACAATGATGCTTCCGTCCATGTACCGTGCGGACAGTCTCTTGCTCATTCACACCCAGGACGCAAGTCTCGCAGATGTGCTTCCAACTGATCTCGGCTCGTCATTCTGGAAGAGCGAACGCAACCTTGGGAACGAGATGTTCGTTCTGCGACTCTCGGAAACCTTGGCGGATACCGTGGGCGCAGTTATCGCACCGTTAGATGTTATCCCGGGAAGCACCGAGCAATTCACGGTCAACCGACTTGAGAATGGAGATCGTCTAGGAGCTCGTGATGTTGGAAACCGCATTCAGAGGGGCTTTGTTACAGCGAACTTGGAAGCTGAAGGAGTTGATGCTATCCGTGTCACGGCCATCAGCAGCGTGCCCGAGGAAGCGAGGTTTATCTCTAACCTATATTCGAGAGCGTTCGTCCACTTGACACGCCAATCGAATGTGGCATCAGTTGCTGCATCTCGTGAATTCCTAGAAGAACAGGTATCAGAGCAGTCGGGTAGACTGGAAGGCCTTGACGAGAGCGTTCGCGACTTCATGTCGCGCGAAGGTGCTGTCGATCTGGATGATGCATCACGTCGTCTCGTGACCGCAGTTGCTGATCTCCAGTCTCAACGCGATGCATCGCTTGTAGATGCACGCATGAAAGAAGCCACGATCACCCAGCTTTCGTCGGAACTCGCACAAATAGAACCTCGACTTGCAGAATTCGTCGCCAGCGGAGCGGGACGTGAAATCGAATTGGCACAGGCGCGCGTCGCTGAATTGGGAGGAAGGCTAGAGACTATTTATGGTCGAAACCCTTCGCTACGAAGTGCTGCTACTGTACCGAACGACGTCCAGACTCTGCGCTCGGAAATTGCTCAGCTGAATAATCGGATCGCAGAGCTAACCCAGCGTTACCTCGAAGAAGCAGTCCCGGTTGGTGTTGACGGAAACAGTGCGGCAATGGAGCGGATTACGACACTTCGTCGCCAGTTGGCTGAAGAACGAATTGAGCTTAGTGGCTTGCAGGCTAGTGTCGTTGTATTGAATGGGCGAATTGGACAATATGAAGGACAGTTGCAAGCCTTGCCGCGGCAATCAATTGGCTTGGCGCAACTTCAGAGAGAGCGAGAGGCTACGGAAGGGCTTCACAACGCACTGGAAGGGAGGCTCAACGAGGCTCGAATTGCGGAGGAAAGCGAGCTGGGCTACGCCGAAATCGTCCGGTCGGCGGCAGATCCAGAAACCCCGTTCCGACCGTTGCGTGTACGCAACATCATATTGGGCCTGTTATTGGGGCTTGGAATTGGAATCGCCCTTGCTGTAGCAAGAGTACAATTCGACAATCGCATTCACCGGCCGGATGATTTGCGAAACCATGGCTACCCGGTTCTCGGCACAATCCCGGACATGACGGAACTCATTTCGCAGGATTTCAAGGGCGCCGAGAAGATTGTCGTTGGAGATCAGACGCTCGATACGCATCTGGTTACCCTGCTGAATCCGATGGCGGTTGCCAGCGAGTCCTACCGCGCGCTCAGAACAAGCATCCAATTCAGCAGACCGGATGTTGTAATTGAAACCATTCTGGTAACGAGCTCAAACCCCACGGACGGGAAGACGGTGACGGCCAGCAACTTAGCCATTGCGATGGCACAGGCTGGTCGTCGAGTGCTTCTTGTCGACGCAGACCTTCGCAGGCCGACAATCCATAAAAAATTTGGGCGCAGCCGGGAGCCTGGACTAGTTCAACTTCTTTTTCAGCAAGAGGCATTTGATGCTGAAACCTTCGCAACGAACATCGACGATCTCTACGTGATACCCGCGGGGGCTATCGCACCGAACCCATCCGAATTATTGGGTTCCAAGACCATGCGAGATGCGATAGCCAGATTCCGCGATCATTTTGATGTGATCATCTTCGACGCTCCTCCGGTCTTGGCGGCTACAGATGCCGTCTTGCTCTCTACTCAATGCGACGCGACCGTCGTTGTAGCCCGAGCCGGCCAGACGAAAGATTACGATCTCCAACACGCTCACGAGGCGTTGGAGAGCGTAGGTGCAACTGTTATAGGCACCGTACTGAATGGCTTTGACGTATCGAAGGCCTATGGCTACAAGTACAAGTACCAGTATCGGTATGGCAATACGTACGGATACGGTCATAAGGACCACAACACGGATCTTTGATCAACAGCGGCATCATTCCTGAGTAGTCCCCCAAGTAGCTATGCGCCTAGGCCTCTTTCTCATTGCGTTTACTTTACAAGCTGTTGCACCGAACGCACAGACTTTTGGAGAGGTAGAGGATCGCCAGACCAACGTGGCGTCCTATTTCTTCCACGTGCTCCCTGGGGAAGCGACCATGCAAGTGTACGTGTGGGGGACCGTTCGGGCTCCGGGCCTTTACGTCGTAAGTGAAGCAACGGATTTGGGTGAGTTGATTGCGTTGGCTGGTGGGCCACAACTCGCGTCGATCCGCAATAATGATCGCCGGGAAGTCACGGTCCGTCTATATCATACTGAAGGCGAAATACGAACCATGGCCTACGAATCCATGCTTGAGGAAATGATTGCAGCTCCGGGAGCCTATCCGCCTCTTCAGGATGGGGACATTATCGAAATTGCGACACACGAAATTCAGGGATTCAGCTGGCGTGACGTTCTTACCATCGCAGGCGGTGTGGCCGCGGTTGCGCTCGCGGTCGAACGAATCATTTCGTCGGCGACAAATTAGGTCGGCATCCCCACTATTTCGGCAACAAGGCTTTCGATGAAGGAGGGTATTCTCGATCGGATTCGCACGCGCGATGCGTTAGTAGGTGTTGTTGGGCTAGGCTATGTTGGCCTACCGCTTTCCATGGTGTTCGCCGAGAGCGGTTTCACTGTGGCGGGATTCGACGTTGACGCAAACCTTGTAGCTACGCTTAACGACGGGCGTTCGCATATCGAAGGAGTTGCGGACAAGAGTATAGCAGATAGAATTGCGCAAGGCGTCTTCACGGCATCGAATAACTTCGATTCGCTGGTTGATTGCGATGTGATAATCATCTGTGTTCCGACACCGCTTCGGAAAACACGCGACCCGGACATGGCGTTTGTGATTCAGGCGACTCAAGAGGTTGCCTCCAGGCTTCGGCCCTCTCAGCTCGTCGTTCTCGAGAGCACCTCCTATCCGGGCACAACGAGAGATCTGCTGGTACCTCTGGCCGAAGCGCACGGGCTTGTCGTTGGTCTCGATGTGTTTCTCGCGTTCTCACCGGAGCGTGTCGATCCAGGCCGATCAGATTGGACCACAAAGAATACCCCAAAGGTCGTTGGGGGCATCACTCCGTCCTGCCTGGATGTTGCAGTGGAACTTTATGAATCAGTGCTCGACACTGTCGTGCCTGTTTCTAGTCCAGAAGTGGCCGAATTGACGAAGATCTATGAGAATACTTTTCGTTCTGTAAACATCGGTTTGGCAAATGAGCTGTTGCTTATCTGTGATCGCCTTGGGCTTGATGTCTGGGAAGTGATCGAAGCGGCCGCTTCCAAACCGTTCGGCTTCATGAAATTCACCCCAGGCCCGGGCCTAGGTGGTCATTGTCTGCCGGTCGATCCCCACTACTTGTCTTGGAAGCTTCGAGGACTAAACTACACAGCGCGGTTCATTGAGCTAGCAAGTGAGGTGAACACGGAGATGCCAGCCTTTTGGGTCCGAAAGGTTCAGGACGCCCTAAATGAACAAGGCAAGGCACTTAATGGAAGTACCGTACTAGTACTAGGTATCGCCTACAAGCCTGACGTGGCTGATCTTCGCGAGTCACCCTCGCTTGACATTTTGAGTTTGCTTTCTGAGAAAGGGGCCGCGCTGACCTTTCACGACCCATTGATTTCTGCCGTCCAGCACAATGGGCTTGAACTCAATCGAGTTCGTGATTTGAGCTCCGCCCTCGATGCTGCCGACTGCACGATCCTGGTCACCGATCACACGGCTTACGATATCGAAGCTATTTCGAGCCGTGCGAACTGCCTAGTCAACACACGAGGCCCTGGCAGCACGCTATTTGGGCATCCGCGAATTCAACAGGAAGTAGCCACGGCCGCCCCATGAGACGGATTAGTCAATTCAATCAACTAATTCGCTGCCGAGTGCGCCCATGTCATCGGTAGTAGAAAAGGGAAGCGGGCGCCACGCAGTCGTAACGGGGGGCGCGGGTTTCATTGGAAGTCACCTCGCCGAGCGACTGATATCGGACGGCTGGCGGGTTTCTGTCATTGACAATCTCGATCCGTACTACAGTCTATCTGTAAAACTGGCGAACGTTGACCGCGTCGCGGATCACCCGAATTATACATTTCACGAAACCGACATTACAGACTTCGACCCGCTCCTTGCTGCTATAGACGAATCCGTGGATGTCATTGTCCACCTCGCAGCAAAAGCGGGCGTGCGGCCCTCAATTCAGGATCCCATCGGCTACCAGCGAGTGAATGTAGAGGGCACGCAGAATGTATTCGAAGTGGCTCGACAGCGAGGCGTTCCACGGATTGTGTTTTCTTCCTCGAGCAGCGTTTATGGGACGAATCCCAACGTGCCGTGGAATGAGGAGGATGGCGTTCTGCAGCCCATAAGCCCATACGCAAGCACGAAGGTGAGCGGAGAACTTCTGGGCCATGTCTACAGTCATTTGTTCGGCATTCAGGTCGTAGCGCTTCGCTACTTCACCGTTTATGGACCACGTCAGCGCCCTGACCTGGCGATGCATCGATTTGCCCAGCGAATGACTGACGGTTTACCCATCACGATGTTTGGAGATGGAAGCACTCGCCGCGACTATACGTTCATCGACGATATCGTTGATGGCACGGTGGCGGCAATGCACTATTCCGGAAGTCCATACGAGGTAATTAATCTGGGCAACAATCAAACGATCAGCCTGAGCGAGATGATCAAAACCCTCGCCGACGTGATGGGGATTGATCCAGTTATAGAACGGATCGAGGAACAACCGGGCGACGTACGACAGACATGGGCGTCCATCGAGAAGGCACAAAGACTACTCGGTTATAGCCCTTCTCGTGATCTTCGGCATGGCCTTACGGCCTTTCGCACATGGTTTGAGCAGGAGCATGTCGCAAATGATTAGAAGAGCATTGGATCTTCCATCGAATTTGTATCGTGGGGCACGTCGTGCTCGTGCCGAGTCGGAATGGAACTAATACCGGAAGTCCCGCCTCCCGCAAGTGACGAAACCCGTGAGATGGACAAGAGGCTTGCCACGACGGCAAAGCAATCGGGTCAAGTCCTGCTCATCAAGTTGATGATGTTCGCGGCCGGATTCGCGTTCAGCGCCATTCTTGCAAAGGTCTTTGGCGCAGCCGTGGTTGGCGAGTATTCGCTGATGCTTAGCGTCGTTCAAATACTCGCAATATTCAGCGTGTTTGGGCTTAGCGCAGCGATGATCAAGTACGTTCCGATAGCACGATCGAGTGACATCGACGGAGAGGTAAACCAGGTCGCGTATATCGCCTTGACAGCAAGTTTTGGGTTCGCCTGCGCCTGCGCCTTGCTACTGGTTCTGTTTAGCTCCGTATTGGCAGACGATGTATTTCACGTTCCAGAGCTACGGCACTTGCTCTGGGTTGCAGCGGCCGGGTTGATTCCGTTTACGCTGTCAAAGGTGATGGGTGGGATCTACACAGGTGCGAGAGAAGCCAGCGCCTACTCCATGATATTCGACTTCATTGACAAGGTGCTGTTGCTGGTATTCTTGCTGGTAGTTGCGCTGCTTGGTATTCGCGTTTCGCTATTCGTCGCCATCGCCTGGCTTGCAAATCAGGTGTTGACGATAACCATTTTGGTTCTGCGGGCCAGGCGTTTCGGATTGAAGCTTGGCAATGGTTGGAAACAGGCACGTGCCCACCCGGAAGAAAACCGCGCCCAGAGGAAGACGCTCTTTGGATTCGCATCCACAATGATTCTGGTGTCGGTGATGAGCTTTCTGCTCGGCCGGATGGACATTCTGATGATCGGTATTTTTCGTGATGCCCCGGATGTGGGCGTCTACAAGATTGCTTTGATGATCGCCGGGCTGACGACGTTTATCATGGCCTCTACAAACACGATATTTCCTTCTTTCATTGCCGAGTTATACAAAACGGAGAAGATCGAGCAGCTGGCGGCGATATATGGAGCGGTGACCAAGTGGATAATCATTCTAACGGCACCCCTAGTGCTTTCGATGATCCTGTATCCTGAGGCAATCCTTTCGTTCTTTGGCGCTGAGTACTTACGGGGGACCTCCGTCCTCATTGTCCTGGCGATTGGATATTTCATCAGCGCCATGGTCGGATCAAATGGCTACATGCTCACAATGACGGGCCACGAGCGCGTCGCTTTAATAAATAATGTTTCCATGGCGGCACTAAACCTCGGAATGAACATCGTACTCATCCCTCGCATGGGCATTGTTGGTGCGGCCATCGCGACGTCCGTTTCGACGGGCGCCGTCAACCTGATTAAGGTTGTGGAAGTAAAGCTGCTCATGGGAATGATGCCCTACAACAGAACGTATGGCTCCGTTGTCCTGGGGATTGGCGTAACGGCGGGGCTTGCCTTGCTACTGGAACCGTTTGTCGTGAACGCAATAATTGTCGCGGCCGTGACAATGCTCAATCTTTTGGTGGCAGTGGCCATTGCCTACTACTACCGCAGCGAAACGGACGACCTTGTGTTCGAACGAGTCGCTGGACGTCTCGGGAAAAACCGCAAGCGCAAGTCCTAGGCACGCGTAGCTAAATAATAAAGACGAACGCTTGCGGCTATTACGTGCCCGAGCCATCGGAATACCCACATCGGAAGAACGCGACGTAGAGTTTTTTAAACCGAGTAACTAAGAAATGGAGCCCATCGTCTCAAGTTCATCGCAAAGTGTCATCGAAGAACCGATGCTTCTGATTCCGGGTGTTCGTAAGTGCGGAACAACGACGTTATTCTCAACGCTTAGCAAACACAGCCGAATCAGAACGCCCGTCGTTAAGGAGCCGCAATTCTTTGCACTTCAGCCTGAAACTGTCGCGACGCACCTCGATTGGTACAGGGAGCTTTACTCGGAAAGGGAGGGATTCGTCCTGCTGGACGCATCGACCTATTGTTTTGCGATGCCTGATGCGGCCACGGTAATTGCGGAGCACGTTGCTCTTCCCAAGGTGGTTTTACTTCTGCGCGACCCCGCAAAACGTGCGTTCTCCGGGTACCTGCATACTGTAAGACGACTGCGACCCCGGGGTGAGCGTCGGTCGTTCGAGGAAATACTTGACGGGCTGGAGAATCGGCAAGCCGGCGTATCCGTGGTAGAGCAGGAACGCCTACTCATCAACGAAGCAATCCGGGCTGGCACAGTAAATCCCAATGATATCACGGCGAGTTTTCACCGCGATCGCCTCCAGGCACCGTTTGATACGGACTACTCCGATATGATGATGGGGTACCGGTATTTCGAGGAAAGTCACTACAGTCGATTTGTTGGCTCTTACGAAGAAGCGTTCGGTGCGCGCCTAAAGATTGTTTTCTTTGAGCAATTAACGCGAGAGCCGGAGCGCGTTTTGACTGACATTCTCACATTTGCCGGATTAGAACCTGAATCGGGTTCGCTTCAACTGACATTTGAGAATAGGGGCAGGGTGCCAAAAAGTGCAGGTACGCGTCGCGTTCTCGAAGCGCGAAAGAACAATCCATTCTTGAGAAATCTTGCGGACTGGCTCAAAAAGACACCACTGAAAAAATTTGGAAGCGACCTTCGATCTCGCATGTGGCGGAGTAATCCTAAGATTTCGGATGAGTCGCACAGAAGAACCGTTGCTTTGTTGAGCGACGAAACCAAGTACTGGGTCAATCGATATCCCTACCTAAATGAACTCTGGTCTAGCTAAACGCCACGTACTTAAAGGCAATGCGGACGGCAGGGCACCGAAAGTCTGTGTGCTCGCGTACCAAATACCGCCACATTTTGGCGGAGGGGGAATATGCGCTGTGCGTTACGCGTCCTACCTAGCACGCCATCAAGAGCCCGTGGATTTGTTGACGTGCACCCGAAATCCAGATCCTGTCGAAGGAGTGGAGATAGTGCGGTTTTCCCTGCCTTCCTGGTATGCGCTAAAAGGTGGAGGGGGAAAGTTGGCGTCGCTTCGGCGTCAGTTATACGCTATTGTTGTCGTCAGCCGGTTACGCCGCTATTTCGTTGAGAACAAGATAGACGTGGTGCATTGTGTCGCCGCGAAATGGTTCTCGTTGGTCGCAGTCCAGGCTGCTCGAAGGGCTGGAATCGCTTCCATCGTCGAGGCCACGCTTCTCGACGGTGACGATGCCGATACCGTTGGCAGAAAGAGCCATGGTTGGATAATGCTTCCGCTTTACAAGAAGGCGGACAGTGTTGTGTGCGTCTCACCGAGCCTGGAAGAAGCGTGTGTCCGAGGCGGCATTGAACCTGAACGCTGTCAGGTCATCGTCAACCCAGTGGACACCGGGCTGTTTTCTCCTGTTTCGGTGGATGAAAAGAAAACGCTCCGCACGAAGCTTGAGATCGATCAGTTCGAACACGTAATTCTGACAGTAGGCGTTGTTCGCCCTAGAAAGAACGCGGCGGAGATGGTTGAGATGTTTGCTTCGATTGCCACCGAGTACCCGGCATCCTGCCTCGTCATTGTTGGTCCTCACGACAAGGATGAAGAAAGTCGAACGTACGCCGCTCGGTTGCGTGAGCTAATCAGCGTTTTCGGCTTGAATGATCGGGTTATCCTCACTGGTTCTGTTAACAATGTCCATGAGTGGATGCAGGCGGCGGATGTGTTCGTTTTCGCGTCTATCAGGGAGGGCCTTGGCAACGTGTTGCTTGAGGCATTGAGTACGGGCTTGCCCGTGGTTAGTACGCCGATTCATGGAATCGCTGCGTTCGTGCTGGACGAAAATTCGAATGGCTTCGTGGTTCCAGAGATGCGACACGGCGGCCCACAGGTGAAGCAATTGCTGTCCGATTCCGCCCTGAGAGCCGCTTTTGGAGCGAAGGGCCGCGAAGCTGCGCTTTCACGTTATTCCGAAGACGTCGTCATGGGAGAGTACATGGAGTTGTATCGTCGTCTTTCTCGCCGATAAGTTCGGTTCGTCCAAAAGGTGCCGTAATTGAAACCCGCACATTTTCGATCGGAGAGAGGGGTGTTGGTTTGATTCTCTCTCAGGCTCGCCAATTGCTTTCCATTTTGCCTACTTGCGCTTCGCAATTCCCTGTGATTTTCGTGATTGACATTTCCATGATCGACGGCTTCTTCTTTCACCCTCCGTTCCAAGTATCGCACTCGTAGCCTCTGTCGTAGCCGCCAGCCTTTGCGCGATCATCGTCTCCGTCAGATTTTCCGGTGAGTTTGAATCACTGTCTTCCGCCGTACAACTGTAATCGATCCAATACTTCTCCACATCCTGCCATCCGACAAGTCGGCATGACTCTTAAAGACCGACCCTTTCTGCTATTGGCGGGAGTCCGAAAATGTGGCACTACGGCTCTTTTTCGGACCCTGCAGCATCATCCTGGGATCTTCGCTTCGAGGATTAAGGAGCCACAATACTTCGCGCTTTCCTCATCAACTGTATCGCGGAATCTAGCATGGTACAAGGGCTTATATCCAGAACAGGAGGAGAGTCGCAGGATTTGGATGGATGGCTCAACGTTGGCCTTCACCTCGCCTATCGCACCGGAAATGGTCAAGCAGGTATTTCCCGCGGCGAAGGTGATCCTTCTAATTCGGGATCCGGCGAAGAGATCGTTTTCTAGTTACACACACATGGCCCGCCAGGTTCGTAGATGGGGTGAACGCCGTGGTTTCAGCACCGTGCTAAATTCACTCGAGTCAGCGGCGGGGCTCAACGAGTTGATCGAACGTGAACGTGCAGCGATCACGCGTGCATCGAAGGACGGGACGCTGAACGAGAGTTACTACACGCGCTCATTTCATCGCGAGAGATACGATGCTCCATTTGATACCGAGCTTGAAGACCCTTTGGCCAGCTTCCGTTACTTCGAGGAGAGTTGCTACAGCCGCATCTTGCCTCGTTGGGACGATGCCCTGGGTAAAAACCTGAAGGTCGTGGTGTTTGAACGACTAATCGCTAACTCCGAACTGGTTTTAGACGAGATCTGTGAGTTTCTTCAATTGGGCGGCGGGCCAATCGACCTGTCTCTTGAGAAAGAAAACGTGGGTAGGGTTCCGAAAAATCTAGTGGTGCGACGGATTCTCGAATTCAGAAGCCAGAACGCCATCGCGCGTAGGGGAGTTGAGGCGATGAAGCGAGTTGGCCTGAACAGAATTATCGAGTTAATCCAGCCTCGCCTTTTGTGGGGAAATAAGCCCGAGTTCGACATAGACCTTCAATTACGGGTTCGAAAACTGCTTGAACCCGAATACAGTTACTGGTTCGAACGCGATCCTGATCTTCGTACCTTGTGGGATATTCCAGGCGACCAATCCGCCGATCTTCGTTCCCCCAATTCTGATTTGCGCTCCGAGTGATTACGCTTGTAATAGGTGTCGTAGGCGCAGGATTTCTATTGGCCTGTGTGGCAAGGCCAACGTTGGGTTTGTTGGCACTTGCCTTGTTAGCTCCTTTCCTCGACACACCCGTTTTCGGTTTTATGGAACTGGATCAGGTGATTGGGATTCCTCTGGGGGCAGGAGCCGTCTATAGGCTGGTCAAGAATGCTGAGTTGCTTCCTAAAGGAGGATTAACATTGTTCAGCGTCCTTCTGTTCTGGGCCTTGTACGCACTCGTTGCCGGATGGTTTGGGGGTTTCGATACCTTCGTTGCAACTGCTGGAGGATTACTACTCGCTCTTTCGGTTGGGATAATGTTTCAAAATGAGTTGGATGTGGCCAAGTGGTTTCTCGCACTTGGATTGTCTGTGGCCGCAATAAACGGTGCCATGCTCCTCATTGTCGCGTTCATCCCTCCACTGCGCGGGCTAGCGTTGAAGTTTACAAGTGAAGGTGTTCGAATGATCGGGCCCTACGATAATCCGAATACATTCGGAGGGGTTCAGATTCTGGTTATTTCCGTTCTCATTTATTTCGTTGTTAATCACCGATCGATATTGCTACGTGGACTGGCCTCTTTCGGTATAGCCCTTTCATTTATTGCACTACTCGCCGCTCAATCCCGCGCGGCAATTGGCGGCGCTTTCTTGGCAATGGCGTTCATTGGATTGGGGCACGTTCTTTATTCGAGGCGCCCAATCCGAAATTTGATCGTTGCCGGGCTTGCGTTCGCTTGTGTGGTCTGGATGTTTCTGAACCTCCCCGATCAAGTATTCGGTTTGGATCTTGCTCGTCTTAACGGCTCGAAGCAGGGGATGTATGATTTTAGCGTAGCTGACTTGGAAGCAGGTCGAGGCTACCTGTTCCAGGGCGGGTTGACGTCCTTGTCAGCGCACCCGGAAGGCCTCGGTTATGTTTTTAGCCTTAAAGAGGAGATTGGGCTTTTGTCAGGTGTGTATCAGGTGCCGCACAATTTCGCGCTTGTCACCCTTTTGTACTATGGCGTGATCGGCGGAACGATAGTAATTCTCGCAATGGTTGCTCCGGTAATTGTGTGCATTATACTCGTGGTGATGAAAAGACTATCAATTCATGGTGTTGGCTTTTATTCAGCCAATGGCCTTATGGGATTCTTATTCTATAATATGTTTCATAACAACACGACGTCTGTCATCTTTTGGATGTTCTGGGCGTGCACGATTGTAGCAATGATTCGATCGGCGCCTGTCCGGTCGTCTCAGTTTGCGCTAGAACCAAAGCAATCGCGCAGGGCTCGCCAGCGGGCATTCGCTACGTAGAGCGACACATCCGTTACTTCATAGCGCCCTCATTCGATAGAGGGTAACATCGCCAGGGACCAACGCGCCATTGATAGCCAGCCTTTTCTAAATCGAAGCCCCATGAGATTCAGTGAGATATTAACGCGTTTGGGAAGGGAATCAACGACCTTTCGAAGGCGAAATACGGGGATTCGACATATGGTTCCGCATGCGGTCGCCCGGCGCGTTAACCAAGCGAAATCGAAGATGACGGAGTTTCGTTCTCTATACGCACCAGTCATTGAACGTTCAGGGCTCGACAATATTTATCACTGTACGTTCCACAAGGCGGGAAGCCAGTGGGTCCAATCAATGCTCACAGACTTGACTACTTTTCGCTATTGCGGATTGTCCCATTACCACTTGCAGAGCAGGATGATGCGCGGCTCCGATGAGCGTGAACTGCGCGACAAAACCTTTGAAAAGGCCTTTCCGATTGGGAACATCGTCAGTCCACTTTACATCACCGTCGATAATTTTAAACAACTGCCCAAGCCTGACAATTATCGGGCGTTTTTTATGATGCGCGATCCGCGCGACATGATGATATCGTGGTACTACTCGACGCTACATTCACACATCGCCGAAAAGGATTCCCCGATGGCTCGCCGACGTCAGGATCTACAGGCCCTTACCGAAGAAGAAGGGATACGGTATGCGATTGACCACTGGAACACCGTCGGCATTTTCGATGAGTCGCTCGCGTGGAAGCTGTATGCCGACGAGGATAGTAGAGTTCGGCTCCTGCACTATAAGGATGTTGTGGGGCCCGACAAACTAGGTGCCTTCGGGACTCTCTTCGTTCATCTGGATATTCGCATGCCGGATGACGTGCTCGCTGAGCTTGTTGAGGCTTATAGTTTCAAACGATTGTCCGGGCGGCAGGGTGGTCAAACGGATAAAAAATCACATCTCCGAACCGGCAAGACTGGCGATTGGCATAATTACTTCACTGATAGCGTTAAGGCTTACTTCCTGGAGAAGAATGAGGGAACGATAGAAGCACTGGGGTATACGTGGTAACGATTTTCGCGATTGGCCAAAAAGGCCCTGCGGTTTTGTCATCCGGATGGAGGCGTTGTTGCGCGACGTCCGCGTGGAAGAAATGTCCGTTGATCTTCCACGAGTCGCCGCTATGCTGTAATCCGACATGCATGTAGTGCTGTCGACAGGATCTGTAGCGGGTGGTTCATGGAACCGCCTCGTGGAGTTGCTGGGGTATCTCAGCAAGAAAGGGCACCGATGTGACCTGATCACATACGATGATTCCGCATTGGACGTGATTGAAGGCCAGTTGGACAGATTGACGGTGCACAGGCTAGATGTCGCAAAAGACAAGCGAGGCACCTTCTCACATGCAAAGGCGGCCGCGAGACATCTCGATCAAATCAGCTGGTCGTCGAACGAACCGGTTTGGCTAGGGAGTTATGTCGCAAATGCGGGACTCGCATTGAGCAAGTTCAAGAACAAGTCCGCGCGACCGATCCAGATGTTCACTTTTTTGCGGGGTGCTGAACTGCGCCGAATCGAAATGAATCTGGAAAAGGCAGGAGTGTGGGGTTTACGACGAGCCGCACACGTCCAGGTTCACAAGCGTGTGACTCGTCAGATGCTCCGCTCTTCGGATTTGCTGATAGCGCAGACAGACGTTGGCCTCGAAGAGATTCACTCCAACTTTTCGAGCGCAATGCCCAACGCGCTTGAGGTTTTGCCCAACAATATTAACGCGTCTTGGATTGAAGCGAAGCTTGCGGACGTTGAAGCCTTTGCCTCTTTTGATGCATCGAGACCACTTAGAATTGGATTTGTCGGAAGAATTAATATTGAGGTCAAGGGGCTCGACACTCTCGTCGAAGCCTGTCGTCAGATTCGAGAGCGATTGCCGGTAACCCTCGAACTGATCGGCGACGGAAGTGACATGGAACGCCTTCGAAGTATGTTGGATGCCGCCGATCTAACCAGCGTGACCCGGTTACATGGCTGGGTTTCGAATCCGTTACCATTACTGGCCCAGACGGATGCTATTATCGTTCCCTCACGTGCTGATCCCTTACCTAACGTAGTGCTGGAGGGGTTGGCGATGGCGCGGCCTGTTTTTGGCGCGAATGTAGACGGCATCCCCGTCATGCTGAAACACGACGAACTGCTTTTCCCAGCGGGAAACGCCGACGCTCTTGCGGAGCGCCTTATTCGATTCGCAACCAACGACGCGTTTCGTTTACGGGTCGGGAGCCTCGTTACCGAGCGAGCGGATGCTTTTCGCTTTGATTGGGGTGCTCGCTTCGAGGATATTCTGATTAACCATACGTCGTCAACGAACGGTGCCTATCCCGCCGGGGCCAATTAAATCAATGCCTACTCATCAGGACTTGAGGGTGCCGGACTTCCTTGTTATTGGGGCACAGAAGTGTGCAACGTCGTGGCTCTACTACTGCTTAAAAGAGCATCCGGAGTTGCATCTTCCGGCTCAAAAACGTGAAGTGGAGTACATAGGTGGCGACCTGTATCAAGAACGTGGCCCGGACTGGTATTACACCCTTTTTGATGGTGCAAACGACGATCAAGTCGTTGGCGACGTGTCGGTTGACTACATCGTCGACGCCCGTTCGCCAAAGCTCGTCAAGGAGCAACTTCCTGACGTTCGCCTGATAGCTTCGTTGCGCCACCCTGTCGACCGATCAATTTCTGCGTACTACTGGTATCTCCGGAGAAACTCCTTGCCCGACGACCTGCCGCTTGAAGAGGGACTCAATCGCGCTCTAGTTTCCGTGGGCAACGTCAGCGGAGGCGAGAGCTCTGCTTTTGCAGAAATCTTGGAAAGAGGTCGCTATGATATCCAGTTGAAACGGTACCTAGACGTCTTTCCTCCAGAGCAACTCGCAGTTGTGCTTTACGAAGACATTGCCGAAAAACCCAAGGATGTATTGGAGCAGATCTATGGGCTACTGGGAGTGAGAACGGACTTCGAACCCGCGAGTCTCAATGTGCGACCAAAAGAAAATAGTTACGTACAGGCACTAATTCGTCTCGAACGGGTCATGCCAAAATCAAGGGTTTTGTCCTGGACGGCAAACAAGGCGAACCAGTACGTCTCCTCAATGGGACGTAAGAGGTCGCCGCCGCAGCTTTCGGTAGAGTTAGAGCGCAAGTTGAAGGCCTTCTTTGAACCGAGCATTTTGGAGACTCAACGCATTCTGGAAACCTTGCCCGATTCTAACCGGCCTCGGGATTACCATCTTTCCGAGCGATGGATGTGACCATGGTGGCTCCAATCGCGTTTTCGTTCTCCAAAAGATCCCGGGCAGGCGTATGAGTGCGACCAGAACCTGGCGTCATCGATTGTGGTGGTATACCGTCGGAATAGCTGGATTGCGTCGTCACGATGTTATGGTGTCGTCGTTCCCAAAATCCGGGAACACGTGGGTTCGCTTTTTTCTTGCCAACCTGTTGAGCCTCCGCGAATGGGATGGTCAGAAGGTTGACTTCGACATTCTTGACAGCCGAATGATCGAGCTTGGCAAGAGTAACCTCATAGCCGCCCCTACGCCTACAACGCTTCCGCGCTTCATAAAAACGCACCTTCCCTACTCGGCCGTTTTCAGAGACCGACGAGCCATACTCATCGTGCGCGATCCTCGAGACGTCATGGCGTCGTTCTACTCGTACGAGGGCAACCAAACTCATCCGCGTGTCTCGGGTACATTTTCGGAGTTTCTCCAACATCCTAGATTTGGTTTGCCAGGCTGGGTAAAGCACACTTCGTCATGGCTTAATAGGGCAAGTGTGGTCATCCGATACGAGGACATGCGTAGCGACCCTGAGTCATGTTTCCGGACTCTACTCGACGATCTTGGCATTGACGCCAGGCCGGAAGAAGTCGCCGAAGCGACGCGGCGCGCTTCCCAAAAGCAAGTTCAGGCGATTGAGGAGGCCCATGGGATTTCCAACCCAGAACGTTTTCGAGAAGGGTTTCAGTTCACTCAACAAGGTGGAGTAGGGCGCGGTGAATCCCTTTTCAACGACGCAGAGCTTGCCCACCTGGACGACTTGCTCGAACAGTCAGGGATTGATATGTATCGCTCAAGTCAAATATGATTCAATCGATGAACACCTCAGGCTCTCGTGCAATTTTCTTTTGCTACTTCCCGCCACCATATAACGGCCAATCGGTAGGCACAGAGGCCTTTTATCAACTTTTACGCGGTGATTTGAACCTGGATCGCATAGACATCGCGGACCCCTGGCGAGACGAACGAGATCTTGGCCAATTCGGTATTCGTTATACAAAGTTCTTCTCGGGCAAGCTGCGTGAGCTCCGAGATGTTCTGGCAAGCGGGACCTACGACACACTATATGTCGTGCTTGCATCTTCCGTACTTGGCCATCTGCGAGATGTCGCCATCCTTCGATCGGCGCGACCACATGTGAAGCGGATTGTTGCTCACGTTCATAGCGGCAACTTTCACGAACTCTTCCAGCGACGCTGGTACAAACCTCTAAGCAATTCAGTCCATCGCAACGTTGATACATTTTTGTTCAGCAGCACGGGTCTTCGCGAGCTCTCTCTTCCCTACCTCAACGGATCCGACGCGCGCGTGGTACCGAACATGGTAGACGAGGCGGTGAGATTTTCGCACGAGGAGGCGATATCAAAAGTTGCCCGGCGCCGGACGCGCGAACAGTTCCGCGTGGTCTACATAAGCAACATGGTCCCTACAAAAGGATTTGAGGACCTCGCCGATGCGCTTGGAATTCTACATGCGAAGAACTACCGCCAAATCGAAGCGCACTTTGTCGGAGGCTGGTCGGCGGGGATTTCGGAGACGGCTTTTCGTGAACGCCTGATCGACCTTGGAATTGATGAATGGACGCACGTTCACGGTTCAGTAATGGACCGGAAACGCATTCGCGACTTTCTTGCGAATGCCGACGCGTTTGTCCTGCCAACGTATTACCCAATCGAGGCCCAGCCGTTTGCAATCGTGGAAGCGCTCAATTCGGCTACGCCGGTCGTGGCGACGCGACATGCATCAATTCCAGATTATGTATTTGATGGGACCAACGGGTATTTGGTTGAAAAGCGAACCCCGGTTGAGATCGCCAATGCCCTTGAGCGCCTCATCGATACCGAAAACTGGGCTAGACTCGCCGTCAATGCGAGAGAAACGTATGAACAGCTGTTCGCTCCGGCCGCAACTCACGAACGTCTCCTGGCGGCCATGCTTGGCCAACCAGATCCAGCAACACCTAACGTGTAACAATTCAATACTTACCGCCGTGCTCACATAGCTGTCTAAGTTCCCTTTTAGGTAACACCCGCTTTCCGGTGTGGTGCTCAAACAGTTCCGTGCCCCAATGTACTAATTCGAGGACCGCACTTCGCTGATATGCGGCGTGTTTGCGCCGAACAAGGCGTGGACGTCGCGTGTGCTCTTCAATGGCGTGAGAGTGTTCGGCTATCCCTTGAGGGATTACGTGACGTACCGGAAGATCAGCAGTTGGAAGTCCGTTTCGAAAACCTCGTAGCTGATCCGGGACCAGTCTTCACCAGAATTCTTGACTTTCTTGTGCTTCCGTACGACCAGGACATCGTTGAGCGAGCATGCGGAATTGCAGATGCTGAATCAGCCAAACGTTGGAAGCACCACGAGTCAGATCCGGCGATCGAGTCGCACATGCAGCCGCTCTTGAGCTAGCTAGGTTATGGGTGAAGGGCGGGACGGGTTAAAATTGAAGTAATGCAGACGAGCGGGGTGGCAGCCTACTCAAAGCAGGGTTAGCCTTGTGGCCGTCGAACTACTTGCCATCAAAATCCACTATCATTCTTCGCTATGAAATTCCTCGTTACTGGATCAAGTGGATTGGTGGGCTCCGAAGCCGTTGCGCACTTCGAGACTCGCGGACATGATGTCGTTGGAATCGACAATAACATGCGTGCTGTGTTCTTTGGCCCGAAGGGAGACACGTCGTGGAATACCGAGCGCATGAAGTTGGCACACTCGCGGTTCCGTCATGTCGATATTGACATCCGCGACCGCGAGGCGGTGATGGAGCTTTTTGAGTCCGAGCGATTTGATGTAATCATCCATACGGCTGCGCAGCCAAGCCACGATCGAGCGGCAGCGATTCCGCTGCTAGATTTTGAGGTGAATGCTCTCGGAACGATGAATCTCCTGGAGGCGAACCGCCAGCACTCGGCAGAAGCACCATTCGTTCATATGTCGACAAACAAGGTCTACGGTGACGCGCCGAACGAGATCGAACTGACGGAGCTTGAGACCCGATGGGACTATGCAGATCCCACGTACGCCGACGGCATTCCTGAAACGTTTCGGATCGACCGATCCAAACACTCTCTTTTCGGAGCCAGCAAAGTAGCTGCAGATGTAATGGTGCAGGAGTATGGCCGCTACTTCGGAATGCCTACAGTGTGTTTGCGTGGCGGATGTCTCACGGGGCCCTCACACTCCGGCGTTGAGCTCCATGGTTTTCTGAGCTATCTGGTGAAGTGCAATCTGGAGGAGGCACCCTATACAGTTTTTGGCTACAAAGCCAAGCAGGTTCGGGATAATATCCACGCGCACGACATCGCTTGCTTTGTTGAGCGTTTCATCGAAGCACCGCGCACTGGGGCGGTCTACAACCTCGGGGGCGGCAAGCAGAATGCAATTTCGATGCTGGAAGCCTTCGCTCTTTCCGAGCAGGTAACCGGCAAAGCGATGCGCTGGACCTACGACGAGAAGAATCGAGAAGGCGATCACATCTGCTATTATTCCGACCTCTCCCTCATGAAAGCCGATTACCCCGGCTGGGAGATCACGATAGATCTTAAGACTATTGTAGAAGAGATCGCAGAGAGTTGGGCGGCACGTGAGGCCGAGACGAAAGCCGCCTGACGTTGCAATCAAGATGCGATCTCAATTTGGGTGCAGCCGAGCGTTGATCGTGATAAGGGGAGACGAGTTCCGCTGCAGAAGGCAACTTTAGACTCGCAATAAAACTCTCGTACGGTGGCCGAACGCATCCTACTTGTCAATCGCTTTTATGGCGGAGAGCAAACGCCGACGGGGCGTATGCTTCTGGATGTAGCCGTGGCCCTGAACGATGAGGGTCATGACGTAGAAGTGTTGACTTCCTCGGCGGCGTACACAGGAAATGATGAATCCAAAGTCCAAAAGAGTGTCGGAAACGTTCGAACGGTCTGGACGCCAGCGAATGGTCGGCTTTTGTCCTGGGTGGTATTTCTGATCCAGGCGGCGGTTCGATTGCCATTCATGAAATGGGATCGATGCATCTTGTTGACCGACCCTCCGATGCTATTGGCCGCGCTACTTTGCTTACGGAAGAGAGAGCGCCGTGTTTTCTGGTGGACGATGGATCTCTATCCGGAAGCGCTCGCCGCCCATGGGATGCTTGAGGAGGGAGGTCTCGCATACCGGACCTTGGCGAGATTGAATACCGCCGCGTTGCGCAAAGTCGACGGAGTTATTACGCTCGGAGCCTGCCAAACCCGCCGACTTAAATCCTATACAACCTGGCCGGATCGTGGAACGGGCGCAGTTACGGAGATTCCACCATGGGATTATCGGCCGTTGCCGCGGGTTGAACGCTCGTCCAATCAAGTTCTGGCCGACCATGGCTGGGAGGATTACCGTGTTGCTCTTTACGCTGGGAATATGGGGGAAGCACACAGCTTTGAAGAACTGCTGGCAGCGGCTCGGTTGCTTGCTGCTGATCCCGCATCACGCTGGATGTTTGCATTCGTTGTCAGAGGGGCCGGTCGCGAGGCGCTTGAGGACGCTTCGCGTGACTTGCCAAACGTTGCCGTGCTTGATTACCTCCCGCCGGACCAGACAGCAGACCTTCTATGGTCCGCCGACCTGCACCTGATTACGATGCGCCCTGGTTGGGAAGGAATCGTAGTGCCGAGTAAGCTTTACGGTGTCTTGACGACGGATGCTCCGGTGCTCTTCATCGGGCCCGTCGAGGCGGACACGGCTCTGGAGATTAAACGCTATAATAGGGGAGAGGTACTGCCTCCGGGTTCTGATGCTTCGGTTGTTCGAACCACGATGGACGATCTGGTTTCTCACGCCAAGACCTCTTTCGAACGGCCCGAACGAGACGCACCTCAGACAATCGTTGACTTTGTGATGGCTTGACGCCAGCCTTTCGTTGATGCCGGGCCATGCAGCCTATCTTGCGAATTAGTCGCCTTCTGGGGATTCCACAAAGGAGTCGAAGCTGTTGACTGAGGGTTTGATGTATTCGTGTTCGTCCATCGAATGATGGCGGAAAGGATCATCCTCTCCCTACAGCCTTTGTTCATTCTATTGGATAGGCGTGGCTACGTGAACTTCACCCGCTCGCCGACCTTACAGGTGCCAAACGACACCATATAATCACTGGTGCACAATCCAAACAAAAATGCCTATATGTGCGTTAGGCTGGATTAACGAACTACTTCGATGCGACGTCTTGTAAACCCAATTAAGCGCGTTTTTGTTGACGCTCGCGAAAAATATGTCCAGCCGTACGCGTTCGTTCACATAAATAAAACGGGCGGATCAAGCGTGGAGCGGGCGCTTGGAATCCGCTTTCAGCACAAAACCGCACGTGAACTGCGCGAGATCCTTGGTGACGAACGATGGGGAAAGGCGTTCACCTTCGCGTTCGTCCGCAATCCGTGGGACCGAGTGGTTTCACATTATGCCTTCCGGATAAAGACAAATCAGACCGGGTTAGGCACGAACACAATTGGGTTCGACGAGTGGGTGACCCGAGTATTTCTTGATCGAGATCCAGCATATCTCGACAAGCCAAAAATGTTCATGCCACAGGTAGAGTGGCTCGCGGATAATAAGGGTGCAATCGACGTCGATTTCGTTGGGCGTTTCGAACGACTACAGGAAGATTTCGAAGAGATATGCAGGCGACTTGGGAAGACGGCGTCGCTGCCCCATACCAAACGCTCGGCAAGAGAGGGATACCAGACGTACTACAACGACGACACATCCCGAATTGTAGGCGACTATTTCGCGGAAGACCTAAAACAGTTCGGTTACGAGTTCTAGGCCCCAGAATCTCTCGTTCAAAAAGTCTGGCTGCTGCCCTAGTATCTCCGGCTTTGAAAGGGCAACCCCCATCGAAGCTGGCCGCCGACCGTCACATATCGATCTCGGCCGGTTTCCACGTCATCGATGGACTCATAGCGTAGAAACCCATCTACGAACAGGGAGGGGAGAACTTCGTATCCAGCATGCCCCTCGAGGAGTAACTGATTTTGGCGAATGCCCTGCAACGTTACAATCCCGAAATCGGCAACGCGTGTGTCGTAGGAGACTCTAGGGTCAGCCCCGAAATTCTCCGTTGCCGTGTTGCGGCCGCGTCGGGTGAACGCCGTTGTGAGCCCGATTTCCAGTCGTGGATGTGGAACGTAGCGCGTGAAGGTGGAGAGGTCCCACGAGTTCGGGCCGGCAGGGTGCCCAAGCGTATCGCCGCTGTGGACGAAAGCCGTCGATTCCGACCGATGGCTGTAGAGGTACGGTCGTTGGCGCGTGTATTCCATGCGGAAGTCAAGCCCGCGGATTCGATAAGATCCCCAGCCAGGGTCGGCCACTTGCAAGCCCAGTAGGTATCCCCACTTGTTACCCCACCAATCGTTGCCCACTTCACTTAAGCGGAGCTCATCGATAAGGAACTGCGTGTAGAGGCGGTATCCATCGACTGGATTCCAGGCGACACTTCCTGCGAGCAAAACATTGTCTGGTGAGCCGATATCACCCTCTATCGAACGGTAGAAGATGACTGGATTCAGGTAGGACAACTCAAAGCCAGCACGACTCGCTCCAACGGAGTCCTCAGCAAACAGTGTGATCTCGTCAAATGCTAGTTGTACGCGACCCGGCAGATCAATGGCAAGCTGATGCATGACCATCCAATTCTGAGGGAAAACCCTGGCGGTTTGTCTACCTCGTTCGAAAGGCCGGATTCTACGGGCGTAGAGGTTTGTGTATTGGAGGCGCCAGAATCTCGTTCGAATCTGAAATTGATCGAACGGTGCAGCATAGTCCGAGAGTGTAAGCGTTCCTTCACCCATTCCCCAGTGCGCGCGGTCCCGTCCAAAGCGGATGTCGAAAAACTTGGAACTGTAACCGATCACGCCGCTGGCAAGGAAATAGTCGTACGTACGGCCGTCTTTCTGCTTGACAAAGTTGTACCGGGGCGCTGAGCCAAGGGCGAATTCGTTTCGCTCCGGAAGTCTCTGATTCTCTTCCAACCTCGACTCAAAATAGATCGGCCCTACGTGCCCCGACGCCCGAACGCCCCTTGTGTTTTGCCACGTCGTTTGCGAGCCATCGGAGCTATCTCGTGATGTCAACCTCGTTGCTCCGGCAGACAGATAGGCAAGGGGTTGCAGGCGAACAGCGTATCCGTCGCCGTCGATGGCAACCAGCGACTCGCCGTCGCTGTAGGCGCTGCCGATTACAGATTGTGCGAGACCGATATTGGGACCTACACGTTCACCGCGATAGCGCTCCAGCAGGCGTCGATCAATGCTGGGTAGCTCCTCCTGGTGGAGCGCAACCGAATCGAGCATCCGGTTTGCCTCGTGTGCAGAGAGCGGGAGCGTTGTAAGTAGTTCGCCTGGAAGAAAACCGGCAGCCTGTTGCCTTTGCAGGAAGCGCTGGACGGGATCGTCGATCGGCTGGATGCCTTCGCGAACCTGACTTTGGGCGATAACAGGGACAAGAACCAGAACGAGCGCTGCGACAGCTCGGAAGGCGAAATCATGGACGCGCATGAGCGAAGGGCAGTAAGGAAAACGGCGAGGCGGATGATACCGCCATTACCGTTGCTCACCGAAACGCTATTCGGCGGTCACAGCTTCCGAAATCGCCTTCTGTCCATTTGACGCTGCTGGCTTGGCCGACGCTCCTGGCGACTCAAACAACTGATCCAGCAAACCCGACATCGTCTTACGCAGAGCATGGCGCGGAACGATCATGTCGATGAATCCCTTGTCAACGAGGAATTCCGCACGCTGGAACCCTTTTGGCAAGTCACGTCCAATAGTCTCGCGAATCACGCGAGGTCCGGCAAAGCCTATCAATGCCCCTGGTTCGGCCAAATTGAAATCGCCAAGCATGGCAAAAGATGCCGTAACACCGCCCGTAGTGGGGTGAGTCATCAGCGAGAAGTAGGGGAGACCTTTCTCACCAAGCAAGGCAAGATTGGCGCTCGTTTTTGCCATCTGCATCAAACTCAGCGCTCCCTCCATCATTCTGGCTCCACCGCTTTGGCTGATGATAATCAGGGCACGGTCCTCGCTGACCGCACGCCTGATTCCACGCGTTATGACTTCCCCGACAACCGATCCCATTGATCCGCCAATAAAGGAGAAGTCCATCGCTGCAGCAGAAAGGGGGTGCCCTCCAAGCGTCCCCGTAGCGGAAACAATTGCATCGTTCAGCCCAGATTTTTGCTCGGCTGCCACAATTCGGGACGGATAGTCCTTCCTATCCACAAACTCCAAAGGATCCGCAGAATGGAGGTTTGTGTCGTGTCGCTCGAAGCTGCCTTCGTCAAAAAGGAGATCAAAAAAGCCCAACCCGCTCATCGAATGATGATGATTGCACTTCGGGCACACGTTGAGGTTGTCCGCCAGCTCTCGCTGGCTCATGATGTGCTCGCACTCTGGGCACTTTATCCAATAGCCCTCCGGCGTTTCATTCTGGTCGGCCTTTGTCGTGACGATGCCCGCAGATTGTCGTTTGAACCAGGCCATGTCGTTGTTTGAGAAGTCAGAGGGGTGCGACTATCCGAAGATAGGGCGCGGGGGCTTCGCGATGAACGAATTGAGGTAGAACGGCTCCCATGCAGCCACGTTCTCGATACGACCCGAATTATATTGTTCGATGCCAAGTTTGGCGACGTGCCTTGCCGACAGTCTGCGATCAACATGTTGTAAACGTTTTGGATCGCCGATTGTGTCCATCACGCTTTGAGAAGCCGGGCCAACGACAATTGCATCACCCTCAGGCATCCAGGCATCCAAGCCAATGAGCTCCACGGCCGCCGTTTCCCTGATCTCTTCCAGACCGCCCGCGCGGGATAGAAACGCAGCGGCGTAGACTTCGCCCCTACGAGACGGGAAGACAACGAGAACGGGGAAACCCCCTTCCGTAGTCGCGGAGCATGCAAGGGCTTCCAATGAAGGCACGGCAACAAGCGCAGCATCCGCGGCGAACGCCAGACCCTTGGCTGTGCTGGCCCCAATTCGCAATCCTGTATAAGAGCCGGGACCGGCTGAAACGGCCACGACATCCAGTTCGACCGGCGACTTGGCGCAATCCCGGAGCGCGCGTTGGATCAATGGGACCAATTGAGCTGCGTGAGACCGTGGCTCCGCTACGGACATCTCTGTGAGCAACACGTCTCCTTCGAAAAGGGCGACGCTGCAAACATCGGTGGCGGTTTCGATCGCGAGTAGAAGCACGTTGGTAAAGTTTGGCCGCGCCGGCTGTTCGACGGATGAGTCGCTCAAACTACTCCCGTCGTTTGCACACGGATGCGGATCCCGACTGCTTGACATAAAGGTCGCCTCGGCTATCTTTCACGCCCCCTTCACCTTCCCCAGGGTGCGTAGCAGACGGTTCACTTTTGGCGTCGTGCGTGCCTTTGACTTAGCGAATCGAAGACACCTATGAATATCTACGATGCTGATCACGTCCGCAATGTTGCTCTCGTTGGACATCAGGGGAGCGGTAAAACAACGCTAGCTGAGGCCATGTTATACAGTGCTGGTGCGATCCCGCGCATGGGTTTGGTGGAGGAAGGCACGACGGTGAGCGACTATCACCCGAGTGAGCACGAACGCGACATGAGTGTTTTCACGTCCCTGTTGCACGCCGAGTGGGAGGGCCACAAAATCAACATCCTTGATACGCCCGGCTACCTCGACTTCGTTGGCGAAACCGTCGCGGCGCTGAAGGTTGCGGATGCTGCGCTCTTCGTGATTGACGCGGGCGAGGGAGTCGAGGTCGGTACTGAACTGGCGTGGGGTTATACGGAACGTACAGAGACACCCGCAATGTTTGTGATGAACAAGCTGGACCATGCGGCATCCAATTTTGAAGGTGCGTTGGCCAAAATCCGCGAGCGATTTGGCCGGGCAGCGACACCGGTTCAGATCCCGGGCGGAACCGGAACGCGATCGATTATTGACGTGCTGTTGATGAAGCAAATCAAATTTGATGAGCGCGGCAAGATGACGTTCAGTGCAATTGACGACGAGTTTGCAGAGCGTGCGGCGGAATTGCACAACGAGCTCGTGGAGAACATCGCCGAAAACGACGAATCGCTGATGGAGCTCTACTTCGAGAAAGGCGAATTGACCGAAGACGAGATGCGTAAAGGTCTCCGCGTTGCCATGATCAATCGGCAACTCTTTCCCATCTTCTTGACTGTTGCCAGCGAAAACGTTGGCGTTAGCCGCCTGATGAGTTTCATCGACAATGTGTGCCCGAGCCCGGCGCAAATGCCTCCGCCGCACATGGAGCAGGGCGAGGTTTCAACAGACCCTTCAGCTAGCCCGGTAGCTTTTGTGTTCCGAACGATGGCCGAGGAACATGTCGGTGAGTACTCATTCATCCGCGTCTACGACGGCACGCTTGAAGCGGGGATGGACCTTGATAATGCGCACGCCAACACCTCCGAGCGCCTCGGCGGGTTATTTGCTATAAACGGGCACGAACGCGATACAGTTCAGAAGCTCGTTGCAGGCGACATTGGCGCGACGGTAAAGCTTAAGCAGACGGGCACCAACGACACACTCCGAAAGAAAGGGACGAACGTTGTAGTCGAGCCTATCAAGTTCCCCGAGCCGCGTATGCGCCTGGCTGTTCGAACCACGAAGCAAGGTGACGAAGACAAGATGGCGCAAGGTCTCCATCAGCTCGTCAAGGAAGACCCGGGCCTGATCGTGGAGCACGACGCGCACCTAAGCCAGATCACGTTGGGTGGCCAGGGAGAAATGCACCTGGATGTCGCCAAGTACCGCCTCAAGCATCGCTTTGGCGTTGAAATAGAATTTGGAGAGCCGAAAATCTCCTACCGCGAGACGGTTCAGACGCAGGCGCGTGCCACATACCGCCACAAGAAACAATCGGGCGGTGCGGGCCAGTTCGCCGACATCTCAATGATGGTAGAGCCGAACGTGGGCGACTTCAACCCTCCTGACGACATGAAGAAACGCAACGAGCACACGCTCGAAACCGACTGGGGATCGAAGATCCACTTCGTAGATTGCATCGTAGGTGGCGTGATCGATATGCAGCGATTCTTCGGCGCGATCCAGAAGGGCGTGGCTGAAGCGCTTCGCGAAGGTCCGGTGGCTGGATACCCGGTTGGCGATGTCCGTGTGGTCATCCACGACGGCAGCATGCACTCGGTGGACTCGAATGACAACGCGTTCAAGTCGGCGGCCAAGATGTGCTTCAAGAACGCGTTCCGCGAAGCACGCCCGACGATCCTTGAGCCGATCGTCAATCTGGAGGTGATCGTGCCAGAGTCCCACATGGGCGACGTGCTCGGCGACCTTAATACGCGCCGCGCGCGCATCCAGGGCATGGACGCAGAAGGCGTGTTCCAGAACATCCACGCACACGTTCCGGAGGCCGAACTCTATCGCTACTCAACCGCGCTTCGCTCGATGACGCAGGGCCGAGGCCTCCACCACACATCGTTCTCTGGTTACGAGGCCATGCCGCGCCACGTCCAGGAGAAGGTGGTAGCGGAAAGGGTGGAGTTGGAGGAGGCATAGGAACGCATCTCGACGGCACCTGGGTGGTTGGTGGGAGTAAGCGCCTTTGCGGATCCACGTCCCAAATTGTATGATGCAGTGGCAGAAACGTTGCCCGCGACGATTCCGCGCGTTTGGGACGCCGGAACGGCTTGTTGTGAGAGAGGGAAGTCCCAGCGTGGCTGGCGCAGCATGAATCAATGATGAAATGACGCAACGCGGAAACATGGAATGCCGCGTTGCGTCAAAGGGCACGAAACAACTTTTCAGTGCTCATGCCACGCC
>JBBKWZ010000235.1:0-9381 GCA_037969195.1 Rubricoccaceae bacterium | reverse complement strand
GTCGTGGCTGAGGAGTATGGCCTCATCGGTGCCACGATCGTCCTCCTGATCTTTGTTTACCTGCTGCTGCGCGGCTACCTCCGTATCGCGCGGGGTTCTCCGGATCCACTGGGCCTCTTTCTCGCAACGGGCCTCACGACCGCCATCGTTCTTTACGGCTTTGTGAATGCGGCGGTCGCGTCTGGCCTATTCCCCGTAACCGGCCTTGCGATGCCTTTCGTTTCGTACGGCGGCACGTCGCTCGTCGCGACTGGTGCAATGGTTGGCATTCTTCTCAACATTTCGCGTCACTCTGAAACAACTTGATTTCTGCGGTCGACCATATCGTTCCTGAACAAGTGGAAGCGGCCTCGCTTCCCGCCGGAACGCCGCGCGTGCTTTTCGCATGTGGAGGCACGGGCGGGCATGTATACCCTGCGATTGCGATTGCGGACGCGATCAGGGCAGAGCACCCAGCAGCAGCTATTGCCTTCGCAGGCACGCGTGATCGGATGGAGTGGACCGCCGTTCCTCTAGCTGGCTATCCCATCCACGCTGTAACAGTGAGCGGCTTTCAGCGTGGACTCTCCATGGAAGCGATCAGCCGAAATCTGTCGTTTCCCTTCAAGCTCGCAAAGGGGCTTTGGGATGGTCTTCGCCTCGTCGGTTCTTTCGATCCGGACGTTGTCGTCGGCACCGGCGGCTATGCTTCTGGTCCGGTTGGGATGGCGGGAAGCATGAAGGGCCGTGGGCTGATTCTTCAAGAGCAGAATGCTTACGCAGGCGCGACGAACAAAATGCTCTCTAAGTGCGCAGATACGGTATTTGTCGCATTCGAGGCAGCAAAGGAATTCTTCCCTCAAGAGAAATGTGTTCTGGCCGGTAATCCAGTTCGCCAGGATCTTGCGCATGCCGACAAAGCCGCCGGCCTGACCCACTTTGGCATCCAGGACGGTTCGACGGTTCTCCTAATTATGGGCGGCTCGCTTGGCGCTGGGTCGATGAACAGCGTGGTGAAAAGCCATATTGATGCGCTGCTTGCTGATCCTGCGACAGTTGTCATCTGGCAGACAGGTTCGCGGTACTTCGAGGCATTGGAAACGACCATCCCAATACACCCTCGGCTGCGGTTGCTTCCTTACCTCGACCGGATGGATCTGGCCTATGCTGCGGCGGATCTTGTGCTGTGCAGAGCGGGAGCCATCACGTGTTCAGAACTGGCGGTGACGGGCAAGCCGTCCGTTCTCGTGCCGAGTCCGAACGTGACGGCGGACCATCAAACCAAGAATGCGCGTGCGCTGTCAGATGAAGGCGCCGCCATACTTCTTCCTGAGAACGACCTCAACATCATGTTCGAGTCCGTCATCTTGGGTTTAATGTCGGATCCAGGTCGTCGTGCACAGATGAGGGAGGCTGCGCTGAGAATTGCCCGTCCGGATGCCGCCAGAACAATCGCCGAATACGTCGTGGAGCTAGCGGAATCCCATGGAGGTAAGGCATGAACCCGCCTGTCCGCCTGCATCGCCCTGCGCCGCCGATGGGCCGCATCAAAAATGTCCACATGGTGGGCATTGGCGGCATAGGAATGTCGTCGATCGCCGAAGTTCTGCTGGCCCGAGGCCACGATGTTACCGGCTCGGATCTCCGCAAGAGCGAAGTCACCAACCATTTGGAAAGCCTCGGCGCCGTGGTCTACGAAGGGCATGTCGATTCCAACGTCGTTGATGCGGATGTTGTCGTTTACTCGTCGGCCGTTCATGCAGACGAGAATCCGGAAACAGTCGAGGCCAAACGGTTACACATACCGATAATCAAGCGATCCGAAATGCTTGGCGAGCTAATGCGGATGAAGTTCGGCATTGGTGTAGCAGGCACACACGGCAAGACCACCACCACCACGATGGTTGGCCTCGTCGTCCAGAAAGCGAAGTTTGATCCGACAATTATCGTCGGCGGAAAAGTGGCTGTATTTGGCTCCAATGCCGTTTCTGGCGGTGGTGACGTCATCGTCATCGAAGCCGACGAGTACGACCGCACGTTCCTCAAGCTGACGCCCACGCTGGCGCTCATCACAAACATTGAGGCTGAGCATCTCGACATCTACGAGGACATCGAGGACATCAAGCAGGCGTTTACGCAGTACGCGAACTCGGTTCCGTTCTTCGGCGCCGCGATTGTTTGCATGGACGATCCGAACGTCCGCGCAATCCTAAGCAATATCCATCGCCGCGTGCTCACGTACGGCACGAGCAGGCAGGCGGAGATTCGCGCAGAGAACATTGAGCAAGTGGGCCCTTCCTCCCACTTCGACGTGTTCAGAGGCAACGTGCGTCTGGGTGGTGCGATGTTGCATGCGCCGGGACTCCATAATGTGCTGAATGCGCTCGGTGCGATTGCAGTTGGGTTGGAGCTCGAAGTGCCCTTTGAGAACATCGTACAAGGCATCGCCGCATACTCCGGAGTGGATCGCCGCTTCCAAATTCGGGGCGAGGCGGGTGGTGTGATCGTGGTAGATGATTACGCGCATCACCCGACTGAGATCATCGCGACACTGGAAGCCGCCACAACTGGATGGCCCGAACGCCGAATCGTGGCGGTTTTTCAGCCCCACCTCTATTCCCGAACCACCGAGCTGGCCGAGGACTTTGCCCGCGCATTCGTCAATGCGGACGTGCTCGTGTTGACAGACATTTACGGTGCCCGCGAAGAGCCCATTGAAGGCGTCAGCGGAGAGATGTTGGCTGATCTCGCCACGAAGTACGGTCATCGGGCCGTGCATTATGTAGAAGACAAATCGGCACTCCCCTCCACTATACTTGGCCTCGTCCAATCTGGTGATCTCGTCATCACGATGGGTGCCGGGGATATTTGGAGGCAAGGTGAGGCTTTCTACCACCAGCTTGTTGAGCGCAATATGGAGGCAGCATCCTGATGGCCCGCGAGACCAACAAGCAGCAAAGGCGTCGCCGCATTCTCCGCAGGCTGATTCTGGGCGGAATGACGTTAAGCGTCGTGACGATTTCGGTCTTGGCGTGGTCGTGGCATCGAAGCGTCCCGCTGAAACGCGTGGTCGTTTTTGGCGCCATCCATGCCGATTCCTCTGAAGTAGTGCGCTTTGCAGCCATGGAGGGCGATTCTGTTGGGCTCTTCTCTGTCGAGCCTGATGTGCTCGTGGACCGCGTTCGTCGAACGCCATGGGTTCGCGACGCCGTTATTCGCCGCCGCCCAACCGGAACGGTATCGATACGGATTGAAGAGCGCGAACCGGTTGTCCTTGTCATGAATGCCGACGGTCGCCCAAGCCATTACCTGGACGCAGAAGGTTTCGGAATGCCGTTGGTCCCAGATGCTCTGTACGACGTCCCACTGCTCCGCGGTCGTGTCCCTACCTATCAGGCGACGCAGCCTGTTCAGAGTGCGTCCTTGCTTGAACTACTCCAAACGCTTGCAGAACTGGACGACGAAACGGACGCGCTTATTTCCGAAATCGTGATGGGAGGGCGGGGAGAAATCGTCCTCCGAACCAGCCCGGCCGACGGACACGATTCTGTACCCGTGCGCCTCGGCGTTGGCAATTTCAGTAACAAGCTGGGCCGCCTCTACGCCTTCTGGAATCAGGCCGTTTTAACCCGACCGGAGCTCAATTATCAATCCATCGATTTGCGCTTCGACGGGCAGATCGTTACCCGCGAAGACAGCATCTCCACATCTAGCTAACGAAACCCCCTCAACCCCTACCGCCATGAACGAAAGTGAACGCATCGTCGTCGGCGTCGACATTGGAACCACGAAAATCTGTGCCGTGGTTGCCTCGTCTGACGAACACGAACGCATCAACATCCTGGGTGTCGGCGTCGCCGAATCCGAAGGCCTCAATCGAGGCGTTGTCGTCAATATCGACAAGACTGTTGAGGCGATAAAGAAAGCCATTCACGAAGCCGAGCACGCTGCAGGTGTCGAGACGCAATCGGTTGTCGTTGGAATCGCTGGTGATCATATCCAGAGCTTCCAGAGCCGCGGCGTGATCACCGTTTCTGGTCGCGATGGTGAGATTACGACGGGTGATGTGCGCCGCCTACTAGAGGACACGCGCCACGTTGCCATGCCCGCCGATCGCGAGATCCTTCATGTACTCCCGCAGGAGTTCATTGTGGATGGACAAGATGGCGTCGCCGACCCGATTGGCATGAGTGGCGTTCGCCTCGAAGCGAATGTTCACATTATCACGGGCCTCGTGTCTGCAGCCAAAAACGTCTACCGCTGTATCGAGAAGGCAGGGTACGAGGTCACAGATATTGTGCTCGAACCACTTGCGTCGTCGCATGCTGTGCTCCATCCTGATGAAAAGGAAGTGGGCGTAGCACTGATCGACATCGGTGGTGGCACAACAGATATTGCTGTCTTCGAAGACAAGACCATTCGCCACACGGCAGTTGTTGCCGTTGCTGGCAACAAGGTCACGGATGATATCCGAAAAGGGCTCGGTGTTTTGCAGGATCAGGCAGAGCGTCTCAAGCGGCAGTTTGGCAACGCGCTCGTCAGTCAGGTCACGGAAGATCAGGACATCACGATCCCCGGCATTGGCGGACGCGCCGAAAAGTCGATAGGTCGGAGTACGCTCGCGCAGATTATTCAGCCGCGCATGGAGGAAATTCTGGAAATCGTTGGAATCGAAATCAAGCGAAGCGGCTACGGTCGGCATCTTTCCGCGGGCGTTGTGCTCACCGGCGGAGGATCGTTGATTCCGGGGACGGCCGAATTGGCAGCCGAAGTACTCGGACTAGAAGCGCGCATCGGACAAGCCCACGGTCTCTCCGGCGGGCTGGTTGAGGAGGTTTCCAACCCACAATTTGCAACCGCTGTTGGCCTTGTGCTTCACGGGTTGCGAACAGGTAGCACGGGCGCATCGCTCCTTGCTTCTGAAATCGAAAGTGCGGCCGCAGGAGGGGGCGACGGGTTTGCCGGTTCACCGGACAACCTCGTTCACAAGATCACTGGCCGCATGCGAAGCTGGTTCGACGAACTGTAAACACTCACACTTCTATTCACCCCATTCCGATGGCGACGCAGTCTGCAATTTGGGCCGTTTTCGAACGAACTCAATCGTCTGCGTCGTCTCGGATCAACACTCCCACATCCCTGGCGAATCCACCTGAAGGGAGCATCCTATGAAAGACTTTACCAACCTATTCTCATTCGACGACGCTGCTCAAGAGTCGGCGACCATCCGCGTAATCGGCGTGGGCGGAGGCGGCGGAAACGCCGTCAATAAAATGCTTGACAAATGCATACAAGGCATTGAGTTCATTGCCGTGAATACTGACTCGCAAGCGTTGCAGGAAAACTTATCACCGATCAAGATCCAGATCGGCCGCGAACTAACGAAGGGCCTCGGCGCGGGAGCCCGCCCATCCGTGGGGGCCGACGCCGCCATGGAAAATCATCGAGAGATTGAAGCAGCTCTAGAAGGCAGCGATATGGTGTTCATAACGGCTGGCATGGGAGGAGGTACCGGGACCGGCGCTGCGCCCGTCGTGGCCGAAATCGCGAAGAAAATGAACATTCTCACGGTCGCCGTGGTTACCAAACCCTTCGATTGTGAGGGCCGCAAGCGGTTTCTTACCGCCGAACAGGGCATTGAGCATCTTCGAGGCTCTGTAGATACGCTTATCATTATCCCGAATGAGCGCCTCCTCGATATCGCGGAGGAAGACACGACGGTCACGGATGCCTTTATCATGGCCGACGACGTGCTTTATGATGCCACGCGTGGGATCTCGGATTTGATCACGGTCCACGGCCTGATCAACCTTGACTTCGCCGACGTGCGGACAACGATGGTGAATGGTGGCACAGCGTTGATGGGATCGGCGACTGCCAAGGGAGACAAGCGCTCCGAAAAGGCCGCCCAGGAAGCTATATCGAGCCCGTTGCTCGGAGGCGTTTCCATCAAGGGCGCGCGTAATGTGCTTGTAAACATTACGGCAGGGCCGAACCTCGGCATCCGGGAGGCCACACAGGCTACGAGTGTCATCCAACAGGAAGCCGGTGAAGACGCCGAGGTGATATTCGGCACCGTCATCGACCCTGAACAAGGTGACGAAATCCGTGTCACCGTCATCGCCACGGGCTTCGACCGCGCTGCGGACACCAAGTCGTCAGGCGACGGATTCCGGCAGCACGCGACCTTGGAAAATATCCCTTCCCGTTCGGACTACAAGGGTGAGGACTCGCTCAAAAACCTCGACACACCCGCGTTTGAGAGGCGAACTCCCATCGCCGCAACGCCCGGATCGGCATCACTCGCGACTGCCCCCCTTGAGAAAGTGCGGGAGATTGAGGAAACGAGAGCCGTCGGGGAAGCCGACGCAGCCGAGCCACGTGTTGCGAACGTCGTTCATATTCGCAGCGAGGTTATGCCGAACGTAGGCGAGCGTATCCGCAAGGACGACACCGAAGTGCCGGCCTTTCTCCGAAAAATGATGGATTGATGTTGATACGCTGACGTTAGCCATACACGTGTGACTCTAATTGACAGGGCACCCAGTTAGACTTCAGCGATCAAATTTATGAGTCCCCCCGGACAACTTCGCCAGGGTTGTCCACAAGGCCCTGCCGTTCCAATTGAACGGCAGGGCCTTGATTCGTTTTAAATACTGGGATTTGAATAGCGATTGAGGCTCGACATCTTTTCTCATTGTGAGACAACACGACAGCACGTATACTGCACTGATTATTAGGCGACTGCGGCGTCGTCTCCCCCGGTTTCTCCCATGCTCCTGCGCCCATGAAAAAGGTCTACTGCAGCAGTGTTGGCGTTTTGCTAGCCCTGCTTTTATTGTTCGCGAGTACCGTGTCGGCTCAGACAACTGTGAGCGGCACCGTTACCGACGCGGTTTCCGGGGAAACGCTTCCTGGAGTTAATGTCCTGGTGCAAGGCACAACCACTGGTGCGACAACCAATCTTGAGGGGCGCTTCCAGATAGCGGTCCCTTCTGGAGCGCAAGTGTTGGTTTTCTCATTTGTCGGATATCGAACAAATGAGGTTACGTTGCCTTCGGGTGCGACAACGATTGATGTTCAACTTCGCGAGGACGTCCTTGGCTTGGACGAAGTTGTGGTTTCAGGACTTGCTTCATCGATTGCACGTTCTAATCTGGCCAACTCGGTCGAAACCATCTCCGCCCGCGAATTGGCGGACGTAACGACAAATCAGACGCTGGACGGCGCCATCAATGGAAAGGTGACGGGCGCCGTTATCACTTCCTACACAGGTGCACCGGGCGGAGGTCTTAGCATCAAACTCCGCGGCATTACCACAATTAACGGTCGCGCCCAGCCTCTCTTCATTCTGGATGGCGTGATTATTTCGAACGACGCTGTCCAAAACGGCGTCAATGTAGTTACGGCCGCGGCGGCTGCTGGTAATCCTGCTCAGCAAGACCAACCCGTTAATAGGCTCGCCGATCTCACGCCGGACGACATTGAGTCAATTGAGATCTTGAAGGGGCCGAGTTCTGCCGCCATCTATGGAGCACGCGCATCTAATGGCGTGGTAATCATCACGACAAAGCGTGGCCGCGCGGGCACGGGTGTACAGTTCAACGTGGCGCAGTCACTGGGTTACACGACGATATCCAACCGACTTGGGACGAGGCAGTTTACCGCAACTACTGCGGAAGAAACATTTGGACAGACCGGCTTGGATCTCTTTCAAGAGGCCTCTGGTCGAACTATTGACTATGAGAACGAGCTTTACGGGCATGCCGGTAGACTCTCAACTACGCGCATCAATGCGGCAGGAGGAAACGAGAACACAACGTTTTACGTGTCCGGCGTTATCAAGGATGACGAAGGAATTGTCGAACGGACTGGCTACGAGAAGCAGTCGGGCCGGGTAAACGTGACGCATCGGTTCTCGAACCGTGCCAATATTGATGTAAGCACGAACTTCGTGCGTTCTGTCGCAAGGCGTGGCTTAACGGGCAACGACAACACGGGCACAACGTTTGGCGTCTCTTTAGCAGCATCGCCCAATTTTATCGATTTGAGGCCGAATGCGAACGGCGTCTATCCGAACCACCCTTTCAATTCCTCGAATCCGCTTCAGGTTCGGGACCTCGCCAACATCGGGGAGACGACAAATCGTTTTCTTGGGTCAGCCCAGATGACGTTTAACCTTATCCAGCGGGATAATCAGGCGCTGCAGGCTATCGGTGAGGGGGGGATGGATTACTTCAGCCTTGACCAATCCGCAGTATTCCCACGTGGTCTTCAGTTCTATCAGGGTGTGGATCAGCCGGGTCAGTCCATCCAAGGGCGGACAAACAATCTCAATACAAATCTCCGCGGCGCTCTTGTTCACTCACTCAGCTTGCCAAACAGTAATCTGTTCTTCAACACGCAGGGAGGGTTCACGTACTTCAGTCAGGATCTGGATCGGACCTCAGCGGTGGCTTCTGGCCTAATTGCAGGGCAGGAGAACGTCGATCAGGCGGCCTCTTTGCAAACTGCTCAGGCGCAACTCTTTCAGGACGACCGCGCCCTGTTTGCCCAAGAAGAAATAAACTGGGCGAGCCGCATCATTGGAACGCTGGGTATCCGCGCCGAACGCTCGTCGCTCAACGGCGATGTAGACCAGTACTACACGTATCCGAAGGCCTCTGTCGCGGTCAATTTGACGAACTTCGACTTCTGGAACCTCTCCTCCGTCGATCTTCTGAAGTTTCGCCTTGCATTCGGGCAAACCGGAAACACTGCTGCCTTTGGTTCGAGATTCACAACGTTTGGCTCGATTTCCGTCGATGGAAATATTGGCATCACGATCAATCCCTCACGCGGTCTGGCGGATGTCAAACCCGAACGAGCCAGCGAGATTGAGGGCGGATTCGACCTAGCGATGTTTGATGGCAGAGCAAACCTTGAAGCCACCTTTTACCGAAAGGTCGTGAACGACCTGGTTCTGACCAGGCAGCTCCCACCTTCATCCGGGTTTGCGACCGAGACCATTAACGGCGGTGAGCTAACCAACACAGGCATCGAACTAGGCCTGAATCTGGTTCCGGTGCAATCAGACGGTTTCGAATGGGTTTCGAGAACCAGCTTCTGGTCGAATAACGCGACGGTTTCCCGTCTGGACGTTCCTTCGTTTACTGCACTAGGCGGCGGCTTCGGCAACTCGCTAGGCGTAATTCGAATCGAAGAAGGGATGAGCCCGACGCAAATCGTTGGAATTGACGACAGGGACGGTGATGGAATGGCCGACGCCACAACGTATCAGCTAGGTGATGCGGCGCCAGATTTTCAGATGTCGTTCTTCAACGACTTCACCTTCTGGGACAACCTGAGTTTGACGGTCTTCGGGCACTGGAAGAGTGGCGGAGACGTAATCAACCTTAGCGA
>JBBKWZ010000234.1:0-9272 GCA_037969195.1 Rubricoccaceae bacterium | reverse complement strand
GCCGATGTAGTTCGCCCCTTCAGGTTTTACCTCCCGTTGGACGGGACATTCCCTCCTGGGTCCTACTCCTTGCGAATCAACGGGGCCGCGCATCCCTTCCGCATTCGCGAAGGCGAGGTCGAAAACGGTTGATGAAAAGGACGGCGAGGTTGTTTCTAGTGATTGGTGCCCTGAGTGGGGCCATCGCCGTAATCGCGGGTGCGTTTGGAGCTCACGCTATCGCTGAAACGGTTACGCCGGAACGGTTGACGACGTTCAAGACAGCGGCGCAGTACCAACTGATTCACTCGGTTGTCCTCGTGCTCACCGCCATTCTTGTCGATCGCTTGCCAACAAAGCCTATCACATGGGCTGGCCGACTTCTTGCGGTCGGCATCGTGTTGTTTTCCGGCAGCCTCTACGCCCTCGTCCTGACGGACACTCCTGTTCTTGGGGCAATCACACCATTCGGCGGACTGGCATTTATTTGCGGATGGCTATTTCTCGCGTTCGGGGCTTGGAAAGCGACGGCGAATCCGCCGCATTGAATCAGTTCTCTTCCTCGAACAAGATCATGAACGAAGGGGCCAGGTTGTTGTCCTTGGCGAGCGCGTAGAGCGCATCGGCTGCTTCGTCGGGTGTTTGGAACACACTGTGTTCCTTCCCGTCAACGGCCAAGGCATAGTCAATCTCGCCATCGTCGTCGGCATCAACATCCTCCCATTCGATCGCCTCTTCGATGAGAAACATGTCTCGCTCGGGGTCAAATGAAGCCAAGTAGCGCTCTCGAACACTCTCTTTGTCGATGAGGCTCACGTTGCCGAAAGCGCCGTACTCGGGGTCGTAGAAAAGTGCCTCAAGAAGAAGCTGGCGGGCGAACTGCTCGGAGTTGAACGCCATAGTAGGAGAGGGTATGGAGGAATTTGGAGGAAGGGAACTCTGAATCTTTGAAACTACTGTGGTGGTTCACGCACAGTTTCCGAAGCGGTGGAATTCAGGAAGGCATCAAGGTACGCGTCCGCTTCGGAACCGTGGAACGAAATCAGGTCGACCCCAAATCGTTTGCCGAAGTGCCTCAGGAACCGAGCCGCGACTTCGTCCTCATCCACGGGTCCACCAAGTTCGCGCGCAAGGGAGGTAACCCCCCGGTCGGCAATCCCGCACGGCACGATGAAGTTGAACCATTCAAGATCCGTGTTCATGTTGAATGCAAAGCCATGCATCGTCACCCAGCGACTGCAACGGATCCCCATGGCGCAAATCTTCCGTTCCGGCCCGCGCTCATCAGGGCCGATCCAAACGCCCGTCCGCCCATCGATCCGTCCAGCGCTAAGTCCATAGTCCGCACAGGTGCCAATGATCGCTTCTTCCAACTCGCGGAGGTACCGATGGATGTCCGTGTAGAAGTGGTCGAGGTCCAGAATAGGATAGCCCACGAGTTGGCCCGGCCCGTGAAAGGTTATGTCACCACCACGGTCTACCGGGACTAATTCTGCCCCGCGTTCGGCCAGCCGTACTTCCGAGAGCAGGAGATTCGCTCGGTCGCCGCTCTTTCCGAGCGTAAACACGGGCGGATGTTCTACCAATAACAGGGCATGAGATAGCGTTGCGGGAGGAAGGCTTCGCTTCGCGGCAATCAGGCGCGCCTGCACTGCCCGCTGAAGCGCCCACGCCTCATGATAGTCCTTGTGGCCGAGATGACAGACGGCGACATCCATACTGCTCATGCCTGGAATTCTTGGCCGGACTAATTGGAGAACGAGACGCGGAAGGCAAATCCGCCATTAATCAAAGACGTGGACGGAATCTGGCTTCCTCTGCTTTCAATGGTCTCATACCGTACAAACACGTCCATGTTCACCTGATTCGAGATCGCGTACGACAGTCGCGGTTCTACAGTAAGGCGGGTCGATCCAGCGTCCTGTGGAGGCGTCAGTTCTGCACCGCGGAGAATGTCCTCAAGGTCATTCTTTAATCGGCGGACGAAGTTGCTGTTGTTCGACCGGGCAAGCGTGAGCGTGAACCGGAGATTGTTGTTGAGCCTCCGTCGCCCAAAGATGGGGATGCGAAGCCCGGTTTTTGAATAGGTCAGGCGCATCGAGAGTTCTTCCGTCGAGCTTTCGCTGACACTCGCGGAGGCTGCCGAAAGCGAATGCGAATTGCTCTGGCTCCACCCGAAATCCGATTGCAGGCCACCCTTCCACGTGACGTTCACGCCGATGAGCGGTTGAAAGCGCTCGTTGACAATGGCAGTTGATGGCTCGAGGAATGGGATTTCGGAGATGAGGGTTTGGTTTATCGTCCCTCCTTCCGCTGTTGGAACAAAGAGGCTCTGAGAGAAGGTGGAGGTTCCGGCGGCCGCATTAGAGTTATAGCCCACATCGTATGTGGCCGAGTATCCGTGCCGAAGCGTCACCTGGTTGGCCAACGACTTGAAGAGCGGCCAACGCGACAGGCCCGTGTAGTTGATCTCCCAGTTCGGAAGCGGCAGGAGGAAGAATCCGCGTGGTCCAAACGAACCCATTCCAGACGCAAATGCAGCCTGAAAATCCTCGGCGATACCGGAGCGCGTCAGCACGTCCGTTGTGAGGGTATCCAGAACGACTCCCGTTCCCGCGGCATCCAGATAGCGCTGACGATGAAGCTCCAGTAACCTGTCATACGATCCCCCAAATCCGATGACGGTGGTTTGCCCACTGCCCTGCTCAACGGCGGGCCGCTCCACGAGATTGTCGTTTTCTACTTCCAGCGTGATGTTCTGGCTTTGATTCCAGTCCGTGTCCCAGGTGAGGTTCACGTTCAGGTCGGGCGTCAGGCGGATTGTCGTTCTGGCGTTGACGTGGTGGCCGTTGCCGAGGATGTCGAAGAACTGCAGGTTCTGCGAAACGATACGCTCGCTTATTGGGATTCTTCGATCCAGAGAAAGCCGATATCCGAGAGACGGCCCCTCCCCGAGCAGTGCATCGTAGAGGGAGTAATGATCGCCCAGTAAGCCTGAAGCTGCCGATGTTTGCGTGCCGTTATACGTAATTGTGAAATCCTCCGTACCCGTCAGCGCGAGGAAGAGCTTCCTGCCGAGGGAGGCGAAGCTGGGAAGTTTGAACCCGGGACGCTCTTCAGCCTCGGTTTCTTCACCTTCTTCCTCGTCTGTTTCTTCGCCTTCTACACGGCCCGGCTGGTCGCGGCGGCCATCTGCGTTATTCCGACCCTGTTGCTCGGCCTGCTCCATATTCCTATAGAAGGAGAAAAGTCGCCAGAAATCACGAGGGCGCAGCTGGAGGCCTCCCCTGAGTGACGCCGACGTTTGTACGTCCGCCGTACGCTGCCCGTCTATCTCCTGATCATAATTCCAGGAGAACTGAGACCCATATGCGACGGGCTGCGGGCGAAACCATCGTAAGAACTCGACTCGATCGAATTGTGGTTGGAAGGTTCCACTTACGTTCTGCGTGTAGCCGTTCGTCAGGATTCGCCGATCGCCATTGAAAACGCCGCCGACCACTTCAGCAAGTGGAACGACGTTGAGCGTTGTGATTTCCTGTATCGTGTATCCCAGTCCACGCAGGTTATCCACCGTCAACGAATCGGGGAGGCCGAAATCGATGCGGGCAACACCTCCTGGTCCAAATGCCTCTTCATCGCTGATTTCATACTCCCGGCTTACCCCCAGCGAGTCTTGCACGAAGAGATTAAACCCTGAGCTTGCCCCTGCGCCGTTTAGGCTCTGGTCGATGTCTGAGCGATAGTTGAGCGCCAAGAATGTGAATGGATTGTAGGCGAGATCCAACGTTCGGCCGTGTCCGAACAAATGATCGCGGCGAGTTGGGTAGAGAAAGCGTTCTGGTATTCCCTGGTTTGCCGGATTGTTGAGCACGTCCGCGATAGGGCGCTCTCGGTTGTCTGTCACCGACCTGTCCGCATCGGCGCTGAACGTAAACGACTGCGGCAGGTAATTGAGCCGAAGCTTGCCCAGAATGCTCAGGACGGGCACGTTATCGACGAACCAGAATGGCCGGATAGAGCGGGCGCGGGGGACGGACAAGCGATAGGTGAACGCCGCAGACCAACGATCGTTATCGCCAAACTGGCTGAACGGAGAACGCGACCGCGACGCCGTATTTGTGTACACCATCGAAACACCATCAATGGTGTAGCGCAGCCACGGCGACCGGCTGCCGCTCTTGGACAGCGGGACGCGTATCGACCTTGAGAAGTTGGATGTTTCGCTTTCTCCCTGAATCTGTTCTACACGTGCACTGCGCTCTTCGGCCGTGAGGTCTGGGTCGTCCTGGGCTTGGGCAATTAGCTCATCAACCCGGATATCGCCTCGGCGTGGCGAAAAACGAGGCGTGCTCTGGGTTTGTTGAACGGAGAACGAGACCGGCATGCTCCAACCAAACCGTTCCGGCAGGAGCTTATGCGCATTGAATGTCGCCAGCACACTATAGTCTTGCTGGTTGCTAAAATTCCGTTCGCCAAGTCCGCTGCCCAAGTCGCCAAAGCCGTCAGTTTGCTGGCTGTACCGGGCGTTGATACTGGCAACATCCGCCAGTTGCACCGTGGCTCGGGCGTATGCACTCCAACCACTTTCCTCATCATATCCTGTCACGCGAAGCTCGTTGAACCACAGCTCGACATTCTCAAGCGCACTCGTGGAGCCACCTGCTCCGTTCCGCATGCCAAGCGCCAATGTGCTGACGCTTTGTATAGACGGATTGCCTCGGATTGTGATTCTGGCTCCCGGCGGCGCACCCTCCGGCGTACGGTTGTTCGAGTAGCGGTCAACCTGGGAAATTGTCGGATCACTGTCGCGCTCAACCTTTAACTGATTGAGCTCGCTGAGCAGGATGTTGATAGAGTTCCGGTCGATCGTCTCCGTACCCACAGGCACATTCGTCTGCCAAAGGCTGTCCGCATTTACGAGCTGACCTTCGGGAATTGTGTACGGGTAGAGTGGCTGCTCGTACTCGTAGTAGTCTTCTGTTTCGTTGTCACCCAGGCGGATAAATACCCGAACCGAATCCCGTTCCTCAAACCCTTCCGCGTGCGTAAACATGCGCAAATTGGAGTACTTCGTGAGATCGAGCCTGTTCGTAGAGAACGGTTTGTAAATCGCGCGGCTCGCTCCTTCGGTGAGGTTCTCCGCTCGAAATATTATCGACTGTTCGCGTTGTCGAATCAGGTTGCCCGAGATGTCCGGCGTTCGGCTGACTAATGCGCCGACCGGTATCGCGTACTGGTTTGGGTTTTCCTCATTGTTAATGGTCTCGATAAACAGCTGTGGCGCAGGACGGGTGGGAGTGGGTACGCCATCCTCATTGATCCCCACGTTGTCAGATTTCAGCCATTGGCTACCCACAAGCTCCAGCGAAGCGAAGCGCAGCGTTGCTGGCATGTCATGCCCGGTTGACCACAAGCGCATAAACTCAACCGAAGTGAAGTCTTCGATTCCGCCAATAGCCTCGCGTTGTTCGCTGCGAACGGGAATACGAATGACGTACCACGTCGTGGTACTTCCCTCGGCCTGGATAACGTTTTGGAAGTAAGGGCTCGCGCGTATCCCCGCGTCATCAAGCGGGAGAGAGTAGCGGAAGTGGCGCTCAACCTGGTCCAGCGACTGGTTGGAATTCAGGTCTTCGGAATCAGGAAACCTTGAATTGCCCGCTGTACCGGCGTCAGAGATCTTTTGCTGGCTCTCAAATGCATTGAGTTCGAGGCCCGGGAAGAACCGAGTGAACCGCTCCTGAAGCGTGGCCCGCCCACCCTCAAAACGATTGCCGTTGTTAAAATATCCAGTGTCGTCGAAGTGGTGGTAATCGTCTGCTGACGGGTCTTCGCTGGCGCGAAACTGTTGGACCGTGCCCGCAGGAAGGCTTGTAAGAAACTCGTCGAAAAAGGCCCGCTCATCGCTCTCGTAGTTCGTACCGCCAGGGTTCTCCAGCGTCGAGCGAAGTCCGTCGAGGCCAAGGTCCTCCGTCTGTCTCGTAACATCATCGTAGTCAACGGTTGTCGAGGTCTGACCATCCGCCAGCCTCCCCCAGACGTCCGAGTTTCCGCCGTCAATCGGTTCCTCACGAAGGCCGTCTTCGTTGTTGAACTGCCTGTTTGGAATGATGTCTTCGCTAACCTCGCCAAGGTCGATGTTCAGGACGGCGTCTGGTCCAATGGCTTCCGTACCATTCCGCCCTCCCAGGGGAGAGAAAATAAATTCTACGAACTCGATATTGTTACGTCCGCCAAAGTCCGTGTAGCCTTCCGGAAGGCGTTGCACCATGCCGCCCCACGCCGTCTTGGGATTGTCCGCATACGTTGTCCCGAACTCGCCGTTGTAGTTATACGGCCCTCTGTCTTCCGGGTCGATGAAGAGGTCGAGCGTGGACAAAGTTTCTGGCTGGCCTCTCTGAATCTGTCGGTCTTGAAAAATCTCACGTACACCAATTTGCCGAGTTGCCGGCGTTGTACAATCGATTTCGTTACACAAATCCGACCGGTAGGTGCTAGCCAACACTGAGTACCAGGCGAATGCACTCCGCCAGTTCGAGGCAAGTCGAGGCTCTGTGATGGGCGTGCCCACGTTCCACAGAATGGCGTCCGTCGGCCCGGAGCCCGATGGTGCCGCTGCCAGACGCCACGCTCCCGGTTGCAGCAGCGAGAAGACGTTTTCCACGCCCTCGAAGTCGTCGATGAACGAGAGCCCGGCGCGCTCATCTTCGTAGAAGTCCCGATTGATGGCTTCCAACGCTGAGCGTTCCTGGCCGAACGCGAACGTTTCCGGATGCCCCGGGTTGAGTTGAGCGAACTCCGCTTTCAATTCCACTCGGCTTGGCGCGCGGGTTTGGATTAGAGGTAACGCATCAAGAGCGCGCGTCAGAAAGCGCGGCTCGGCCTCGAATCGGCCGTCGAATCCCCAGATGGAGTTGTTCAGGGGTTCCTCGCCGATGCGGTATTTGTCGATCAGCGGGCGCTCAGAAAGGCGCATCCACGTCGCGCCCAACTCAAAGTCGTCGTTGACCGTGTAGTTGGCGCGTAATCCGAGAAGCGTCTTGCTTCCTATCGATGCAAACTGGTTTCGTTCATAATCAATCCGCAGATTCTGGCCTGGAGACAGGAACGCCGGATTGCTTATCTCAACCGATCCGCTCACGTAGTTGACGGTGTAATCCGAGTTCTCTTGAAGCTGGATCGAGCCCGACGTCACACTTACTGAGCCTTCGACAACGGCGAATCCCAATTCGTATACCGACTGCACCGAACTGCGGAACGATCCCACGATTGCATAGCGATTGATGTCGCTGATCCGATCCGCCGCATCTGATTTCACGCTGTAGAGCGTATCGAAAACAAAGGCATTTATGGCCGCCGCAGCATTTGTCCCCAGATACGTGACGCCGAGGCCTTCGATATTACCGTTCAGCACGTTGCGTAGGTAAGCGCCAAACGGCTCACGCACGGGAAATATGATCCGCCCAGAGCCGGGGTCAATCGTCAGGTATTCCTTGAAGTCGAAGACGTCGTCCGGCGTAGTTTCGCCGTCCCTGTTAAGTCGGTCGAGTCCCAGCGTCTGAAGAAGCGTTTGCTGTTGGCCTATGGTTACGCCGGGAAGTGTGCGTTGCGGGGTGCTGGAAGCAGGCGTAAAGTTGAGGTCCAGATCGAACGCGTCGGACGTCAGAGATCGGCCACCTACCCGATAGATGTTGCGCATCGTAAGCCCCCAGGAGGCATAGCTTGGCGATGGCTGGCTTCCGCGCAAAAGTTTCAAGACGATCTTGTCGCCATTCGACGAACCCGATGTGGAGCTTTGCCCGAAGTCGCCGATGGTTACCGGCGTTCCGCCCGATGTGAGATACTGGTAGGACACCGCGAGCTTGTCTTCCTCCTGCAAGCGGGTTGAAAGCGACAGGTACCCGAGGTAGGGATCAATCGTGTAGTCCACATTCTCTATGAGCTTGCGGAATGGGGCCGTCTCGTAGTCTGAACTTTGAAGGCCGAATGTCTCCTCAATGATCACTTGGCTTGATGAATCACGAAGGGCGTCCAGTTCCTGGTCCGAGTACTGGTCTGCCGAATTGTTTGGAAGTGGCGCGCCGATGCCAACTGTTGCGAGATACACGTCTCCGCCAGACAGAACGCCATTCGAAGGCGCGCCGGGGAAGGTGTTTCCCGGCCCCGGCTCTCCGAGATCCAGCAGCGCGGTGGCATAAACCCTATCGTCGTCGCCGCCGGTCGTGTTTACAACGGTCCGGTCATGGATCCAGACCTCGATGCCACTAATTCGGCCAAACCCCGGGCTGAGCGTCCGGTTGTTCGGGTTCGCGTGTCCCGCGTCCCACCAGTTACGGAAGTGGTAACCCAGGAAGAAGTGCGTGTTGTCCTCGTACTTGTAGGGTTCCAACCGGAACTCCGTGGTTTGACTTCCGCCTTCAATATTGAGGGCGTCACTTTCAGCATCCTGCTGGCTCGCGACAGCCGTTAACCCAAGTCCGCCAAATTGGAAGTCCGTCCGAAGGCCGAAGAGCCGCTGGCCGCCACGAATCAGTTCGCTCGGAGTCTGGAGGAACACGTTTCCGGCCTCAATTCGCTGGATGATGTCATCGTCGTAGCCTTCGTAAACCAACGAGACCTGGTTCTCGAAGTCGAACGTGTTCTGCGTGTCGTAATTGACGTTGACGCGCAGTTTGTCGCCGATCGTTCCGGTTATTCCAAGAGAGAGCTCTTGCCCGAAATCCGGGTTCACGGAGCCGCCATTGCCTGTAGCGGCCTCCTGGAGTTCGTTACGCTGGTAGTCGAATCCGAGGTCAATGTTGGCCTGCCCGTTGACACGGAGATCCACTTCGTTCTTACCGAAAAGGCTGGAGAACGCACTTCGGTTACCTCCAGGAATATCGATGGTGATCCCAAAGCCGCCTCGGCCAGTTCTGCGCCCGCGACGCGTGGCAAGGTCGCGGAAACCCAACTCCAGCCCATTCCGGAGACGCGCCTCACGATACGTCTCGATATCTACGTCGGCGGGGATGCGAACATCCTGCTGCGCAACGTCTTCCGTAATCAGGTAGCGGAATTCTGCAGAGTCCAAAACGGCCTCACGCCGCCAGAATGACCCCAGTTCGAACGAGAATGGCCGGGCTCGTCGGTCAACGATCGGGGGCGTATACCATTCGCGGCGGGGTTGGGGGAAGTAAAGCCGAGCCAGACTATCGGCAGCGGTCGTATCGGCCTCGGTCGTGTCAGCTGTCAGCGAATCCACGGCGTTGGCCGCGTTCACCAGATCATCCAGAGCATCTCCAATCGCAACG
>JBBKWZ010000233.1:0-38546 GCA_037969195.1 Rubricoccaceae bacterium | reverse complement strand
GTATACCTCTACCGGCTAGATGCCGGGAATCGGCGGAAGGCTTCGGGGGTGTTTACGGTGCTGAAGTAGACGCGCTAGTCGATCTCCCAGATATTTGCGGCTCGGAGCAGTGCATTCAGGTCGCCCTTGCCTTTCTTGGTTGTGACCTCGTCAACCTGGGCCTGCAGGAGGCCATCGTAGGTCGGGCGGTTCTCCGTGTAAATCACGCCGAAAGGCCGGGGTAGCTCATCATTCCACATGAGTTGTTGCGTGTAGATCTGCGCGAGAGCCCGGTCCGTTTCGTCGTGTACGAGGCAGTCGGACGTTGACGAGCCGTTGGTCAGGTCAATGCTCTGAATTCTGAGCCCGTCGAGTTTGAGGCCCTTGCGACCCTCGTCATACACGGCCGGTTGTCCATGCTCCAGGTAGACCGAGTTGAGAGCCTTCGAGTCCCGTTCCGTGTACGTGAAGAAGGCACCGTCGTTGAAGATATTGCAGTTCTGGTAGACCTCAACCAGTCCGGTCCCCGCATGAGCGTGCGACCGTCGAAATATGGCCTGCATGTGCTTGGGATCGCGGTCGATCGTGCGAGCGAGAAAAGTGGCGTCTGCACCGAGCGCCAAGCCTAGGGGATTGAATGGATGGTCAATTGAACCGTAGGGCGTACTCGACGTCACTTTTCCAACTTCGCTCGTCGGGCTGTACTGGCCCTTCGTAAGCCCGTATATCTGATTGTTAAAGAGGATGATCTGGATGTTCAGATTGCGCCGGAGTACGTGCGTGAAGTGCCCTGCGCCGATAGAAAGCGAATCTCCGTCGCCCGTAATAACCCACACATCCAATTCGGGTCGACTAGCCTTCAGCCCCGTTGCCAGCGCGGGTGCTCGCCCGTGAATGGAGTGGACGCCGTACGTGTTCATGTAGTACGGGAAGCGGCTCGAACAGCCAATCCCTGAGATAAATACAACGTCTTCCTTCTTCTCGGTTAACTCGGGAAGGACGCGCTGAACGGCTGCGAGAATGGCATAATCACCGCAACCGGGGCACCAGCGCACATCCACGCCAGCGTCAAAGTCCTTCTTTGTGAGGACCGGAAGTCCTGATGCGTCGCCATCGCCGGACGGCGTCGGGACGATCCGAGCCTTTGGAGGAGCGGCAGGACGAGCACCAGGTTTTGCAGGCGTGCGTGCGGGTTTCGCCCCTGGAGGACCGGCAGGTTTGACGCCCGTTGGCCCGACCGCCTTTTTCGGAAGTCCGGCTGGTTTGACACCTTTTGGTTTGTTGTCGTCACTCATAGGTGTTGGGGCCCGCCAGCGGCGCGCCCATACAGGTTTAGGATGAAGCAGCCTCGTTGATCGCGTCTTCGATCTCGCTCGTCTTGAAGGGAACGCCCTGAATCTTTGCCAGACTCTTGACAGGAAGCAGGAAGCGCTCGCGAATCAGGCGCACGAGTTGGCCGTGGTTGAGTTCAGGGATGAGTACCTCGGTGAAACGCGAAAGCACCGCACCTAGGTCACTGGGGAACGGGTTGAGCCACCGTAAATGAGCGTGGCCGACGCGCAGACCCTGTGCTCGTGTGCGCTCAACCGCGGCTTTGATTGTTCCGTATGTCGATCCCCAGCCAAGGACAAGCACGGCACCTTCCTGGTCGCCTTCCACCACCAGCGGCGGAAGCTCGTTGGCGATGCCCGCGACTTTTGCCGCGCGGATATCGGTCATGTACTGGTGGTTCTCCGGGTCATACGAAACGCCACCAGAGCGCGCGTCTTTTTCCAGGCCGCCTAGACGATGCTCAAGCCCGGCAACCCCCGGAGGAGCCCAGGGGCGAGCGTTCGTTTCCACATTGCGGACGTAGGGCAGGAAGGCACCATCATCGTCGCGGGCCACGGATTCGGGATCGGCAAACTGGACGTCAAACGGTGTCAATGCGTCCGTATCCGGGATGCGCCAGGGCTCTGCGCCATTACCCAGGTAACCGTCCGAAAGAAGTATGACCGGCGTCGTGTACTTCACGGCGATGCGCGCAGCCTCGTAGGCTACTTCAAAACAATCACCTGGTGTGCAGGAGGCCAGGACCGGAATCGGCGCTTCGCCATTCCGGCCATAAACGGCCATGAGAAGGTCGCTTTGCTCCGTCTTAGTCGGCATGCCCGTGCTTGGCCCAGCGCGCTGCACGTCCACAATCACCATCGGCAATTCCGTCATCATGGCGAGGCCAATCGTTTCCCCTTTCAAGGCAAGGCCGGGCCCGCTTGTGGCAGTCACGCCGAGTTGGCCGCCGAACGCAGCACCGAGTGCCGACCCAGCGGCCGCAATCTCGTCTTCCGCCTGAAAGGTCCGCACGCCAAACTCTTTGTATTTGCTCAGTGCGTGGAGCAGTTCAGAGGCGGGAGTTATAGGATAGGAGCCATAAAAAATGCTCAGACCACTTTTAACACTCGCCGCCACTAGCCCGAGTGCAAGCGCTTCGTTTCCGCGGATGCTCCGGTAGGTGCCGGGTGCCAGCTCGGCCGGGGCGACTTCATAGCGTGCCGCGAAGGCTTCCGTCGTTTCGCCATAGTGGTAGCCTTTTTCAAGGACCAGCAAGTTCGCAGCGAGGATCGCTTCTTTGCTGCGAAACTTGCCCCGCAGCCATTCGCGAGCAGGTTCGATAGGGCGGGTGTACAACCACAACGCGAGACCGAGCGCAAACATGTTCTTCGAGCGGTCGATGTCCTTTGTTGAGAGTCCCGATTCCTTCAGGGCTTCCCGAGTGAGCTTCGTCAGCTCCAACGTGGTCACCTCGTACCCGCTGAGAGAACCGTCCTCCAGCGGATTGGTATCGCAGTGAGCCAGGTCGAGATCGCGCTGTTTGAAGCTGTCGACGTTGGCGATGATGGCACCTCCCAATCGCACACGATCCAGATTCATTTTCAGCGCGGCCGGGTTCATCGCCACCAGTAGGTCCACTTCATCGCCCGGCGTGTGGATGGCTACGGCCCCAAAATGAAGCTGGAAGCCCGAAACGCCGTAGGTCGTACCAGCGGGAGCGCGGATCTCGGCCGGGAAATCCGGAAGCGTCGCGAGGTCGTTCCGTGCGAGCGCCGTCGCCATCGTGAACTGCGAGCCAGTCAGTTGCATCCCGTCGCCGGAGTCACCGGCAAACAGAATCGTGACGTCAGAAACTTGTTCGATTGGGGTAGGAGTGGCGCTCATGGCGTGCCGGAAGATGGCGCAGAAAGGCGAACTCTTAACGCGGCTCAGAGGCCTGTGATTCCGCCGATTCGCTCCAATGTAGAAGGCAACGAAGAAAAAGGCGACCTCCGGGACGAATTATTCGGCGGTTCTATAGTGTCGTTATGACACGCTGTCGGGGAACAGCCCATACGCGGTACCGGTAGCACGTTTTGGTTCTGAAACCACGCCAGTACACTCGCTTATCTCAAACCAGCATCATTGATCGGGACGATCTCTATGTCGAATCTCCTCGACCGCCTCTTCAAACGCCCTAAGCCGGTCGTTGCCATGATCCACACCGGGCCGTCTCCGGGTGTGCCCGGATGTTGTGGCGTCCAATGCGCGGTGGAACGGGCGGTTGCCGAAGCACGGCTCTTCGCTGAACTTGGCGTTGATGGTTTGATCATCGAGAACATGCACGACTTTCCGTGCATCCATGAAGACGAGATGGGGCCGGAGGTCGCGGCCTTCATGACGCGCGTTGCTGGTTCCGTGAAACGACATGTTGGGCGAATGCCCGTTGGCGTGCAGGTTCTGTTTCAGGCCAACCGAACGGCCATTGCGGTTGCCTACGCATCCGGCTGCGATTTCATCCGCGCTGAGGGATGGACCCATGCTCATGTCTCCGACAAAGGCATTGCCGAGGCTTGTGCAGGCAATGTGCTGCGCTATCGCAAAGCCCTCGGAGCGGACCGCATCCCTGTTCTTGCCGATGTTCAGAAGAAGCATGCTTCCCATACGTGGACGGCTGATTTGACGATCTCCGACCTCGCAACGTCGGCCCAGCAACACCGGGCTGATGGGCTCGTGGTCACGGGTACAACGACCGGAAGTGCACCCGCCCCGAACGATCTAGCGGAGGTTTCTGCCGCCAGTGGGCTGCCTCTCTTCATTGGTAGCGGCTTGAACTCTGAAAACCTTATGGACTATCTCGACCTTGCGGATGGGTTCATCATCGGCAGCGCGTTCAAAGAGAACGGCGAGTGGAGCGCGCCCGTGTGTGAAACGCGCGTTCGACAGCTGGTTGGTGCGCTCGAATACGCACGGGGCCAGGAAGTCGGACGAGCATAGCGACATCGGATTGCATGGTCACCTACGACGCAACTACTCAGAGCATCGCTGTTTCCGTCCGTCCCGTTTACCTCGACGGCCAGTCTGATTTGCTGGCGCGGCGGTTCGTGTTCGCGTACTTCATCACCATTGGAAACCACGGCGCGGGCGATGTTCAGTTACTTCGCCGCCATTGGATCATTAAGGACGACACCGGCGGCCTGCAGGATGTTGAAGGGGAGGGCGTCATTGGTGAACAGCCAACGATTGCGCCGGGTGGCGTGCACGAGTACAACTCCTATTGCGTGCTTCCTACGTTTACGGGCACGATGGAAGGCACCTATTTGATGCAGCGCGAGAACGGCGAACAATTCCGGGTTGAGATTCCGCGCTTTGATCTCCGCGCCCAGGCCAATTGAGGCGAGAGCTCTTTTCGAGCTAACTCACTTCAATGGTTATCACGGTTCCGTCGGCAACGGAAAGCAAAATCGCACTCTGGTCATCCGACAACTTGTACTCGGTGATGGCCTCAGGGAAAAATTCTCTCGGCGTATCCATGTAAAACATGGCGTCGGCGACGACCTGCCAATCCTCGGGCGTCAGCGCAACAAGCGCCTGTCCATCGTCTTCCACGTACGGATAGTACGCGAGCACTTTTTCGAGATGGTTGATGGCCTGTTTGACGTGTAGTCCGGGGTCCATTTCAGATTCGAATGTTGGGAGCAGAGGATGGGTTGCGAAAGCTACGAACTCGAAAGATCGAGGTCTCTTGGCGAGCAAATGTCCACAGCGGTTGCCATCGAATCGTGCTCGGCTTAACCTCCGGTAGATCGCCGCACCATGGAACTCGACATCGTTGCTACTGCCACTACCACGAACGCTGAAGAGGCGTACCTGGATGTCGTGCGGCGCGTGTTGGCGCACGGAAAGCGGAAGGCAAACCGAACGGGCGTGGATACGATTTCGTCCTTCGCCGAATTCTATTCGGTCGATCTGGCCGAGGGTTATCCGCTACTGACGACAAAGAAGGTCTATTTCGATTCGATGCTTCGCGAGGTGCTCTGGTATCTCTCGGGCGTAGATCATATCCGCGAACTGCGTAAGCACACCAAGATCTGGGATGCCTGGGCAGACGATGACGGCGATCTTCAAACCGCCTATGGGCGCTTCTGGAGACGTTTTCCACTTCCAGAAGAAGGCTCGGCCCTCGGGGGCGAGGTCTGGGCGGGTCCCGATCATCCACGTGTTTCGCGCGGCAGCGATGGCTCACTGACGTTCGATCAATTGGGTTATGTCGTGGACACGCTCCAGAGCAATCCAATGAGCCGCCGCATGGTAGTCTCGGCGTGGCATCCGGCGAACGCGGCCGTTAGCCTGCTTCCGCCTTGCCACTATACGTTCTGTTTCAATGTCTCGCCCTCTGATGATGGCGGCGAGAACTTCCTGAATTCGCATCTCTCTCAACGCTCCGCTGATCTCGCGTTAGGAGTGCCGTTCAACCTGGCCTGCTACGCATTGCTCACGCAGGCTCTCGCCCAGTTTGCTGGCTTGCGCGTCGGTCGTTTTGCTCACACACTCATCGATGCGCACATCTACGAAAACCACGTGGAAGGACTTGAGGAGCAGCTAACCCGCAACCCGCTTCCAGCGCCGACGCTGCATATTGCGCGAAACGAAGACGGGCAACCAAAGGGAATCGACGAACTGGCGTTCGAGGATTTCACGCTGGAAGGTTATCAGCACGGTGATGCAATCCGCTTTCCCGTCGCCGTCTGAATTATGGCTGACGCAGCGCGTCCCGAGATCGTCATCATCGCCGCCTTGGCGGAAAAGAATCGGCTAATCGGCAAGGGGCTTGATCTGCCATGGCGCATTTCAGCAGACCTGAAGAGATTCAAGGCGCTGACGCTCGGACATCCGGTCATCATGGGCCGCAGGACGTTCGAATCTCTGCTCTTTCAATTTGGTGGGCCGTTGACGGGGCGCGACAACGTGGTTCTTACTCGGCACCCCATGCAGACGGATGATGCCAACGTCCACATATACCATTCGATGGAGGACGCAATCGGCGCGTTCTACGCGCGCCCGAAGATCTTCATCGGAGGTGGGGCCAGTGTTTACGAAGCCGCGCTTCCCCTGGCAAGTCGACTCGAACTAACGCTCGTGGAGGGTGAATTTGAAGGCGATGCGTATTTCCCCCGCTACGAACACTTGATCGGGACTGAGTTTGATCATTCGAAAACCGAAGCCCATCCGACTGAGGACGGACGGCCTGCTTTCCGGTTCGAGACGTACGTTCGACGAGGGATCGAAGCGCATCGGTGAGCGCTTCGAAATAGGCTCGTATCGGTTAATTCGGAGGTATTTATGGCCGATACCCAGTGCTGCGCATATAGAGTACTTCGCGGGATTCCCGCGTACCCATGCAAGCAGTCGTCCGCCTGGCAAATTTCATTTTCCGTCCTCCTTCCGTGACCGGAAAGAGCTGGAAGCAGCGTTCGGATCTGTATTTACTGCGCCTGGGTTGTTTTCTGTGCATTGTGCTGGTGCCTGCGTTCGCGGTTTTCTATTACGCCGCGCAGCCTACATCCACACTCACGTGGCTTCTACAGGGCGGGATGTTGATGGTAAGCGTCCTGATCTTCATTTGGACGTACGCCTCAGAATGGCCACGTACGCATGCGAGCAAGTTTCTGCTCGTTCTCGCATTTCTCCTCACAGCGTGGTCCGCATCAGTCGCGTCAATCAACGGGTTTGACGCCAATTTTGCCGTGGGCTACTTCGTAACCGTCGTCACATCGGCGATGTTTTTGAGCCTGGCGTTCGATGCCGTGGCGCCGCTGTCAGCCTATACCGGCTTCGCGCTGGCAACAACGCTTCTCGTGTTGGGAGTCACGCCGGCGCCGGAAGTAAATGAGGCCGTGTTCACTGCCTCCATTCTGGTCGCACTCGGTATCGTCTACGTGGCGGTCAGTGCACGAATTCAAGTGCAGGATGCTCTATCCGAACGGGAGGGGCATTTGGAAGAAGCGCAGAGGACGGCCGCCCTCGGAAATTGGGAGGTGAATCTGGAGAATGGACGCGCCAGCTGGTCCACAGAAATGTACAGGATTGCAGGTCTTGACCCAGCTTCGGCGCAACCGTCTTTCGACGATTTCGCTGCTCGCGTAATTCCTGCGGACCGCCCCGCACTACACGGGTTCTGGGATTCGCTCCGAACGAAGCATCCGCACGACGACCTAACTCTCACCTTGCAAGCTCTGGACGGAACGCTGCGATCGGTCCGAATGCGCGGTTCATATGCAGCTACTACGTCAAATCGGCCGGAGCGTATGTACGGCATTTGTTTGGACGTTACCGAGGAAGTTGAACACGCACGCATGTTGTTGGACGCGAAAGAGCAGGCTGATTCGGCACGCGAACAAGCCGAACATGCCCGTGAGCAGGCCGAAGAAATGGCACGGTTGAAGAGCGCATTCCTCGCCAACATGAGCCACGAAATAAGAACGCCATTGACGGCGATCATCGGCTTCGCGCAGGTTCTTGGCGAGGAGGTAGGCCCAGCACAGCGCCAGTTGGTGGAGCCCATCGAGCAAAGTGGGAAACGACTCCTATCTACACTCAATTCAGTGCTGGATCTCGCCCGGCTGAAATCGGAAGGAATTGCGCTCAGCATCGAACCGCTTGATGTGGCCGAGGAAGTTCACGATCTCGCAGAGATGCTGCGTCCGCAAGCCAATGAACGAGGTCTGAATCTTGTCGTGAACGCGCCAGTTTGTGGAATCATGGTCCGAGCCGACAGGTCTGCACTGAATCGAGTGTTCGTCAACCTGCTTTCCAACGCGATCAAGTTCACAGAGGTTGGTCGCATAACGCTTTCCGTTGAGCAGACCGATGCGACGGCCTACGTCCGGGTTCGCGATACCGGCCGGGGAATCAGCCCGGGGTTTCTTCCGAAGCTGTTTGAGGAGTTCCACCAAGAGTCCACGGGAGTCACGCGCAGCCACGAAGGAAGTGGACTTGGCCTCGCCATAACAAAGGGCCTGGTCGAACTAATGGGTGGCACAATTGACGTTGACAGCGTATTTGGCGAAGGCTCAGTGTTTTCTGTGGCGCTTCCGCGCGCTGTGGAAGAAACCGAATACGTGCCAAAGGCAAGGCAGCCCCAGCCAGCCGTCAGCCAATCCTGACGACTACCGTGTGCGGATCAACCGCCGCGTCGCGCTTTGATTCTCGGTCGTCGCACGAAGGAGATACAGGCCCGGGGGGAGAGTGGAGCCGTCCAATGTCAACCGCAACGGAGAATCGCTTCCGAGCGAGCCGTTGAACAGGGTCGTGATCCGACGTCCGAGCGCATCAAATACCTCAACCTTGACGGGGGATGATTCCGGCAGCGTCAGCGTAAAACTGGTCTGCGAGCCAAACGGCTGGGGTGAAGGATCCGACAGGAGAAGTTGCGTGGTCGTTGGGATCTCTTGCGTCGAGACAACAATCTCAGGGAAATACGCTCGTCGGATCAACGTAGAATCCAGAACGAACGGATTGGGGTCGCCGCTCTGAAAAGGGGCGATGGCGAGTGTTCTGTCAAACTCCTTCAGGCTCACGGGATCGGCATACGCCCAGTCGTAAAGCGTCTCCTTCTGCGATTCGAAAAACGGCCCGCCGCCAGAGCCATCGGCTTCTGCTTTGTACATCGTGTAGAAGTAAAACATGGCGCGAGCGACATCTCCCTTGTGATCTTCGCGGGGCTCAAACTCCAAGTTGGATCGCAACTCGCTGAACTCGTCAATGTTTGATCCATCTGGAATGTTAGTCTGACTGCCGTCTTCGCGATACCAGCGCGTTGTCTGCGTGTCCAGGATCTCCGAAAAAGGGAAGTTCCCCCGGTCGGCATTCACATTGACTTTGGTGGGGAAGAGATGGTGGATGTTCCACTCGGCATTGCCAATGTCAGCGCCGTACGCGCGTGGCCAGGTGTGCTCCATATTCAAGCCTGCTCCATTGTTAAAAACGTCCTGACTGGGATCACACGAGGGCGCGCAATCAAACGGGACGAACCACCCGGTGTAGACGCCTACGACGCCATCCTGTCCGCCCTCGTTCGTCAGATCAATCGTGTCGTACATCCGATCTTTCGCCTGCGCCTCGCCAAGTACGACTGTCGGTTTGTAGTCGTCCACCAGATGTTGGCGAAGGTCGGCGCCTGTTTCGCCAGGAAAAATGATCTGCTGTGTTTGGGCGCTCGCGCCAGCAGCAACGAGCACTGAAATGAGTACGATACGGCGCATGTTTGCTAGGCGGTTGTCCAAATAAGTTAGGGGTGGAATCAAGACGAGAGATGAAATTGGCGTCATGCGCGATAGAGTATTTCCACGGAGCCTGTCCGAAGATTGCGGATGTCATCTATTTTGATCGCAATCCAAACCAACTGCATCGATGCTCTATCTCTACGTTTTCGCAATTGTCCTGCACGTTGCTTGCGCAGCGGCCTGGTTCGGTCTCAGCCTCCGGCTTCCCGGATTGTCGAAGACAATCGTAGGTGCAGATGCCGTCGTCGGGAAGGCACTTGCCGAGAGCGGTGCCGCGACTGTCCGAATGATGAATGTCTTCGTCATCTTGCTCTATGTCTTCGCCATGCTGGCGATAGTCCTGGGGCCGGGTTTCGCCAATCTGGCATCTACATTCAACATGGCCCTGGGCCTCGGCTTGTTGCTGATTCCAGTGCAGCTTCTTCTGATCGCTAGGAATTGGAAGGCACTTACCCGTTCAGTTGACGTGGGTCGGTCGGCGGAGGCTCGTGGCAAAGTGGCGATGAGTTTGGGAATTGGGCATCTGCTCTGGCTTATCCTGCTCGCGTTGATGTTTGCGCCGCGATTGATGGTCGGCTAGCATTCTGTAGGGGTAGACCCTACAGAGCCAGTTAGTGATTCCCTGCCTTTTCGGTGGGGAAGGTCTGCCAATGAAATGCTGGTCGAGGAGGTACGCTTGCTTGTCGTCATCCAAACGTCCGAGCTTCCGCATGTCCACCGACACGACCACCTACCCCGCGCCGACCCCTTACGCCGGACCACGAGCCGTAACTGATGCGGATTTTCCTATTGGAACGCCACTCGACGACCAGCTGCGGTTCTTATTGAACTACGCGGTATTGGCTCCGTCCGTAATGAACACACAGCCATGGCGCTTCACGGTCGAAGACCACAAGATTTTCCTCTATGCCGACCGGACGCGCCAGCTTCAAGCGCTCGATCCTGATGGGCGCGAACTAACCATTAGCTGTGGGGCGGCGCTGTTCCACCTCCGCGTAGCTGCGTACCACTTTCGGTTCGAGTCGGAAGTTCACCCGTTCCCGAGTCCGGACGATCCAGACCTTCTCGCCACATTTGCGCTCACGAAGCCGCGTCGCTCCAGTGATTACGACGAATCGTTGTTCCGAGCAATCTTGATGCGCCGTACGAACCGCCATCCGTTTGCCGAAACGCCTGTGCCATCAGATGTGGTAAGTGCAATGCGGCGAGTTGCGACCAATGAAGGGTCACGCCTCGCCGTGCTAACGTCGATCGAGGAGAAAGAACGTGTTGGCGATCTTGTGGAGGAAGGCATAAGGCTGAATGGGGAGCGCCCTGAAATTGCAGCAGACGTCCAAAAGTGGTTGCGGTCCAACGCAGACCCCCGCCGCGATGGAGTGCCCGACCGCGAGCAAGGGAATTGGGACCGGCGCTCTGATGTTCGATCACCTTCGTCGGTCCTCGCGACACGAAAGCGAGAACTCGTTCGAAATGCTCCGGCGATCCTCGTCCTTACAACCGATCTGGATGATGCAAAATCGTGGTTAGCCGCTGGCAGGGCGCTCGAGCACGTGCTGCTCGTTGCCGCGAATCGAGGGTTGTTCGCGTCGTACATGAACCAGCCTATCGAATACCACAAGCTTCGAATGGAAATGTCAAAGCTGGTTGGCGGCGGATTCCCACAGATTGTATTCCGCGTCGGCTATCCTTCGTTCCGGGAAGGCACACCCCGCCGTTCTGTTCAGGATATCTTAACGTACTAGCCCAGCGGCTTGCTACTCGCCAGTCAGGCAAAAATCCCACGCGGCGTCCCGAAGTGCGTGTTCAGTTCGATGCCGCACTCTTGAAGGAACTTGGTTGGTAGCTCACCGCCAGCAAAGATGAACACGTCATCATTCGCCAGCATGTGTTCCTGGCCAGCGCTGTCCTCGTATGACACAGACTCAGCGTCGATTCGCGTGAGATTCGTTGACCAGAGCGGCTCAATCTTGCCTGCCGCTACGGCGGCATCAAATCGTTCTCGGTTTCCCTGCTTGATGCGCGAAAACGCATCCTTGCGGTAGGAAAGGTGGGCAGTAGTCCCTGGCTGATCGGCCAGCATGAGAGCGGCTTCCACGGCTGAGTCACCACCGCCGACCACAACGATTCGCCGGTTCGCGAAATGTTCGGGCTCCATGAGGCTGTAGTACACACCATCGAGATCTTCTCCGGGAATGCCCAGCTTGCGGGGCGTTCCGCGGCGTCCAATGGCAAGAATCACCCGACGAGTTGCATGGCTGGCGCCCTCCGCCGTGTGGACGAAAAATCCATCGCCAGGATCTCCCCTAGATTCGATTCGAGCGACACTCTGCCCTGTCAAGATTTCAACCCCAGTCTTGTCCACAATGTCGCGCTTGTGAGCAATCAGGTCTTCCTTTTCGATCTCGGTAAAGTCCAGCATCCCATAGCCCGGGACCTCAAAAGGCTGATTCATGACCAGCTTGCGGCGCGGATAGTGCCGCACAGTACCGCCCATGTCCGCCTCTTTCTCTAATGTCAGTACACGAAGGCCATGCAGTTTCGCATTGACTGCCGCCGAAAGGCCCGCGGGTCCTGCGCCAACGATTACCGCGTCTAGCATGTCGCTGGGCACGGAATTTTCTTCGCGTACTATGCCTTCAACGCACTGGCGTGCTTGTTCAAAGGCATTGCGCACAAGTCCCATCCCGCCCAATTCTCCAACGATGTAGATGCCAGGCACGTTCGTTTCGTAGTTCTCCTGCACGCGGGGAAGCTCGACACCTCGCTGCGCAGTGCCGAAGACAAGGGTGATGGCATCCGTCGGGCAGGCTCTTTCGCACATCCCGTGGCCAACGCAACGAGCCGGCGCGATCGCCTCGGCCTGGCCGTTGATCATAGCCAGCACGTCACCTTCGGGGCAGACCGAAACGCACGCTGCGCAACCCGAACAAAGCCCGGGGTCAACAACGGGATAGATGGAGACGGGTTCGTTCAAGCCGTACGTCTTGGCCTGGTCTTTCGCGACGATCGCGCGCTTCTCCATTCGCCTTCGCTTCAGGAGAAACGGAATCATTGTTACGAGGCCGAGAAAGAGCCCGACGCCCCAGATGATGAACAAGTCCATCAGAATCGGTACCAGATTGCTGTGTAAAGGCGGGTACTTGAGATGCTCTGGCCGAGCTGAGTGCTTGCCTGCAGGGTTAGAGCGAGCCCCGATCTGAGCGGCACTTGCAGCATGACGTCGAGCCCGTGCGATATCAAGGCGCTCAGCCCCAACAAGGGCGATTGTTGATAACGGTAGCCCAAGCGACCGTAGGTGGAACCGAAGCTCTTGTTTACGCCAACACCCGCGTAAATCCCCCGTTGACTCTCGCCCAGTTGTTGGTTTTGCCAGACCGTTCCATCCACCGAGACGCCAATCCGTGCGGATGAAATTCCCGGAATGCTGATTCCGCCATTCACCGTTACGGTGTTGGGTTGACCTTCCGTCATCGCGTTGGTCACGTCAGCGCGCACGGACAAACCCGGAACGGGGCCGCTGCGCAGAGTAACCGTCGCGCCGCCTCCGAATCGCGTGCTGCGGCTTAGGATGTATTGCCTATCCGCGTAGAGGATGTAAGGCCGGTTGCTGCTTGCGAATCCACGAAGCCGGATACTGGGTGTCGCCGTGACGCTTGCTCGCGCGTTCAGGCGTGAAAATGTCCAAGCATTCGACTCTGGATCTTGATCGACAAGCGCCCCGGCGCTCAGCCGGAAATTTCCAGCAAAGACCTGCTGTTGAAATCCGACGAAAGTCCGGGTTTGTAGGCTGTCCGATTTCGGAATGATTTGGCCGCCAAGGACCGTCCCGTCAAAGCGAACGCCTTCTGTTTCAAACGCGGCGTGACCGAACACCGTGTATTTCGGTAAATCGGTTGTTGGCATTTCATTTCCTCGGTCCGGTTGGAACCCGGCGGCAACGCCAAAGCCACGCTCTCTATTACCAACGTGGATGTTCAAGCCATCCCAATACCCCGTAAAGCGATCGTACCGATTAAACAGACGTCCCGCGCTGATTTCAAGTGGGAGATTAGAAAAGCTCTTCTCAAGGTTTAGATCGTAGACGCGAATATCGACCTCCTCACTGAAAGGCGTTGGGTCGGCGTATCGGTAGGCAGCGCGAAGGCGCGTGTTGAATTGCAGACCGCCAGGTAGGTCTGCCACTTCAGCGCGGAGTAGCGCGAACGGAGTCGCATACGTTCGATCATATGACGCACCGCCACTCGACGATGTGCTCGTCATCAGACCGCTGACGCCCAATTGGAGACGACCAGAAACACGAGGTCCACCGTACGATTGCGATGGTGTCTCATCAACAGAAGGTTCTAGAATGGACGGACGTTCGGTGAGAATCGGAGGGGGGAGCGGCCCGACAGGCTCCGGTGCCGCGAGCGCGAAACTCAGGGTTAGCTGGTCGCCCATGGTTATCGGAAAGATGGTATCCGCGAAGGCAAGAACCGAGCGATCCGGCGTGGCACTCACAACTACCATTGAACCCAGTCGGACTCCGTCTTCAAATACATCCAAGGTGTCGCCAACGACAAGGCCATCGCTGGTGCCCGATGAAACGTAGACTGTTTGCCCCGCGATGAACGTGACTTGGGTTTCGGCCGTCGCGGCCTCCTGCGCTTCCGACGGTAGGCCCAGAAGCGCAATTGTGATAATCAATAACCAGCGCATCACCGAACCCTACCGAGGTCGTCGCTTCGCCCATTGGGGTGGCATGAGTAGCACGCGTTACTCTCGTAGACATAACCGCCCACGTCGCGGTGACGATCATCCGTGTCGGGCCGATTATGCTCATGGCACGTGAAGCACGAGAACGTCATAAAATTTCCAGGATCCGTGTGACACGTTTGGCACGTAGCCCATTCACCCTGGTGCCTGCCGGAATAAATCGGAAAAATGGGATCGTGGTCGAACGTCGAATCCCATGAGTCGACGGTGTGGCAATCTCGGCACGTCGTTGGGAAGCCAGTGTGGGCTTGATTTGCGTCATCCTCATGGCATGTCACGCAATCTTGAGCACTGCTCGGCTCCCAGATAAGTTCGAAGCCCGGCAACAAGTGACAGGACGAGCAATCAAGCGGCATGTGGGCACCTAAGAGGGGGAAGCCCGTCGTCGCGCCGTGGTCGAATCCATCCGAGTCCCACGAATCCGTCGTGTGGCAGTCGAGGCAGGTCGTTGGGAAGTTGGGGTGATTGTTCTGGTGGTCGTCTTCGTGGCAGGTAACGCAGTCGTCTGCGCTCGAAGGATCCCAGATCAATTCAAAGCCTGGCAATAGGTGGCATGATGAACAGTCGAGCGGCATGTGGGCGCCAACGAGTGGGAAGCCTGTCGTAGTACCGTGGTCGAAAGTGGCGTCATCCCATGTGTCGGTTGTGTGGCAGTCGAGGCAGGTTGTAGGGAAGTTGGGGTGCCTGTCCTGGTGGTCGTCCTCGTGGCATGTGACGCAATCTTGCGCACTGCTCGGCTCCCAAATCAATTCAAAGCCTGGCAGAATGTGGCACGAGGAGCAATCCAGTGGAAGGTGCGCGCCGAGTAGTGGGAAGCCAGTCGTGCCCGAGTGGTCGAATGATCCAGAATCCCACGTGTCCGTGGAATGGCAATCTTGGCACGTTGTAGGGAAGCCGGTGTGTGCCTGAATGGCGTCATCCTCATGACAAGTAACGCAGTCGTCCGCGCTTGAAGGCTCCCAGATAAGTTCGAAGCCTGGAAGCTGGTGGCACGAGGAACAATCCAGTGGAAGGTGCGCGCCGAGTAGTGGGAAGCCAGTCGTGCCCGCGTGGTCGAATGATCCAGAATCCCACGTGTCGGTTGTGTGGCAGTCGAGGCAGGTTGTAGGGAAGCCGGTGTGTGCCTGAATGGCGTCATCTTCATGACAGGTAACGCAGTCGTCCGCGCTGGAAGGCTCCCAGATGAGCTCGAAACCGGGGCGCAAGTGACATGACGAGCAATCAAGCGGCATGTGAGCCCCTAGCAGTCCGAAGCCTGTCGTTGCGGCATGGTCGAAGGCGTCAGCATCCCACGAATCAGTCGTATGACAATCAAGGCACGTGGTCGGGAAATTTGGATGCTCATCCTGGTGATCGTCTTCATGGCACGTGAAGCAATCGTCCTGGCTGGTCGGAATCCAGATCGGAGTATTGTCCGGTCCAACATGGCAGGATGAGCAATCCAAGTCAATGTGAGCACCAACGAGTGCAAAGCCTGTAACGCTGTGATCAAATGCACCCGCCTCCCACGAATCGATTCCGTGGCAATCAAGGCACGTCGTCGGGAAGTTGGGGTGTGCCTTCTGGTGATCTGCCTCGTGGCAGGCAACGCAGTCGTTCTGGGAAGACGGATTTCCTGGAACTGAGAAGTCCGGGTTGCTGTGACACGAGGCACAATCAAGGTTCATATGTGCGCCAACGAGCGCGAAGCCACCAGAGACCAGCGGGTGGTCAATTGTGGCACCTTGCCAGCTATCAACTGTGTGGCATTGGAGGCAATCCGTAGGAAGGTTCGCCGCAGCATGATCCAAAATGCTTGTCGTTGCCGTTTCGTTGTAATCGTCCTCATGGCAGGTGAAACAGTCGTTCTGATCGGCCGGATTGAACAGCGGTTCCAGGTCGCCTGGGTTGTGACACGCGGAGCAATCCAGCGAAATGTGCGCACCAACCAAACCAAATCCGCCTGATACGGCGGCGTGGTCAAAAGCCGTAGCTCCAGAAAATGCCAACGTGTTGTGGCAGGCTTCACAGGAGGTAGGGAAACCCACCGCAACGTGGTCTACGGCACCGGAAGACGTCGAAATGTAGTCCGCTTCGTGGCATCCGATACAGGACGGGTCCAGCGGGGCAAACGCACCGTCAAACTCATCAGTATGGCACGACTCGCATGAGATTTGAAGGTGCGATCCGGTTAACGGGAACGTCGTTGCTGCGTGGATCGCCAACCCCTCCACAAGGTGGAAATCCTGCGTTGTATGGCAATCCTGGCAGGAATTACCAAGCTGTCCCTGGTGAACATCCAAGTGGCACGAGGCACACGCGTCGGGTTCCAGGTCGGGCCGATCAAATCTGAGGTCGTGGTGGCACGAGCGGCACTCAGCTTGGGCATGTCGGCCAGTCATCGCAAATCGTGTGTCCTCGGTGTGGTTGAAATCCAGCGTATCCCGCAGGGGGGACCAGCCTTCCGGAGTGTGACAGGCTTCGCACGCGATCTTGATGTCGCCATGGGGGTTGTCAAGGAGTCCAGCAACGATCCTCAGAGGTGGAGCAATACGCCCGCCTAGCAATGGGAAAGCCTGAGCCGCCCGGCTGCCCGGCACGGCCGTAAACGATTTTGACTTGCCAAACGTCGTTTTCTCCGTCGCACTCACGGGGATAACGAGGGCGCACACCAATGCCGCGAGCACTACGGCCCTCCATGTCCCGCCTCCCAGTAGCGCCCATTGGTTCATCATTCCTGGTGGCAATCGGCACAAGCCATGCCGAGTGGTTGGAACCTAACGAATAGTTGGCCCGAATTGTCTAGTTCAGGCTTATGGCAGCCGCCACATGCCACGTTTATGTGTGCGCCCTCCAGTTTGAATCGGGTTCGATTGTGATCGAAATCCGATACCGTAAATGCCTCCGTGTCATGGCAGGTTTCGCAACTTTGCCCCTCGAACTGTCCACGGTGCGGATCATCCTCTGTATGGCACGTCATGCAGGCCGTATCCAGTCCTTGAAAACGCCGAACCTCCCGGCCGTCCGGTCTAATCTCCGTGGTGTGACAGCTTCCGCAATCAAGCGCGAAGTGCGCGCCCGTTAGAGCAAATCCAGTTTGGCTGTGGTCGAAGCTCGCGAGATCCCAGTCAACCGCGTTGTGGCATTCTGCACAACGGGTCACACCATCCGAATCGGCGAATTCGTCATCGTGCGGGCTGAGTTCAACGTGGCAGCTCTCGCAAGACGTCTCGAGCGCAAATTTAGGCGCCTCCTGACCGGCACTGACATGGCAAGCGGTACACGGTGTGGCCAAATGTGCCCCTGAGAGCGGGAATAGTGTTTCCGCATGCCGCGTCAGATCAAATGACGTCGGCGTCCAACCATCCTGGCCGTGACAGTTGTCGCACACAGGGCCTCCATCAACCGTCGTGAGTTCACCGTTGTGGAAGTCCTGATGGCAACTCTGGCAATTGTCACGTTCAACTGCCGGGAAGGAGGCATCGGACCGTCCACCAACCAACGTGATTCTGATAGCGTCGTCGTTCCGGGGTGGCTGTACGTGGCATGTAGAGCAATCGAGTTGAAGATGTGCGCCAACAAGAGCATAGCCGGTATGCTCTTCGTGGTTGAAGCGAGATGCGTCGAAAGATTGTCCCATGCGTTGCCAGGAGGTCGTTATGTGGCAGGTTGCACAATCTGTTCCGAAGTCTCCTTCGTGTGCGTCGTCGTGGCAGGTCCCGCATGTAGCGAACTCAGTTCCCGAGAACTGCTGATCTCTTCCGGAACCTGGATGGCAACTCGCGCAGTCAATCTGTGCGTGTGAGCCCGTAAGGGGGAATTCCGTCTGGTTGTGATTGAAGTTGGGCGCCGAGTTCCACGTTTGGGGTGTGTGGCAAGACCCGCAGCTTCGCGCTCTAAACTGGGTGCCGTGAGGGTCGACATCATTGTGGCAAGACGCACAATTTTCATCTACGCCCCGGAATCTTGCCGCGCCCTGGCTCGCGGAGCCGTGGCACTGCGCACAGGTTGCGCGGGCATGTTGGCCAACTAGCGCAAATCCTGTTGCGCTGTGGTTGAAATTGCTTACACCGTTCCACCCGTTTGGGTTATGACACGATCCGCAATCGCGTGCGTTCAGGCGCTGGCTATGCGGGCTTTCTCTGGAGTGGCACGAAGTGCACGTTGAAGACGTGTTTGCAAACCGTCCAGGTCCGCGGCTGGCATCTCCGTGGCAACTGGCGCACGTGGCACGAGCGTGTTGGCCGACAAGCGAGAAACCAGTTACGGCATGATCGAAGTCGGAGACATCGCTCCAGCCCGCAGGCGAATGGCAGGACGAGCAATTCTGCCCCTGGAATGCACTACCGTGTGGATCGTCATCGTTGTGGCAATCCCCACATTCATCCGGAAGTCCAAGGAATGTCTGGCTCAGCCGGCCAGCCTGGCCTACAAATCGCCGAACGCCCGGGTCCGTGATGGCGGATGCAGTGTGACAGGTTCGGCATGTCAGGTTTCGGTGCCGCCCCACGAGGCGAAAGCCAGTTTGCGTATGGTCAAACGATCCCGTGCTGAGTCGGACGGGGTCGAATTGTCTTCCGAAATGGTCCTTGTGGCAAGAACCGCACTGGCGGCTCAGTCTCGCGTGAAGGCCAGAGTTTTGGTTGATCCGGTCCCGCAGCGGAGTGTGGCAGTTGAGGCACTTGGCGGTCGATATCCCTCGTTGGCCAATTTCGTGGCAGTTCGTGCAATTCCGGATGCCTTCCAGCGAAGCGTGGGCTGCCGTTAACTCGCCGGGCGAAAAAAGCTGCGCTTGGGCAATCTGCGTAGTTATAGCGACAAGTAGCAGAAGGCCTATAGTGAGCCAGGATTTGCTATGTCGCCAGGCAGGTCTCATTGTCCAGCAATCACGGGTTCGTAGCCATCCAATGGCACGATTGGAGGAATTGATGGAGGAGCGGCTGGTGCCCCGCCGGATTGACTTGCGGCACTTGCCCCGCCGGGCGGAGGTGCTGAACGAACGGCCTCAAGTTGGGAAAGCGAAGCCGCGGCCTGGGATGCGAGGTGAACATCGTCCGTCTGTGCCTGAACGCGTCGCCAAATTCCTTCGGCTTCGTCGTACTGGCCCTGATTAGCGTAGATAGCTCCCAGATTGTACAATGCAGACGGATCGTCAGGGAACTGTTCCAACATCCCTTCCATGGTTGCAAGGGCATCCTGCCATTGGCCCAACTCTGAGTAACAAAGAGCGAGGTCCAGGTGGGACTGACGGTGACCCGGCACGATGTCAAGAACCCGCCGGTAAACTTCGGCGGCTTCCGCCAATTGATGGCCATCCTGGTGCATGCGCGCTAACTCAATCAGCTTCGATGTATCGCGCGGCGCGGCTTCGACTTCTTGTGTTAGCGCCATGAGGCGTGCGTGAAAGGTGGGGTCCACGTTCTCTGCCGTCGGTTGGACGTCCTCAATTCCCTCAACGGCGAGCGGTTGGGGCTCGTCATCCGACGTCACAAAAAACACGATGGCAACCAGGACCAGGAATGCTCCTCCTAGAACGAGGGAGATGGTTAGAGGTGATTGCTTCATTTCAGTCGAGCCGAAAGATTCTAGGATTCAGGATGTCCAAGCATAGCCAAACGCAAACGCAACGCCAATATGTACGAGCAGGATTAGCGCCATTACGATAGCTAATGGAAGATGGAATGTGTGCCAGTAACGGAACAACCGCCCGAAGGGCTCCAGCAAGACGCGTTGCTGCGCGAGCCGATTGTATTGCTTCCCGAGGTCAATCAGGCGATGACGGGTGGCAGGCTCGACACCTGCATCTGCAAGAACTCGCCGAAGCTGTTTCGTGTGTCGGCGACCAGCAAGGTCGAAGCGAAGTGCAAGAAGCAACGAACGCAAAAGGCCGCCAGATTCAGTGGGGATGTTGAGCTGCAATTCCGCAAGCGCAGCGGATTCCTCGGGGAGTGAGGTCGTCAATTCTCCGACGAGCGCCTCTTGAGAAGCTTCAATCTCTCGCATCGAATAGAACTGGCCGTTCAGGGATTTTGGAATCCGCACATATACGTAGCGCCCCACGACGCCGCTGAGAACGACGAGTACCATGCTCCAGAACGCAATCGAAACCAATCCGCCCACTTTGAACGACGTATGCAGCATCACCATAAATGGGCCCAGCGTGCACAGGAAAATGTGAAACGAGAGCCAGTGGCGGAGCTTTCCAAGGCCATGCAACCGCTTCCATCGTTTGCGGAGCATGTAACTGGAGACGCCAAACGCGATCATTGCCGTGCCAATGACTCCCAATGGATTTCCAACGCGGCCGGTCGGTTTGAAAAGATCGTGCTCGGGACTATAGGGCCGTTCGTGTAGCGGAAGGGTGTAGTAGTCGAGGCCCCAGAACAGGAGGTAACCCGCAACGCCAATCCATATCAGCCCCAGTACGGCGTGATAGACATGCACCCACCGCTCAACCGGTTTTCGGATTGCAGGCGGTCGGGAAGGTCGGACCGCCGCGGGAGCGGGCGTAGGGGCAGCTTGTGTCGCAGGGGACATTCGTGGCGGACTAGTCGGTAGAGTCAAGCGTGGTGGCTACATCAAGCTCAAGGCCGGCCATCAGCTAATTTAGGAGAATCAAGAACTCCCTCGTGTAGGGGGAAGTCTCGTAACTCTGTCGTACGTCTGTTCATTGGAATCTTGTGCCAATCAAGGCAAGAGCGTTCTAGATTTGCAAACGCAGTGCCATGATTATCTCGACTGGAAGTTCAAGCTGATAATTACGGAGCCTTCAGGTCGGAGCGGCGTTTGCATGTGCCGCGATCTCCCGAGAGTAATCGAATGTTAGTCGTCACCCGCCACGCCGTATCAAAGTCGTTGCTAGCCGTAGCAACCTGCGTGATAGTAGCGGGATGTTTGGGAGATGCAGAGCGGGGCAATCTGCTCGATCCGCTTTCTGGCAACTACGACGAATTCGGAGCCGTGGCGGGGACCGTATCGACGTTTTATGCACCGTTTGAAGGGATTTCCGGCGTTCGTGTGAGCCTGACGTCCTTGTCAGATGGAGGCGAAAGGGCTGGAGTCACGGGCGCATCGGGTCGGTTTTCCATCACCGATGTTCCGGCTGGGCCGTATCAAATCTCAACAGACCGGCCGGGCTACGCCTCGGTAGTTGACACCGTATCCGTCGAAATTGGACGTCTGGTTGAACTGTCTCTTCCGATCAATGGAATTCCGGTTGCCGAGATCACGACGATCCACACAGAAAACCTGAACCGCTGGTTTCCCCAGGACCCACTTTTCCAACTGGTTGTGGAGGCATTCATCAGTGACCCAGACGGACTCGGCGACGTTGATGACGTACGCTTCAGTGCCCCGTCACTGGGATACTCAGACACCCTGCGGGTGGTTGTTGGGGAGCCGGGCGTGTATCGCCGAATTTTTGCCAACAATGAGCTACCGGTACCCGCGCAAGAATTGCTCGGACGCCCGTTGCAGGTAGAAGCGTCGGACAACCAGGGTGCGCAAGGGATGTCGGCGTCTGTGCAGATCGTGCGCATCCTCGCATCGTTTCCTCAGGCTGTCAGCCCGACCGTACCGGATGTTGAAGGTCCTAACCCCAACCTGATCTGGCGATTGTTTGATCTTCCCTTCAGTTTCACACATCGAGTTGACATCGCATTTGTGCCAGTACCAGGCCAGGAGATTCCATTGGCCAGGTATTCGGAAATCGCCCCAACGGACACCACGTTCACTATTCCGGATGCGCTTCAGCAGGGTTCGTACTCATGGACCGTGAGCGCCGTGGACATTTTTGGCAATCTCAGTCGCTCCCGTCCCCTGGCTTTCGATGTTGCGCCCGCCTCGCTTCGTCCTTGAACCGGGCACGCAATTCGCGTTCGTGAAATCATGACTGAAATCCCCGACCTCACCCAAAACCTTCCAGACGGCGATCTTCTGACGTCGTTGAACGCGCTATCGGACATCGCGGCTACGATCAACTCTGTTCGTGATCCCGCGAAGTTGCTCGAGACGGTACTCGAGACGGCCATGGAGGCTCTCGAAGCCGAGCGCGGCTTCATCTTCCTGGAGGACGACGAAGCAGAGACCGGTTTCGCTGTCAAAGCCCACCGCAACTTTAGTGAGGATGAGCTCGATGGCGTCGTGAGGGAAGGCGGAGAGGGGTCGGGAAGTGTCGTCCGCTCGGTCCTTTCAACGGGTGACCCCGTTATTCTCTATGAGGCCTCCGCCGACGAACGTTTTGGATCGACCCAGAGCGTCGTGCTTCAGCAGATTCAGTCGATAGCGGCCGTTCCGCTTCGGCTGAAGGCGCGCCAGATTGGCGTTATCTACCTCGATTCCATATCGCGCCGGGGACGATTTACACGGCAGAGCCTGCCATTTCTCCAGGCGTTTGCGAACCAGGCAGCGGTGGCGTTGGAAAATGCTTCGTTCATCCAGTCGCTTCGCGATGAAAACAGAAGGTTGAGGACAGAGGTTCAACGCGTCCACGGCTTCGACGGGATTATTGGCCAGAGTGCACGCATGCGCGATGTCTTTGAGACAGTAGGGCGAGTGCTCGATACGGACGCAACCGTATTGCTTGGTGGAGAAAGCGGGACAGGTAAGGAAGTCGTCGCGCGCGCCATCCACTATAACGGGACCCGAAAGGAGAAGCCGTTCGTCGCCATTTTTTGCGGCTCTCTCCCCGACGACTTGCTCGAAAGCGAGTTGTTTGGCCACAAGCGTGGATCGTTTACGGGCGCGATTGCCGATAAGAAGGGGCTATTCGAGATGGCGGACGGTGGTACGGTGTTTCTGGATGAAGTTGGAGACCTGTCTCCCAAACTCCAGACATCGTTGCTCCGGGTGCTTCAGGAAGGCGAAATCAAGCGTGTCGGGGATACCAGTATCCGTAAAGTCGACGTTCGGATTATCTCAGCGAGCAACAAGGATATCAAGTCGGAGGTCACCGCCCGCGCGTTCCGGGAGGACCTGTATTACCGTCTCAACACGATCGACATTGAATTGCCCTCCCTACGGCAGCGCCGCGAAGACATTCCGCTTCTTGCCGCGCACTTCCTGGATAGGTATGCGACAGGATCGCGCGCGCATATTCGAGGGTTTTCGCCCGAGGCACTGGATGCGCTGAAGAAGTATCGTTGGCCGGGTAACGTGCGTGAGCTGGAGAACACCATCGAACGCTCCGCCGTGCTAGCGCGCGGTGAAATCATCGATGTCGTTGATCTGCGTTTACCCTCCGAAGGACTCGATACAACCTTCGACCCCGACCTGCCAATGAAAGAGGTCGAGCGCCTTCATGTTACTCGTTCGTTGGAGCATCGAGATGGCAACGTTTCTGAAACCGCGCGCGCTCTCGGCGTCTCGCGAAGATGGCTGCACTACCGGTTGAAGGAATGGAATGGTGAAGAGTAACCGGAGCGCTGTACTCCTGCAGAGCGGGATATAAATCGGAGGATCGTACGTACGACAATTAAATCAACTCAACGCTAGGCCCATTCTTGGCGAATCCACGATAGCTGGTGTACGTCCGTTCGCAGAACTTTCTCGCGGCGCCACTACGGTTGTGTATAAGGGATACGAGGATGCATCGGGCAAGGCTGTTCTCATAAAAGTGCTCACGCAGGAAGCGGCTAACGATCCGACCCTGGTCGATTGGTTTGAGCATGAAGCATCGAGTGTGGAGGCCATCAATCATCCGAACGTAGTCGCATTGCATAAGGCAGGGCGCGAAGAGACTGGCCGGCCGTATCTCGTAACGGAGTTCGTTGAGGGTGCATCTCTGGAGGAAGTAATTGCTCAACTCGGACCGCTCCCGCCCGAACTTGTCGCGTTCGTTGGGGCTGAGGTCGCGAGTGGGTTGGCGGCGGCTCACGAAGCCGGTATCCTCCACCGCGATTTAAACCCGGCCAACATCCTTCTCGGCGCGGATGGGGCTGTGAAGCTTGCTGATTTTGGGCTGGCAACGCGAATTATAACGGGGGACAACGGCTTGTCGTCCGAGGTTCGGGGCACGCTTGGTTTTCTATCCCCCGAGGCAGTCCTGGGTAACGAAGTTGGTCCCGCCGCCGACATGTTTGCTTTGGGAGCAACCTTGCTTGAGGCTCTGTCAGGTCATAAGGCTTTTCCAGCATCTGATACGCGTCAAGCGCTGGACTCTGCGCTGAATCACGATCCAATTCCGTCGCTACGTGCGGACCCTAGAGTGCCAGAAAAGCTGACAACGTCTATCCAGAAGCTGTTAGAATCAAAGCCCGCAGACCGGACGACGGCAGAAGAAACGGTCGTGATTCTCACGGAATCAGCCATCGTCCCCGGCCCGGAGGGGAATCGTGTCGGGCGTGAGATGCTGTCAACCTTTCTCGACGATCCCGCGAAATACCAGGCGCTCCGCCCCGCGTTCGATCCCGCTCCGCGATCAACGAACGTCAATAAGGAGTTCACTGCTGCCGGCGGAGAGGTCGGGCGAGGCTCATTGCGTCACAGAATCCCCCGACTTGCCTTTGTTGGGGTGATGGTTCTCGTCGCCGTCGCGGTGGCAGCATTCGTACTGTTGGAGTTGCGAAATCCGGCGGCTTCCAGCGAGGCGCTTTTGAACACGGACGTGCCTGACTCCATGGTCGTTGATTTGCCCGAGGGAATCGTCGATGCAAGTCCGCCGACGCTCACATCAGAGGAGGACCCCAATTCCCAGACCGAGCAACTTCCCTTGGCTGGCGGCATGTCAACGCCTGTTCCTACACCTCAAACATCCCAGGAAACCGGGCCAAACTCGGAGCCGGAATCGCGTGTGGCGTCAGAACCCGATTCGCCCAACCAAGAGAGTCAGCCCACAGCACGCCCCGGCCAACTGACGGTCGTCGTCCAGCCGTGGGCGGAAGTATTCGTCGACGGACAGAAAGTGGGTGAAGGCTCTGGTGTCGAAATACCGCAGTTGACGGCCGGAACCCATATTGTCGTCCTTCGAAATCCTCAGTTCCCGGACGTTCGGAATTCCGTACAGATTCGGCCGGGGGGGCAAGAACGCCTGGCCGTATCGCTCTGGGCTCATGTCGCACGCATCACATTACAAGTGCACCCGTGGGCAAATGTTGAGTTGGACGGGCGTTCCATCGGCGTGGTACCGCCCGAGCGAGAGGTAATTCTTTGGCCGGGGTCGCATACCGTCGCACTTTCGCATCCTCAACTTGGCACATGGTCAGGCACGATTCAAGTAACTGCCGGCGAGCGCCGAACCGTACCTCTCAACCTTTCACGTCTTCTCGGCGACACCAGCGGATAGCGGCACGCGACTTGTGTAGCAATGTTTAATCGGGTAGACTCAATTTCATCATGACTAACGCACTACGAACAGCCACACTTGCCTTCTTGGCTCTGATCATTTCGGTCGGTGCGTCGGCGCAACAGAACTGGATGGATGTTGCTCCGATGCCAACGCCTCGGGCGTTTCCTTCAGTTGCCGTACTGAACGGGCAGATTTACGTAATCGGCGGGCGCAACGCGAATGGAACTGAGCTCGATGTAGTGGAACGATACGACCCCGTATCAAATACGTGGTCGGCTGTTGAAGCATTACGGAACGCACGGTTCAATGCATCGGCAACGGTGTTCAATGGCCAGATTTTGTTAACTGGTGGTCGTGAAGTTGGCGAGCTGACTGATGACGCCGAGGTTTACGATCCGATCGACGCGCGGTGGGAATCGTTCGATCACCTACAAGACAAACGCGAGGGGCATGGCGTCTTTTCGGTCGGTGGAGACGTTTATGTATTTGGAGGGCTGAATGAGGCGCTTCAGTATCGCGATGACGCTGAAGTCTACAACGAGGGTACAGGCAACTGGGACGACTACGGATTCTGGGTTCTGAACCAGCCGCGCGCGGCCTTTGGTGCGATTCCGGAGGGGAACGGGGTACTCATTTTTGGGGGTTTCGGGCCGTTTGGGCCAGTTGCGGGAGTTGAATTTTACGTGCCGAATCAGACGGGTGAATCACGCGCAACAATGCCTGGACCTCGCGGCAGCCTGGCGTCGGCCAAAGCGGGCAACCTCATATTCGCAATTGGCGGCCGGAACGCGGGCGGAAGCGTGGTTGGCCGCGTGGATGCCTACAACTCGAACGTCAACCAATGGGCGACGTGGCCGTCCCTTCCGGAACCCCGTGAAGGCGCCGTCGCGGCCGGAGTTGGAAACGATTTGTACGTCTTCGGTGGACAAACTGACACCGGTGTACTTGCAACCTCAGCGCTCATGTTGAGCACTGTAACAGCAAATGAAGCCGATGCTCCCGATGCTGACTTCGCCATAGCCTCTGTTGGACCAAACCCGTTTTCCGACGCAATTTCCGTCACGATCACGTCTGATGCGTCTACAGAACTGACTGTTGCCATTTACGATGTGTTGGGCCGGCGTGTCGCAATTTTGAGGGACGGGTTGGCCGCGCCAGGACGGCAAACACTCGCATGGCGTGGAGTAGATGATGGAGGGCGGGCCCTCTCTGCCGGGATGTACATTCTCCGAGTCTCCGATGGTCGACAGACCTTGGTTCGAAGAATTACGCTCCTGAGGTAAGCAGTGCAGCCGCATACACGTCTCGCTATCGCGCTCCTTCTTTTCTCACCGCTCGCTGGGGTCGCGCAGCCGGGAGCGGACGCGTCCACGCTGCTGGCTCGAGTGGAATCGGCGTACGAGAACTTGCAGTATGACGAGGCGGAAAGCCTGGCGCGGAGTGCATTGTCGCGTTTCGAGGCCTTCAACTCCGATCAGCTCATTCGCCTTCACTCCACTTTAGCGCTGATCCTGTTCTCCAAAGGTGAGGCATTGGAGGCCGCTGAGCAGTTTCGCGGCGCGCTTACGCTAAATCCAAACCTCCAGTTGGATCCCCAGCTTGTTTCGCCGGTGACGCTCTCATTCTTTGAAGAAACGAAAGCGTCATTCGTCCGGGAAAGAGAAGCGCCGGGCACACCCGCGCAATCAGTTCGGTACGTCCAAGTCTATGATCAGCGTCCGGCTGCAACGCTGAGATCTGCGGTTCTGCCAGGCTGGGGGCAGCGCTATAAAGGGAGTGGCACGAAAGGGTGGGTAATGACAGGTGCCTGGGTTGCTGCGATTGGCGGTGCCACAGCCGCGCATATTCAACGTCAGAATGCTCAAGATGCCTACCTCGCCGAAACCGATCCCGACCTCGTGGCAGACCGATACGACACGTACAACACGTGGCACAAGGTTAGGGGAGGGCTCTTCGTTGGAGCCGCGGCAGTCTGGCTCTACTCGGCGGTAGATGCGCTGACATCGGGCGGGCCTCCGTCATCGCTGCAAGTGTCTCCGACACCTTCAGGGATTTCAATCGGATACCGGTTTTGAATTGGATGTCTGCGCATTGGTTGCGCAGACATTGCATGACGTGCGCGACGATCCTCAGGAATAATCGCGACTCGTAGGAAAATGGGCCTAGTAGAGCAATTAGGGGTCTTTATGGCGTCTCAACCCTTTGGCACCGCGTTTGAATAGAGATAGGAAGACAACACATCTCTTCCATTCTATTCAGACCAGCCATGACTATTCGCCAGATTATTCTACCCGCTGCGTTCCTGTTATTAGCCGCTTGCGACTCGTCCACAGTTCCTTCGGGTTCCCTCTCCGTACGGTATGTGATAGACGGCAGTGCAGCAACCATTTCTTACACCGACGCATCCGGAACTAACCAGGCTTCATCTTCAGGAAACTGGGATTTTGAGTTTGATGCACAGCCTGGAGTATTCCTTGTGCTTGACGCCGTTTCGTCAAACTCTAACCCGTTAACCGGGTCCATCTTCATAGACGGGCAGCTATCCAATTCACAGCGAGGACTTCACGTTCGGCTAGAAAACTCGTCGTCCAGTCACCAGTCCGGGGAAATCGAAATTCGAGGATTCATCGAGGCTCGCTCGTCCGATCAAGTCACCGTGCTTGGCCGAACGTTCGTCATAGATGCCCAGACGCAATTTCTTGGCCGCAACAATGAGAACATCTCTTTTGATGCGTTCCAACTAGGCGTCTACATCGAAGCCGAAGGCCACTCGCAAAGCAATGGAACAATCCAAGCGAAAAAACTCAAGCTGGAAGATGGTGATGACCAGAACCAGATTCAGATAAACGGTCTCATTGAGGCGCGAACGGAGTCATCGGTCACCGTGCAAGGACTGGTATTCGTCGTGGACGGAAGTACCCGCCTACTCGATGACAACAACAACCCGATCTCGTTTGGCGCCTTCCAGGTTGGCCTGCTCGTTGAGGCCGAAGGCTTCCCAAGAAACGATGGAACGTACTATGCCGAGAAGCTCAAGCTCGACGATCACTAGCCAGGGGCAACGCTTCCCCGTAAGGAAGCAGGCGCACGCGGCGGGGTCGTCGATTGGCCAGACCTCGCCGCGCGCCCCACAATTTCCACATTCAATCTCTAGCTCATAAAGCCCGCCCTCCCATGAAACGCTTACTTACTCTTCTCGCATTTTGCCTTCTTCCTGGATTTGCCTCGGCGCAAACTTGGACGCCGCAAAACAGTGGTACGTCCGCTATACTCTCCGACGTGCATTTCATCAATCCTTCCACAGGATTTGCCGTTGCGGACGCTGGTCTCATCGTGCGCACGACCGACGGGGGTGATACTTGGACATCCCAAACGATCGGAGGTGGAGCGTTTGACTTGGAGGGAATCGATTTTAGTCCTTCCGGTGCTACGGGAATTATTGCCACAGGGGATGGCCCGGTCTTTCGCTCGGCGGACAGCGGAGCAACGTGGTCACTGGTAGCGACAGGTGCTGGCGACCTTCGCCATGTCGACTGGGTGGACGAATCCGTGGTTTGGGTGGCTGGGCGCGATGGCGACAGTGCTATCTCAACAGACGCTGGGGCTTCCTGGACCTATCATAACACGGGAGCCATCGACCGAACCGAAAGCATCGCTGCCATAAGCGCCACCGAAGCGTGGCTTGCGAACAGAAGCGGACAGATTCAACACACGACGAACGCGGGCGTCACCTGGTCTACGCAAACCAGTGGGACCGGCTCGGACCTGAAGGATATTCAGATGTTGGACGCCTCTACAGGGTTTATTGCCGGAAATGGAAATGTTGTCCTCAAAACAACCAATGGTGGCGCAACGTGGACGAACGTTGCAACAGCAGCCGTCAGTGGCAACGGCCTGTATTTCGTAAATGCAAACATGGGTTGGGTGGTCGCTGATGCCGGACAGATCTGGTTTACCGCGAACGGCGGTACGAGCTGGGCGCTTCAGGCTAGCGGTACAGCTCAGTCGTTCAATCGCGTGCACTTCCCAACGTCATCCCTTGGGTGGGCTGTTGGGGACGCTGGTACAATCGTTCGATTTGGCACAATCCCGACCGCGAACGATCCGGGTACTGATCTCCCCAATGGTTACGTGCTGTCACCAGTATATCCGAACCCGTTCAATCCACAGGCTCGCTTCACACTCGACGTCGAGGTTGCACAAGCCGTTCGGATTTCCATCTTTGATGCGCTAGGACGCGAGGTAAGGGTGATTCACAACGACGCGTTGTCGGCAGGCAACTCCGCATTTGTGATAGACGGATCGGGACTTCCGAGTGGCGTCTACTCATTGCGCGCATCGGGAGAAACCTTCGCGTCGAGCACAAAACTGACGTTACTGCGTTAGATAAGGAGTTTCGCTCGTCTTCTACGCTGTCCATTTCAGTCGGTGAATCCAATGAACTACGAACTCCTATCCGTGGCTGCTGGCGCGCTAATGGTGTTGTGGTCGCTTGGTGTGATCCTCCTGAGCTGGACCGAGTACAAGGCAGAGCACAGCCGAGACGGCGAGCCGGTGCAGTAACGCCCGTAATCCCCACTCGCAATTATCACGCGAGTGGGGATTACCTCCACAACAGAAAACGAATCTCCCACACGAGCAGCAGAAAATCCGCCTGTACACTACACAAGACGGCCAAAGACAAGTTTGTCGTGCCCGTTCTGACACCGCTTGGAATCTGCACGATGAACGTGCCCTATCGACCATCCAGTTGGACAAAACGTGTTCGGTTCGATAACCCTAACCTATAGTTTGATGACTACTTGTCACGCTCGCACTCTCTCCAACAGTCCACAGGCTCTTTGAAGCCATGAAAATTCGCTCGACAATCTTCGCCACACTATTGGGCGTCGCCTTCGTGTCGGCACCCCTTAGTGCCCAGCCTTTCTTTGATGCCCCATGGCGAACTTTCCAGACGGGTACGCTTCAGGACGGCACCTTCCCGGTTGTACTTACGGCAGGCGACCTGAATGGGGATGGACTGCCCGATGCGGTGATCGGCCAGAATATCTTTGACGGGGGCATAAAAGTCCTCTTTAATGAGGGATCTGAAACGGGCACCCCTGCGACATTCGGCGAGCCCGTTTTTTATCCCCTCTCGAAAGGCGCGTGGGATGTAGTGGCGGCGGATCTTGATGGCGACGGCGATCTTGATCTCGCTGCGACAAACACGGACTTCAACTATAGTGGGATCACGATTGCGGTTTTGATAAACGACGGCAACGGCGTTTTTGCCCCCGCCCAAGAGTTTGCGGCGGGAGGTGCTTCCACAGGGCTTACGGCCGCAGATCTCGACGCCGATGGCGATGTCGACCTCGCTATAGCCAACTACGGCTTCTTTGGGAACGGAACGACGATCTCCGTTCTGCTGAATGACGGCAGCGGCGCCTTCATGGCACCCGCTTCGTACTTCGTCGGGTCTGACCCGCACCGAATCGAAGCAGGCGACCTCGATGGCGACGGCGATCTCGACCTTGCCGTTGCTCGTGTCGAGAACGACGTGAGTGTTCTCTTCAATGTCGGCAGTGGCGTTTATGGCCCCGTGGTTCAGTATGATAATCTCCATCCCGTCGTCAACACTGCAACCGACGCCGATTTGGCGCTGCTCGATGCGGACCACGACGGGGACCTGGACGTCGCCTACACAGGGAATACGCTCCTAGACCAAAATGAGCCCATCCTGATTCTGCTGCGCAATAATGGGAGCGGGGGTTTCGGTTCGGAAATCATTCGCTATGGTGAGCTTTTCAGGGAGCCGATGAAAGACATCGTTGCTACGGACCTCAACAATGATGGCTTTTACGATTTGGTAGGAGCGCAGCAGTTTGGTGCCGGTTTCGTTGTGCTCGAGAGCGACGGCGTTGGTGGATTCCTTACAGTCGAGACCTACGCATCCGTCAACCGAGGGGGCGAGACTGCCAGCGCGGCGGCTGCAACCATGGCCGACCTTGACGCCGACGGCGACCCCGACGTGCTGACGGTCGGGCGCATCCGTCGACTCCTTTCCGTGCACGAGAATCCCGGCGACGGGCACTTTGCCGAACGACCTATTTACGGTCGCGGTTTTGTCCACACGGTTGTCGACCTCGGAGATGTCGACAACGACGGCGACCTGGATGCGACCACCTCGCACAGTGGTGCATCTTCGTCCGATGTCGCAGTCTTCTTGAATGACGGAACTGGTTCGTACACGGAGAGCTTCCGCACGTCCGTCGCCGCGTACGGCATGGCCAAACTCCGCCATCTCGATAGTGACGGGAATCTCGATCTCCTTTTTGTTACCGGTCCATCAAGCGCGCCGTACGACTTCTTCACCGCACGCGGCAACGGTGACGGCACCTTTCAATCGACCGTTCGTTGGCCGATCGGCGCCTGTGGACTTGGCCATCCGGCCGCATTCGACCTCGATAGTGATGGCGATCTCGACGTCGTCAATACCGAGGACAGGGGGTGCATTGGTGGCCCCGGAGGGGATAGAATCTACATCAGCCTCAACAACGGCGATGGCACTTTCCAGGCCCCGTACTTTGTCGAAGCTGGGAGTTTTCCTTTTAACGTCACAGCTGCCGACTTCGATGGAGATGGCGCACTCGACCTCGCGACAAGTAGCAAAGGCGCCTCCGTCGTCCTGCTAGGAAATGGCGATGGAACCTTCCAACCAGAGCTGCCACTTCCATCCGGAACACTCGGCGCAAACATCATCGCCCTCGATCTTAATGCCGACGGGAATCCCGACCTGGCGACCCTCGACGTGTTTTCGCCGGACGGCTCTGCGGGCGACGAGTCCATGCTATCTGTCCTCCTGGGCAATGGGAATGGCGGATTCGTCGAAACCGAGTACTCGGACCACCTCACGCAGGATTTTCGCGATTGGGTGTCTTCGGGAGACGTGGATAGTGATGGTGACCCGGACCTGATAGCAGGCGGTGTCCAAGATGCGCTCGTATTTCTTAATGACGGAGCGGGGGTCTATACATTCTCCGGCCGTTACGGAATTGGTCAAGATGGCTATTCCCCTCACCTCGCGGATGTCACAGGCGACGGCGTTGGCGACATCATAGCGATGGTGACTCACGAGGATCCGACCGCCGGGTTGGAGCAGGGGATTGTCGTTGTGCCCGGCCTCACCGCCGTGCCAACATCCGCAGAACAGGGAGGAGAATTGCCGACAGGCTACACACTCTCCCCTGTCTATCCGAATCCATTCAACCTACAGGCCCGCTTCACGTTAAATATGCGCGATGCGCAGACTTTGCGTATCACCGTGTTCGACGTTCTTGGGCGTGAAATCCAGATACTTCACGACGGGCCCCTATCTGCGGGAAGTACGGGTTTCGTCATCAACGGCATAGGTCTACCGAGCGGACTTTACGTTTTGCGCGCCGCAGGAAAGAGCCTTTCAACCAGTCGCAGGATGACATTGCTTCGGTAGGACAAAATGTCGATTGATGCAAGTGACAGCTTTACATTCACGAAAGCGGGAGTTTCTGGCTTTGAGGCAATCGCGGCCAATACATCTCGGGATTTTGACTGGTCGGTGAGTGGTTGGGAGGATCCCGCTGTGGCCTCCCTGGAGGCAAAAGTAGAGTTGCCAGACGGATACGCGCTTTCGGCGGTCTACCCGAACCCATTCAACCCGCAGGCGCGGTTTACGCTCGATCTGGCGGAAACGCAGCGAGTGAACGTTGCCGTCTTCGACATGCTCGGACGACGAGTCACGTCACTCCATGATGGCACGCTGGACGCCGGTGCTCACACCTTCGTGTTAGGCGCTGCGGGATTGCCCACAGGTACGTACGTCATTCGGGTAACAGGCGACACCTTTATGGCCTCCCGCAGAGCAACCCTCGTGCGGTGATGACACCCCTTGCGGGGATAATTGGTATTACCCCTTCGCTAGCTCTCTTCCATTTCGCATTCAATGCACCGTTTAATTTCGATCATAGTCGTGCTCCTGTTCGCTAGCCAGGTCTCTGCTCAAACTGTGTTTATTAGGAAACAATCGACCCTTTCGGTACATATTCCAGCATCGTCTCCGATTGTCGCGGAGATAGTTCGTAGTGATTCACCACGTCATTCGTCATGCCTGACGAAGCAGAACGTGCATTTGTCTCTCCGCTTTCAGTCCATAGCAGAATTCTGCTACGTGCCGTTCGTACTGTGAGAGCTACCAAACACTGGTCATATCTGTACCCAAGACATGAGCTGGATTCGCTCAGGCAGCTTCCGCGAAATGATCACCCCAAGCCCACTCTCCTCATGCGCTCTTTCTACACGAGCTCACTCGTCCTTTTCACCTTCTTCGTGGCGCAGGCCGCCACAGCGCAGTGGGTGAACCAGGCGCCAAAGCCAACGAAACTCGATGTTCGGGGCATTGCCGCGCCAACCCCGGATCGGGTGTTCCTCGCCACAGAGGATGATTCGTTTGATAACGGGGGAGCACTCTGGGACTCCGAGGACGGCGGCGCCACCTGGACGCAGCGAGACGTGCCGTTCAACCTGAATGACCCGCTAAACGGCATCTTCTTTCTGGACAATCAGAATGGGTGGACGTTCGGAAATGACAACTACCGCACAACCGACGGCGGTGATACATGGGAGGAGATGACCTTCCTTGGCTCCACTTACTTCATGGAGTTTTACAACGACAGCTTCGGTTTTGCGGTGACCAACGGCGACAACTGGGTCAGCAGAGACGGCGGTCTTACATGGGAAATCGTCTCGAACGACATGTTTGCTTTTGACTTTGCCGACGACCAGATCGGGCTCGGAGTTTCCGACGCGGGCATCTATCGAACCACCGACGGCGGCAACACGTTTGGTCTCGTGTTGGCGGGCGACGCCGACGCCGTAACCTTTCTTGCGAGCACAGTCGCCGTAAGTGTCGTCGATGGCAACTTCGTGCGCTCAACTGATGGGGGATTGACGTGGGCTGCGGGGGAGGCCGCTGAAGGACGAACCCGATTCGAGGTGCTATCGGCGGATGTGGTACTGGCGTGGGCCAGGACAGGCGTGTTTGGCGACGATCCTAAAGTTTTTCGCTCTACCGACGGCGGCCAGACCTGGACCGACTTGGGGGATGTGCTGGGATCGGGTGCCCACGATCTGGCGGCTTCCGACGCCACGACCGTGGTCGCCATCGACAGTGATGAGTCCATGTTCTTCTCCGCCGACGAGGGACTGACATGGACCGAGACCTACAGCTCTCCCGGACCCAGCGCCAGTTTCTTTAATTCGAGCGCAATCGTCTTCGCCGACGCACTGACCGGATATGCGGGGTACGGTCCCGGTTTTGTCATCAAGACGACAGATGGCGGCGCGACGTGGAGCCAGATCAGTAGCGGTGTGGGAGAAACGCTGTGGGACGTTGACCACTTCGCCGACGGCCGCCTGATTGCGGTGGGTGACGATGGCACGGTGCTCACGAATACCGGCACCGATGGTGCCCCCTGGGTGCTTCACGAGGCATTGACTACCGAGGTCCTCAGGGCCGTTCACGTTGTCGGGCCGAATGAAGTTGTCGTCCTCGACGACGAAGGATTCGTTTACCGCAGCGCCGACGGCGGCGACACTTGGACGAAGAGCCTCGACGATCCGCCGCTTGATGACGCTGCAGACCTCTTCTTCAACACGCCGCTCGAAGGCTGGATACTGGGAGGATTCAGTTCAAACGCGCTGTACCACACGACCAACGGCGGCGACACATGGACGGCGTCGGGCACGTTCGCCGGTATCTACACTGGTTTGGACTTCGTCGGAGATAGCGGCTGGGCAGTTAACGCGAGCAACGTTCTTCAGTACACCACAGACGGGGGCGCTACCTGGACAGAGAGCTTTATTCCCGTCACATCCCCCAATGACATTGATTTCTTCAACGAGTCAGTGGGCTACGTAGCCGGCTGGTTTGGAGAGATCGCCCGTAGCGATGACGGCGGCGTTACCTGGGAGCTTCTCACCATACCCGAGAAGTTCGAGGACGACAAGTTCTGGGATCTGTATCTCCTCAGCGAGAACGAGTTCTGGATCTCCACCACCAACGACCGGGCCTATTACACGGCAAACGGGGGCATCAGCTGGACCGTTCTCGAGATCGGCTCAGAGGGGTCCGGCTCGTTTTTCGGGATAGCGGCCAGTCCGGATGGAGATGCGTGGACGATAGGCGACGAGGGCTACATCGAGCACTTTATGGGGCCGCCAGGAGCGCCGCCAAATCTGCCACCGGTAGCCTCCTTTGACGTGGCGGTCTTCGGGCTGGACGCAGACTTCACCGACCGGAGCACGGACGTTGACGGAACCATTGTGAGCCATTTCTGGGAGTTTGGCGACGGTGCCACATCCACGGAGCAGAATCCATCTCATACCTATGCAGAGGAAGGCTTTTATAGCGCCACGCTCACGGTTACCGACGACGATGGCGATACAGGCGATCTCACCCGGCAGGTCTTCGTCACACCGCTTGACCAGACCCTGGGCGATTTCACGGAGGTGACGCCCGCGGAGTACCCGTTTATCACACAGCCGGAGGACGACTTCTGGGTAGCCACCACGGCGTCGGCCGATTACGATGCCGACGGCGACCTCGACATTGCCGTGCTCGGGTACTACGTCGTTTACAACGAAAGCGTGGACTACCAGCTTCTGCTAATGACGAACGAGGGAAACGCATCGGCGGGCCAGTGGAATTTCCAGTACATCGAAGCGCCGCTCGGAGATGATGTATCCACCGGAGATTCCGACCTCGCGTGGGGCGACGCAGACGGTGACGGCGATCAAGACCTCGCACTGGGCAGCGATGGCCAGACCTTGCTCTACCGCAACGATGACGGCGCACTCGTGCTCACCGAGTCTGCGCTTCCCGGATACAATGAAGACTACGATCTCGGCTACTTCGACCAGAACGCCTTGTCGTGGGCCGACTACGACAACGACGGCGACAAGGATCTGCTCATCCCTTCCGTTTACGATCCCGGCACCTTCGAGTATCGCACGGCCCTGATGCGCAACGACGGGGATGATGGATCGGGCGGATGGATCTTCACCGAGACCGACTCGACGTTTGCCGCCACGAAGAACGCGCACAGCGCCTGGGCCGATTACGATGGAGACAACGACCTCGATCTCTTACTCGTCGAGGTGCAGGTCGAGCAGGAGGAGGGCTTTAATCGCCTGTACGTCAACGAGGGGAACGGCAGCTTCGTGGGACAGGACCTTTTCGCCGGGTTGGCTATCCAGGCGGGGAATGCGCAGTGGCAGGATTATGACGGCGATGGCGACTATGACTTCCTTGTAGCCGGGAGTGTGTACGAGCCTGACGGCACATTCCGTCCCATCCTTCGCATCTACCGTGGAGAAGGGGGAGGTTATACACCCGTCAGCTTGATTGAGGGGTCAATTTTCGAGGACGATGGTGGAATATTCTCCATCAAAGTCGCGACGTGGGCAGATTATGATTCGGATGGTGATGTGGACATTCTCATGGCCGGCTCCCTGTTCCCAAACAACGGGAACCCTACCATTGGCCGTGCCAAAATCTTCCTCAACGACGGCGCTGGCTCGTTCACCTTCGAGGATGGATTTCTCCCGTCGCCGCACTCGGCAAGCAGTTTCTTCGAGGGTACGTTCGCCTGGCTCGACCTGGATAATGACCTCGACCTCGACTATTTCATAGCGGGGGAGTACTTCGAGCCGAGCAGCAACAGCGCGATCGAGTCGCAGATGCATCTGTACCGAAACGACACGAATGGTCAGAATGCTGCACCAACGATGCCCACGAACCTGAACGCATCCGTGGACGAGGAGAACAGTAGCGCAACCTTGTCCTGGAATCCGGCGAGCGATGACTCCACACCCCCGGCCGCCTTGACCTATGATCTCGACCTTTACCTGAGTGACGTTCCCGTAGATCCTCCGCACCGCCTCCCGGAATGGGGCAGCATAAGCGCGGTGACACAGTGGGCCTTTGGAGGTCTAGCCGACGGCGTGTACAACTGGACGATCCGGGCCGTGGATAACGCGTTTGTTGGTGGTCCGGTGGCACAAGGCTCGTTTAGTGTAGGGGTCACCACCGCGAACAGCCCCGATGCGGTGCCTCATGTCTATTCGTTCGACGGCACTTATCCGAACCCGTTCAGGGGCTCAACGACCATCCGTTACGGGCTACCTGAAACAGCGGACGTAGAGATCGCTGTCTACGACCTCCTTGGCCGCATGGTGACGCGCATCAAGGACAGCGAGCGTCCTGCCGGCCTCTACAATGTCATCTTGGATGCCTCCGCGTTAGCGAGCGGCGTCTACTTCGTGCGCTTCTCGACGGAGTCCTTTACGGCAACGCGGCGCGTCGTCGTGGTGCGTTGATTACTCCAACTGCCTTTAAAACTCCCCTGCTGGTTCAGTTTTGCCCATCACCTGTCCTTGCTCTTTTCTTTCCCTTCTTGTTCTGACAAATCAGCCTACAACGGCTCAGTGGACCACCCAAAGTCCGTCTCCCACCGGTCTGGATGTCAGAGGCATAGCAGCGCCCAGCGCGCAACGCGTCTTCATCTCTATCGACGACCAGTTGGCGTGATAACGTTTGCAATCCCCGCTCGCGAATTTCAAGCAAGCGGGGTTTACCACTACAACGGTAAGCGAATCCACCCCATGAGCAACAGTAGACGTGCCCGTCACCTACACATGATGGCTAAAGACAAAGTTGCTGCGCCGGTTCTGGCGAAGCGTGATGAAATGCACACGATAAACGTGCCCTAATCACACTCTAATCGGAATCAACACGTGTTAGGCTCTATATAAATAACCCTATTCCCCGGTCCGATGACCTTTTGTCACCCTTCCAGACCCACCAAATGGGCGCTGTTACTTGCTCTCTTCGCGCTTCTCGTTCCAGCCGCGCACGCACAGTGGAACACGCAAAGCCCCAACCCGACCGACCTTGATAT
>JBBKWZ010000232.1:0-12336 GCA_037969195.1 Rubricoccaceae bacterium | reverse complement strand
GTGCCCTACCCGAACACGATTCCATTTCACCAAAACGCGGCTGTAGAAATTGCGCGCCTCCAGGAGCTCGCCGGTTCAATTGAACCGGGGGATCACTTCTTTGTCCGAACTCGGCATATTGCAAACACGGGATCGCAAGTTATCACCGAGGAAGTGAAGGACATCTTCCGAGAAATCGGAAGCGTAGCGATAGATACCCTTTCCTATGGTCACCTATGGCTTATGAGAGGCCTTGGCGGAGATCCTAGCGGAACGGACGAACTCGTTGTTCCGCCACAAGAATCAGAAGTTGGAGATATCTCCTGGACGCACAAATTGACGTTCTCTAACCCGTTCGGCGAAACGACATCACCGAAGATGGGACCGGCACAGGCATGGGGTGAAGTGGTGGCCGACGTGGAGTACGCTAACCCAGACAGCGACGGCTTCGTCGATATTTTGTCCGAAGATGGCACCGTCGAGTTGCTAAGTGATATGCCTTTGGACGGGCCCATCGACCTATCGGCAATTTCCGCAGTAGAACATCCATACCTGCGCATGCGTGTTCTGCTGAGTGATACCACCCAACAAAGCACCCCGCAACTGGAAAACTGGCATGTTTCCTATACGCCTGTCCCGGATCTCGTTGTGGATGCTTCCAGTTCCACTTTCCCTGACCGAGCGCTTCAGGAAGGCGAACCGTTTTCTACGAGTTTGGTACTCCGCAACCTCAGCCAAACACCTATAGAAACGGCCGCAATTACCGTGAGGCACACGGACGACGAGAACAACGAATCCACTCTCGTGTCCGAGTCTGTTCAAAATGTACCGGCGGATGGAACGCATACGTTGACGTTTGACATACCGACGCGCGAATTCGTTGGAGCGAACCTGCTACTGGTTCAAGCGCAGCAGCCCGGTGTTGCCGAACGGATCATCTACAACAACGCTGTCCTCCGCTCCTACGATGTTGAGCTGGACCGCATAGATCCTGTTATGGTCGTCTCAATCGAGGGCGAGATGATCCCGAATGCGCCTGGTCCGGTACTTGATCTGCAGAGCGCGGAGCTTCCCTTTGTCTCGGCTCGGCCCCGCATTGAGGTAGTGGTCTCTGATGAGAATCCTTACCTACGACTCGACGATCCGTCCACATTCCAGCTGGCTCTTGACCGCTTCCCGCTAAGCCCCGACCAATTCACGTTTACACCAGCGTCGGACGAGGTCAACGAAGCCCGGATCTTATTCGAACCCGACCTCGCGGGAGTTGATACCGTTCACACGTTTACCGTTCGAGCGACGGATGCCAGCGGCAATCCGGCCTTAGTCGATCCTACGGCTGACGACTCTACGCTGTACCAGGTTCATTTCAGGGTTCAGAATGCTTTGATTGTTGAAAGCCTCTATCCCTACCCCAACCCAATGAGCCGAAACACGCGCCTCATGTTTCGGATGGGGGGGGCGGATGCGTCGTTGATTGAAGATTTCCGCATTCGGATTTACTCGGTCGCTGGGCGCCTGATTCGTGAAATGGACCTGATGCGAAATCCAGAGTTGCTGGAACGAGGTGGGCTCGAAATAGGCTGGAACAGCGTGCCGTGGGATGGAACGGACGAAGACGGAGATCGCGTTGCTTCTGGCGTTTACCTCTACAAGGTGTTCGTACGGGACTCCGATGGGAAGGAACACGCGGTAAACAGCTCGCCGATTGAACGAATCGCCGTAATTCGCTAACTCGGAAGAAATCCTCAGCTCGCACAAAGAAGTTTTTCGTACACGTCGAGGAGCTTCTGACCCTCGCGGTCCCAATTAAAATGGTCCGTAACGTAAACGCGACCACGCTCGGCCATCTCTTGGGCTGCGGTAGGGTTGTCTAGGAGCTGGAGTATGGACGCTAGTGGAGCTTCGTCGTCTGTTGGCTCGACAAAAAGTCCACCGGTATCGTCTGCTAAACCCTCACGCCAAAACGCGTAGTCACTGGACACAAAGGGGGTCCCAACCGCCATATACTCGTAGAGCTTATTCGGACTGGCGTCTCGATGACCACCTTCATCTAGAAGCAGCGCCAACGCAACATCGGAGCGCGAAATGTAGCCGAACGCCTCATGCTGAGGCCTGAGCCCCAGAAAATCTACGTACTTCCAGCCATCCAGCTCCCTCGCACGGGAAATATCGGTCGCATCGCTGTGGCCTAGGAGCCAAAGACGCGCAGGGCGAATGTTGTTGAGCTTCTCCACCAGCTCAACCATGTTGAACAAGCCCCGAGATCGGCTGATTCCACCGATGTAAACGAGCCGTGCAGCCCCATCCGGGTGAATCATGGTCTCCGTCAATTCAGTTCCAAACGCTAATGCTTTCTTGATAAGGGCCCCCTTCACAACCGGGGCATTCAGAATTAGGACAGCTTTGGGCCCAAACCTGTCGGCCACATCGGGTTGAGAGACTATGACAGCATCGACGATTGACCCTGCGACCTTCTCCAGCATTCCAACGCTTACGCCCGCCGACGGCCTCAGCAATCGGGGAATCCAGCCTCGCAGCCGCACACGTCGGGTAAAGTCTTCGTGGACATCATAGACAACTTTCCTCCCTGCGGCCTTGAGCGCCATAACAAGGGGAAGAGAAAAGGGATTGTGCAAATGGTAGATATCCGCCTTTTCTCGAAGTAAATGTCGTGCCAGTCCAGGCAAAGCCGAGACCATGTGCCCACGCGAAGGGAAATCAAGTGGAACGACACGAATCCCGTCATCAACAAACGGTTCGTCTCGACCCTCAGCCTTGGCGAAAAGCGTCACGTTATAGCCTTCACTTTCCAGCGTACGTGCTTCTTTCTGGAAAACCCGAACATCCGCATACGTGGGATGCGCGGGCGTAACGATTACAACCTTTGCCCTTGCGATCGGTACACTTTCGTCGGAGCCATCTTCACTGAAGTGCACGTTTGGAATCGACTCAGGTTTGGGCATACGTTTGGGGGCGGCTGCAAGCGACAGGAAGATCGCCTTGGCCATTCCGTCAAAAAACCTACGAATCCTCTTCTTGTCGAATGGCTTTGTACGCAGTGATTATGGCCGGCGGCGTCGGTAGTCGTTTCTGGCCCCGCAGTCGCCGTGCTAACCCAAAACAGTTCCTGAATGTTCTAGGCCCAGATTCGCTCATTCAGAATACGTTTGCACGGCTTCAGCCACTGGTTTCGCCGGAGCGAGTTTTTGTCGTGACGCACGCCGACTACGCGCAGCAAACGCACGAGCATATTCCAGCGATCCCTGTCGAGAACATTTTGGGCGAACCCATCGCCCGTAATACCGCACCGTGCATCGCTTTTGCAGCAGCGCGCTTACTCGCGCTTGATCCGGATGCTGTCATGGTGGTGCTGCCAGCCGACCACCTCATTCGAAATGTCTCACGTTTTCAAGAGGTGTTGCACGCTGCTGCTACGGAAGCAGAAAAAAGCGATGCCCTAGGGACTATCGGGATCGAACCAACACATCCTGCGACGGGCTATGGGTACGTCCAATATGATTCGTCGTCGCGCGATGACTGGGACGATGCCCCCCGCACCTTTCGGGTTAAGACATTTGCCGAAAAACCAGACCTCGCTACGGCCGAACGCTTTCTCGATTCCGGGGATTTCCTGTGGAACTCTGGAATGTTCATTTGGCGCGCAGACGCCGTGTTGAAAGCGATGCGTGAGCACCTGCCCGATGTTTACAACGCCTTCGAACCTTTGAAAGAGGCCTTCAAGGAAACAGAAGTCCCGGGCCCGGCAATACGCGACGCGTACAACCAAAGTCCAAAGATTTCGATTGACTATGGCGTAATGGAGCCTGCCGCGGCCGCGGGGAACGTGTTTGTGGTTCCGGGTGCCTTCGGTTGGAGTGATGTGGGCGACTGGCAGGCCGTATACGAACTCGCGGAAAAGGACGCAGCGGGAAACGGCGCGGAGGGCAACGTGATTCTGCACAACACAAGCCGGTCGTACGCGCGAGCGTCCGAAGGACGCTTGTTGGCCCTCGTAGGCATACGTGATACGGTCGTTGTAGACACGGGCGACGCCGTACTGGTTTGCAGTCTTGATTCAACGCAGCAGGTCAAGACAATTGTTGACTACCTCGGGTCCCACGGTTTGGACGCGCACTTGTGAGACTGAACTGGTGAGTGGCTGGAACAGCCGCGGTTTGGTGTATGGGTACACGGCTTGATTCGTTACACCTTTGTGAACTATTATCCCGGTTGCCAAAAGGGTAAGCCTTTTACTACAATGTGCTCGGAAGAATTCGCTGAGCAAACATCTTTAGTCCGGCTTTGCGGCTTCGGAATACTTTCCCGGGCAGTGCCCTACGCTCTCTCTCCTTACCAATACAAAAATGATCTCTCCCTTCCCTACAAGTTCTTTGCGGTCGAAATATTTCGTTTCTAGGGCTTTCACAAGTGCCCTTGTACTCATCTTCGGCGTCCTTTTAAATCTCGCCGTCACACAAAGTGCCCACGCCCAAGTTGCCTTTAACGATGTCGCAGTTGCGGCTGGCGTGGGTTCCGACTTTTACGGCGGTGTCACCGATCATGGTGGCGGCATTAACTGGCTGGACTACAATAACGATGGCTGGCCTGACCTGTTTATGATCAACGGTGCAGGGTTCGATGCCCATCTCTATCGGAATCTGGGAAATGGGTCGTTTTCCAACAAGGACGGCCTCCTACCTTCGATGACGGCACTGGAGTTGACGAGTTCCGCCTTTGCGGACTACGACAATGACGGCGATGTCGACATTTACATCGGTGTGGCTGCAACACTTGGTGGACCTGACGGCCCCGCCAATATTCTGCTCCAGAACCAATGGGTAGAGAATGGCAACATGACACTACCAGGCCAGCCCCTGTTCGTTGATGTAGCCGCGGCTGCGGGTGTGCAAAATCTGGCGGCTGTACCTCTCGGTCCACTACCCGGTTTTGGAACCTACAGTCTCGCTTGGCTTGACTATGATGTCGACGGCTGCGTGGATCTCTATGTCGGAAATATGGCGTGGAACAAAGGCGGTCAGATTTCTAATGCGAATGCACTCTACCGAAATATGTGCGATGGCACCTTTCTAAATGCAACGGTAGCCAGTGGTCTTACAGCAGGCGGAACGAATTGGTACCGACCGACGCTAGCTCTGGCAGCTGGCCACCTTAATAGTGATATCTATCCCGACCTCTACGTCGTCAATGTTCACGACAACACGCCGTGGCACAATGACTTCATGTACTTGAACAATGGTGATGGCACGTTTACTGAAGTGGCCGACGCAATGCCAGGGGTTGGCGATGACACAGGTGCCGGAATGGGCCTCGACTTCGGAGATATTGATCTCGACGGTGACTGGGATATTTACATCTCCGACCTCACGAACCCAGGAAACGAGCCAGTCGCGGAAGGCAATGCGCTGTATATGTGCGTTGCTGAAGGAACCTGGGGCGAAAATTCTGCTCCTGCCGCAGGCGTAGCTAGCAACGGTGGCGGTGCATATCCTGGCTCTTGGGGCGTCACGTTCTTCGATGCAGACCTAGATGGCTATGAGGACCTCTTCGTAGGCGTTATGGGGGCGCACGAGCTCTACATTAATGACCAAGATGGTACGTTTACGGATATCACGTCGACGGCGGGTCTGGGTGCTGGTGGAGCGCGTGCCTCGGCAGCTGCCGACTATGATCGTGATGGAGATATAGATATCGCCGTCATGAACATGGGTGGCAACATGAATCTCTACCGGAACGTGTCTACCGGTCCTGGTAACTGGCTTGAGATTGATCTTGAGGCCACTACCAGTAATCTCTCTGCGATCGGTGCTCGCGTTGACGTCACGGTTGGCGGAAACACCCTCATGCGCCAGGTTAAGGGAGGAACGAGCACGCACGCTCAGAATGAGGACATCCTTCACTTTGGTGTCGCGGGAACCCAGGTCGTAAGTGAGGTAGCGGTGTACTGGCCTTCGGGCATTGTTCAGAGGCTTTACAATGTGCCGGCAAACCAGGTACTCAAGGTTACAGAGTTGGAAGCTTATACCGAAGCCGCTGGCTTGGTCTCTATCGAAGCCGAAAATCGCGATTCAAAGGTTTCCTTCAACGCACAACGGTGGGACGAATCCACGGCGGGACCGATTCGCTACAGTGGTGACAGTTTCATGGCCTCAGGACTGGACGTGGGCACGCGAATTCAGGATCCGAATAGCGGTGCCCCAACTCTGTACTATACAGTTGACTTCAGCACAGCAGGCACGTATTACATCTGGGTAAGAGCCCATGCCCCTAACAATGCTGCCCGTCGTGTCCATGTAGGTTTGGATGGTGTCTCGACACCAGGAGAAAGCCAACGTATACGGCTACCGGCGAACGGAACTTGGGCCTGGTCCAGCAATCTCATCAGCTCCCGGGCTACGCTCAATGTGGCGTCTGCAGGAGTTCACACCGTCAGTATTTTGATGGGTGAGGATGGCATGCTCGTGGACAAGCTTGTGCTAACGACGGATGCCGGATTCACGCCCGTTCGCTATGGTCCGGCCGAAAGCCCTCGAGGTGCTGCAGAACTCCAGATTGCGTCTGAACTTCCTGGCGATTATGCATCCCAGATAGAAGTTCTGCCGACGAGCTATGGCCTCAAGTCGAGTTATCCGAATCCTTTCACTAGCTCAACGACGATTCGGTATGCCACCCCGTCCGACGGAATGGTGACATTAACCGTCTATGACCTACTGGGACGCCAGGTAGCCACCCTGGTTGATGAAGTGGTACCAGCTGGACGTCAGGAGATCTTGTGGAACGCCAGTGACCTCCCGAACGGAACGTATTTCGTGCGTCTTGCCGCTGGCTCGTACGTGGCAACGGAACGTGTCTCGCTCGTGCGGTAACAGGTAGAGATATCGCTCTCTTAGCCCCTCCCGCTGCCCAGCGGGAGGGGCTTTTTGTTTGAGAGGCTTCTTGTTCATTTCACACGGGGCTAGCAACCAGCTTGGATAACTGACGTAGGCGTGCTCATTGTGACCACAACGTCACGTTCTGACTACTGATTCAGAATCTGCCAAACTTGGAAGTCCAGACTCTTACCAGACGCGACCGCGAACGCCTTGCGAGGAGCCGGGCAATTCTTGATGCTGCGCTCGATATATTCGCGAACAAGGGTTACGAAGGTGCAACTCTTGACGAGGTGGCCGAGCGCGCCGAGTTCGGCAAAGGCACGCTCTACAATTACTTCCCCGGAGGTAAAGTAGAAATCCTGTTCGCCCTGTTCGATGAGGTGTACGACGGAGTTGTCGACCTGACGAACGACTTCTTTTCTCATCGTGGGGCCGGCGACGAACCGACGCGCGATGCGTTCCACGATTACACGGCGCTGATGATTGGCCACTTCATCGATCGTCTTCCAAATTTTCTTCTTTTGATCAAGGAAGCGCACCGCATGGTGTTTGGCGATCAAACCAAGAACGCGGCCTACCTTTTCGCCCAACGGGAGCGCGTGGCTGAAGCCCTGGCCAAGCCAATCCAGCTTGCGATGGATCGAGGCGAACTAAGGCGAATGGACGCGCACATCGTGGCCCACATGATCATGGGCAATATCCATGGCTATCTGATGTTCGCCTGCCCTCATCGAGGCGGCGCACCATCTGTGTCTCCCGACCCACAGCAGGGCGCAGAGTTCATTACCACCCTCCTTTTCGACGGCCTTCTGATCGACGCCCAATGAGACCGCCCACCTCCCACAAGCCCCGTTACACGCTCTTTGCAGCGTTGCTGATCGCTGCTTCGAGCGCTGCATTCGCGCAAGACCTCACGCTAACCATTGATGAGGCAACGCAGATCGCCGTGGAGCGCGCGTACGCGGTTCGCTCGGCCGAGCTCGACGTAGCCACCGCAAGTGCTCAGATCAGCGAAGCCTACGGCACGCTTTTTCCGCGCGTAGATCTAACGTCGTCGTACACAAGGAATCTCATCAGCGCTAACCCTTTCGCAGGTACGGATGTGGCGAGCATCTTCGGTGGCACTAGCACCGACTGGCTCGCCTTTAACGAAAATGCTCGAATTGACGAAGACCCGGATACGGTACCTATCACGCTCGAGGAGTTCATGGACCGCCAACAGGCTGGCCAGGATGCCGCTGGGATTGTCACGAACACTGGGGACAACCCATTCGCCGTTCCCAACAATTTCTCAAATGGCGTTTCCCTTTCGCAGACCATATATAGCGGAAGCGCCTTCGCTGCCGTCAAGGGAGCGCGCGGCTTGCGCGAAATAAACGAGGCAGCACTGGACCAGCGAAAAGATGAAATCATTCACCAGACACGTCAGCTGTTTTACGGCGCGCTGCTCGCGCAAGAGCAGGTGAGCGTTCTCGAATCGTCGGTCGATCGAACGGAACAAACTCTAACCGAAACCGAGCTACTCGTTGCGCAAGGCGTTGCGCCCAAGCTCACTCGACTGCAGGCTGAGGTTCAATTGGCCAACCAGGAAACCCAACTCATTCAAGCCCAAACAGCGGCGATAAACGTACGCGACCAGTTACTATTCACGCTTGGCCTCCCCGTTACGCAAACGGTTGCGCTTCGCGGCTCGCTGGAAATACCGGCGGAAGAAGCACCCTATCGTACTGTCGGCCTGCTGGATGCGATTTCCACTGCATTGGATGAACGGCCGGACGTAAAACAAGCCCGTCTTGCCATTGAGTTGCAGGAAGTGAACAAGGGCATTACTCGTGCCGCTTACTTCCCAACTGTAAGCGCATTCGCCAACTATGGGTTCAACGGAAATGTCCCGAATAACCGAACCGTGGTCACGCAAACTGGCGATTTTGAATACGAAACAAGCACGCGTGGCTTTTTTGACGATTCGTATTGGGATCCTTCACTTTCTGTTGGGATCCGGCTGAATTGGACAATCTTTGACGGCTTCCAGACACGTAGACGTGTCCAACAGAACGCGATAGCCGTCGAGCAGGCGGAGATCCAGCACGAACAAGTCCAGGAGGCTGCCAAGTTGGAAGTCGCCCAGACACTTCGCGAACTGTCAGGCGCTGAGCAGCGGGTTATGGCCCAGAAACAGAACGTAGAGACGGCCAACCTCGCCTACGATTTCGCCTTCCAACGCCTCCGCAACGGCGTCAGTACACAACTGGATGTGCGCCAGGCCTCCAATGACGTGGACCAGTCCCGCCTGCTCCATCTCCAAGCCATCCACGACTACCTCGTCGCTCGCTCCAACCTCGAACGAGCTACCGGCACCATCTCCTCTACCATCAATTGAATTCACCCTCTTCACAGCTCATCTCTGAGAGTTCCATGAGCCACCGAATTTCTACTCCCACGCTTCTCCTTTGTGTTTCGCTCGCTGTTGCTGCGTGCGGCAGTGGGTCAGAGGAAGCGACAGAAACGGACGCGACCACCGAAAACGCTGGGATCCCGGTCGACGTGCTCATTGCCGAACCCGCACTTTTCGAAGACGTCATCGAATTGACGGGCACTGTTGACGCTCCGGAAGATGCAACCGTTGGTGCTGAAGCCTCGGGTACCATCACCTATTTAGCGCCTTTGGGGTCGTACGTCCGCCCAGGCGGGACGATAGCCCAGGTTAATCCTTCGATGGCACAAGCCGTTGTCGCGTCGGCGCGAGCCACGCTCTCGCAGGCTCAGGCCGGCGTCCGCGCAGCGCAAGCGCAGAAGCAGGCCGCCACAGCCCAACTTGAACTCGCACAGGATCAGTTCGATCGTCAGGAGCCGCTTTACCGTGATTCCATTTTGTCCGCGCTTGAGTTTCGCGGCGTTCAAACACAGCTCGCGGGTGCGCGCGCGAATGTTGCGCAGGCTGATGCCGGAATAGCACAGGCGCAAGGTGCGGTGCGACAAGCGCAGGCCGGCGTTCAGCAAGCCCAGACTTCGTACGCAAATACGCGTGTCTCTACACCGTTCGGTGGCACGGTGGAAGCACACCTTGTCCAGCGTGGAGAGACGGTGGGGCCGGGGATGCCTGTGGCGCGCGTGGTCTCCGGCGGCGGATACAGGGTAAAAGCTGGTGTTCCTGAACGCTACGCGACTGATATCGAGAACGGCACGCCCGTCCGCATCCTTACCAGCAGTGGTGAAGGGGAGCCGCTCGGGGGTCGCGTTGTTTTCTCCGGCCGCGCAATCGACACAGCCAGCCGCACCTTCCCGATCGAAATTGCACTATCTGATCCTGACAGCCGCTTACGGCCAGAGATGGTTGTGCGTCTTTCTGTTTCCCGCGATGTGCTTCAGGACGTCGTTGCGTTACCACTAAATGCCATCATCCGCGACGAACGCGGCACGAGCGTTTACGTCGTCAAGCAGACTGATGCGGGAATGATCGCGGAGAGACGCCCTGTCGAACTTGGTCCCTCAGCGAACGGACGGACGGTTATTTCCTCCGGCCTGGAAGCGGGAGATAGTGTGATCGTCTCGGGGCAGAACAGTCTTGACGAAGGCGATCTCGTTCGCATCGCCCAAAGCCGGGGAAGTGATGAGCTGGCGAACAACGCACTCACCACAAACGACGAGTAACGGCCTCTCCGTCGCGTACGTCAGATTGCCATTGAATCCCGCGCTGACGCGATACGAACTACGAGCAACCCACCTGAGTCATGAAAATCACGAATATTGCCATCAAGAACCGGACGGCGATCCTCGTCCTGACAGCACTGATCGTCGTCGGTGGCTTGCTGTCCTACATCTCAATCCCCAAGGAGTCGTCGCCACAGATTGAGTTCGCCATGATCGTCGTCACGACGATTTACCCTGGCGCCAGCCCGGACGACATCGAATCGATTATCACGCAGAAGATCGAAAGTGAAGTTGCGGTTATTACGGGCATCGACAACATCCGGTCTACATCTACCGAGAGCGTTTCATCGATCATCATTGAGTTCACGCCGGACAAGGACGTATCCGAGGCGGCGACTGAAGTGCGAGAGAAAGTCGACCTCGCCAAGCCTGAGTTTCCCTCGGATGTCGAGGACCCCATCGTATCGGAAATCGACTTTTCCGAGTTTCCGATCCTGTCAGTAAACCTGCTCTCGTCGGGAAGTCTCTCCCGACTGAGGGAAACAGCGGAAGACCTTCAGGACGTATTGGATGGCGTGCCCGGAGTTCTCGATGTCGATCTGATTGGCGGGCTTGAGCACGAGGTGCAGGTGAACATCGATATCGCCCGCTTGCAAGGCTATGGCCTTGAAATAGGAGACGTGGTAGCAGCGATTCAGACAGAAAACGCAAACATCCCAGGCGGCTCTATCGATCTGGGGCCAGAAAACTATTTGGTCCGCATCGATGGCGAGTTCAATGACCCCGGGGAGATTGAAAACCTGGTCGTACTGGCCCCGAACGGCCAGCCAATTTATGTGCGGGATGTAGCCGAGGTAACCTTTGGCTACAAGGATCGGGCGAGCTATGCGCGCCTCGAACTCCGACAGACCGAACCCGAACCAGGCGTTTTTGTGCCGGTGGAGAATCCGGAGAACCTTCAGGTCATCCGCCTGGACGTCAAAAAGAGAGTGGGCGAGAACATTATCGAGACCGTGGCTCTCGTCAACGCAGAACTGGCCACATTCAACTTTCCAGCGGGCACGTCCCACACCATTACCGGAGACCAGAGTGAGCAGGTTGTAACGCTCATCGCCGACCTGGAAAACAACATCATTGCAGGCATTATTTTCGTCATTCTGGTGCTCCTCTTCTTCCTGGGAGTCCGAAACGCGACGCTGGTCGGCATCGCCATACCGCTTTCGATGTTCTTGAGCTTCATCGTCTTCTCGGTGATGGGGCAGACGCTGAACTTCATCATTCTATTCAGTCTCATCATCGCGTTGGGGATGCTCGTTGATAATGCCGTCGTCATTGTCGAGAACATCTACCGTTTCCGGGAGGAAGGCTACAGTCGATGGGATGCTGCGAAAGGTGCCGTAGAAGAGGTGGGCATGGCCGTTGCAGCCAGTACGGCCACTACCGTTGCTGCCTTTGCGCCCATGATGTTCTGGCCGGGCATCATCGGCAAGTTCATGAGCTACATGCCACTGACGCTCATCGTGACTTTATCGTCGTCGCTCTTCGTGGCGCTCGTCATCAATCCAGTAATCACCGGGTACCTCGTGCGGCTGGATTCGGAGAAGACGGATAAGGCAAAAAGTGCTCGCACGAAGAAAATCAGCATTGCCGCCATGGTTTTCCTGGCGATGGTGGTTGGAATCGCGAACTGGAAGACGCTCGTATTTCTGATCATCGCCGTTCCCGCCCTTTTTGCTCTCTATAAGTATGTGCTTGGTCCGGCCAACAAACGGTTCGCAGGAGAGACTGTCCCGAAGATGACCACCAAGTACCGTGC
>JBBKWZ010000231.1:0-5131 GCA_037969195.1 Rubricoccaceae bacterium | reverse complement strand
AACCGGTCTGGAACGGCTCGCAGAGATACCACTCGTCATAGCTACCTCCACCCACATATTCGTCCAACACGTCACGATGATAGGGCATCACCACGGTGTTGTTGGGAGTCCGGTAGTCGTTCACGAGAAGTATGTCCGACTTGACGCGACGAACGACGAACGACTCCGTCTCGGCTCGTGGGAATCGGAGCGTAGTGCTGGTCGTATCCGTCCGATCGACGGAACGCATGTAGACCACGTTCTCTTCATCCATCCGCAAGCCCGGAACAAGGAATTCAGTTCGTTGAAAGCTCCTTCCAACGAAAACACGCGCTGTGGTAACACCCTCGGCGCGCGGATCATCCGCCTTAAACGTCACGAAGTCGACATCTGCGGGAAGCCTAGTGAACTCAGACAAGGAATCGTTGAACGCTACCTCCACACCAGCCAGGTCCTCGTCGCCGTCCGGATCGGACGCGATCCATGTAAAGGAAAAGGCCGGCCACGTCGTATCTGGCGGAGCCTCGGCTTCGATGATCCGGAATTCGGGCGGTGAATTGCGGATCGGGAAGATGGTCCGAGCCGGTGTCGGGTCTTTAAACCCATCGTTATCTACGGCGCGTACTTCCACTACAACCGCTGCCATGGACGAGCCTGGCGGGATTGGAAGAAGTATCGTTGTGTCACGGGCAGTAGTTGACGTCCACCCTTCTTCAGCCGGAATGCTTCCGAGAAGGCTTTCGTCGTAGTACCGGAGATCGTACGAGACGATGAATCCATCAGAGTCCGTCCCGGACCAGTTCACCTCTACTGTACTGATCAGCGTTCCATCCCCGAGTGTCTCCCGCAAATCCATCACCCGCACAGACAACTCTGTATCGGGAAGGCGGTTGTCCGCAGCCTGACCATTGATTCCGCTGTCACAGGCGGAGAAGGCCAGAAAGCCTAGTAGCAGGGAAATGGTGGCTATGCGCATGACTTCGGTATAGGCGCCGGAAACACTGAATATGCCATCGTGAACGGAGCAGAAGGATCTAGTCACGAAAGTGCTTTAAGCAGGTTGTGACTAGATCCTTCGACTTCGGCGATCCCGACGAATCGGGATCGCCATGCTCAGGATGACAAGGGTGTTACTTCAACAACGTCATGCTCCCGGTGAGAACATTGTTGCCGGCGACGAGCCGATACATGTAGACACCGGACGCAAGGCCGGAGGCGTCAAACGTTGCTTCGTACGTGCTGGCAGCCAGCGTCTCATTGACGAGAACCGCGACTTCACGCCCCAGGGCATCGTAGATCTTCAGCGAAACCGGACCGAAAGCGCCAATCTCGTAGCGAATGGTCGCCGAAGGATTGAACGGGTTCGGATAGGCACCGTGGAGACGATACGTGTCCGGCGTTGCAGGCCCAACAGGTTCGTTCGCTGTTGTGATTGTGCCGATGTCATCGGCTACCACGGGCACCAACTTGTAGTTGCCGAAAGAGTAGTACCAGGCGCCCTGAATGTGCGTGACGCTGTAGCCTATCATGAAGTTCAGGAGGTTGTAGTCACTCGCGAACGCATCCGAAAGGTCGTCGGCGCGGACTTCGTTGGCTTCCGTCCCATCGCTGGAGAACTGCCATTCACCGAAGTTGCTGCCAGTACCATCATCCGGTCCGTCGGCATTGGCGTCGGTGATTACAACATTCTCGAAGCGAACTAACAAGCCTTCGTGCGCCTCACGGAAGCCGGGATCGTCACCGTTCAACACGCCCGTAGAGAGCACCTTGTGCGGATAGGGCGAACCAGGGCCTGTGACCGTAAACGTCGGCATGTCCAGTCTGGTGAGGTCGAAACTGTCCTCAATCTCAGAAGCCGAGATGTTGATTTCATCTCCGACAGCAACCGTTGCGCCTGCATCGATACGTGCCCAGATGCCCGTCCACTCGCCAAGGCCTGGATCGTCCTGAAGGATCAGGTAACGAGTGCTTCCACTGAAGAAGTCAGCCTGTACCGTTGCATCCAGATCGATGTTCGACGTCGTGATTCCATTGAATGGCGTGGGACCGGGCTCGCCGTCAGCGGTCATTTGAATCTGCGAGATGTCCTCAATACCGTTGTAGAGCACGAGGTAGGTCTCTTCCGGTGTCGTGCTCATCCCACCCACGTTATCGGTGGCAGTAATTGAGAAAACAACGTAAGCGCCGTCAGGCGCGGCCGGTATATCTCCCGAATAGACACCGCCACCACCATCAACCATGTTGACGGATCCACCAAAGCCGCCACGCATGTTGGGGCTCGAGTAATCGAGCACAACCGACGTGATGGTCCGGCTTGGATCGGCCGTCACCTCGAGCGAAATAGTCACAGGCTCGTTGCCGATCACATCCGTTGGCCCCTGGACTGTACCAAAGATCGGCGGAGAGATGCTAATCTCAAGATCCTCGTCCTCCCACGGGCTGACGACCATGAGTGCACCGAGCGGCGTGGAACTGCTGCCAGTGAAGTCGAAGCCGCGGTAGAGTGCATAACCTTGCACATTGATTGCGGCGCCAATGGCTGGCGGACTGCGGTCGTCACCGGCGTGGCTATTCCAGGGTGGATTTGGGTAGTCAGGATCACCACTTCGGTCATTGCGGAAGCGGAGCGAAATGTCGTCCGAGTTCACAAGCGCCTCAGTTCCGGCCGACGACCACTGGTAACTATACCGTCCACCGTTGACGTTGTTGGCCGTAACCAAAGCGTCTTCCATGCGGACATATTGGCTGTTATTGTCGTTGAAGTTGGCCCAATTGATTTGCACGACAGTGCCGCCGAGTGGATCGGTTACGACTCTATTCAAATCGTCGGTCGTTACAAGAACAGGATCCATGATCTCATCAGGAAGGCCAAGATCTTCGTATGGCCCCAAGTTCTCGAACGCCGTCGGGTTGACCTGGATAGTCCCAGCGAACGCAGAAACGACGCCCTGGATGGTGTACACATTCCCGACTACCATGAACTGGACATCCGCGGTTGCGTCGACCAGTTGTGTAGTCATTCCGCCATAGCCCATCGTCACAGCGCTTGTATCGCGCACGTAGACATGTACACGACCGGGTTGATTCGTCGGGTCGCCTACCCAACTGGCAAGCCCCGAGTTGTACGGATCGGAGAGAACGACGGCTGTGAACTCAACCGACTCTCCCTGCATCTCGTAGATAAGGAAGTTGTCAATGTCATCTTGCGTAGCAGTACCGGCCGCGATCAGCGCATCGATGTTGGTCTGCGATACGGCGTTGGCTTCGCGCACGGTCACCTCGACCTGTGCCATCGCGCTAGTTGCAAGCCCGATGGCCAGCAAGCTCAACACGAGCGAGTGAGTAAAAGTCTTCATGGGGAAGGATTGGTTGGTGATGGAAGCGAAGGTGAAAGGTGTTTTCCGAACTAGAGAATGATGACAAACTTGCCGGTTTGCACGTCACCGCTGTCGAGATCTTTTACAGAAAAAAGGTAGAGGCCACCGGCCAATTGGAGGCCGTTCTGTGAGAGAATGTCCCATGCATGTTCCCCGCCGGCCAGAATGCGGTTATCGCCGCTTAGCTCGTTGTACCATCCGATGTCGCCCTGGTAGGTATCCGCGTCGTGATCCATCTCACCGACAATTTCGCCAGCCAGCGTGTAGACGCGAATCTGACAGCGAGGTGGAAGATTTGAGAAATAGAGTTTGCGGGCCGAGTTGCTTGTTCCGTCCCACGCGGCGTTTACGCGATAGGGATTCGGGTAGACTGCAACGGGCAAGCGAGTCGCGGCCGATCCATCGGCACGTGCCCCGGGGAAAACTCGCACGGCGTTTGTCGTTTTACTGGACTCGAACGGCTCCAGTCCGGCGCCGCGGTCGCCCTCGTCGAAGGCTGTCACGGCAAAGCCGTACTGCCAGCCATTCAGCAACCCCTCTGCCTCATACTTGTAGCGGTACTGGATAGAATCTCCTGGAAATGTGGCTGGAGTGTCTAGAAATACTGCTCCGAAGCCATTGTTGAATCCCACATCGTTACCAACCTGGTCGTACTGAGCCAACAGGTCAGCCTCCCCAAATATGTTGCCTTGGCGATCATCGCCCGGATCCGAGCGATAAATCCTGTACCCTTCGAAATCGGCGCGGCCAGAGATCGGATCGACGCTCGTCTCCGCCAACTCGTCCCAATAAAGTGTGGCGCGACTTCGATCCACCTCCACGCGTAACCTCGGCGACGCGGGAGGCTCGGGGATTAGATAGCGGTTCAACTCGCCGTTCCCGTTCAGATCTTCGCCTTCGTCGAGCCGCCCGTTGTAATTGAGATCCTCCCCGGCGTACGTGCGCATCGCCCAGAACACGTTGTTTCGGAGACTCGCCCGCGAATCGTCGTTATCAATGGGGCGAGACGCTATGTCCTGGAACGCATCGGGCTTGAGCGCCGACACCATGGCGAAGTTCACCGTGATGGATTCGCCGGGTTCGACGCGCGGAATGGGGCCGATTGGAAACATGCCGATCCAGTTGCCCTGCGCATTGAGTCCGTCTTCGGCAAGGCGTTGCCTCAGTGGCCGGGGATCTCCGGCGACGGGTTCATCGAGTGGCAGTGGCGTGCCCATTCGCCGGTAACGTTCGTCGTCGTCAGTTGGGCGGGCGAGCTGGTCGTTTCCATTGGAAAAGAGCCAATATCGGGGGTTCGCGCGGGGCGCGGCATAGCCATCGGCCTCGTACTCTTCCTGCAGGAACGGGTGGAAGAAGCGCCGTCCCTGGACGGGATCGTTCCACTCTGCTCCGAGGAAAGCAATTGCGCCATAGGTATTCAGGCTCTCCTCCTGTCCCCCAAGGTTCCACGCATAGGACACGAACTGGGAATCTGGCGCCGCGTCGAGTATCGTCCCATTCATATCGTAGATAGGGTAGCCAAGAAAACCGCGCCCACCTTTATTGAAAAAGTTGCCCCCGGCGTCAGTCGTAGTAATCACATTTCGGACTACCATGTCTTCCCAGATGCCCACATACACGGAGTCCCACGCGGCGCCTGAGATGTTCGTGATCTCGTATTCCATGATGACGAAATACTCGGTGAACGGAAAGCTCCACGCATACGAGCGGCTCTCGACATGCATCCCTAACTGACCTTGCGGATCTGGTGTCGGCGTGAACGTGCCCGGCACGAC
>JBBKWZ010000230.1:0-4037 GCA_037969195.1 Rubricoccaceae bacterium | reverse complement strand
TAGCCCTCCATCCGTTTACAAGAATCAGGCAGAGACACTGTTCCCGGATCGTCACTGGCTTGAGATTCGATTCGAGGGACAGGATGGCAATTCAGCCGGAATCGGCGCACGTGCGTATGTAGTCGCGGAGTCGGGCAGGCAAGTTCGCGACAACATTCCCACGTCCGGTTTTTTCTCCGCACTCGATCGGCTCTTGCACTTTGGGTTAGGTGGTTCGGCTTCTGCAGACGTGACGATACGCTGGCCCGACGGAAGGATCCAGCAGCTATCCGAGGTTCCAGCCGACCAGGTTTTGGTCGTGAAGTACACCGATGCGATTGAGGTCGATCGGAGCGATGAAGTAGCATCCGGAGCTCTTTTCGCTCCAGTCTCGGGTACGGGCATGGACTTCGTGCACATTGAGGACCCCTTTCTGGACTTCAAGCGCGATCCGTTGATTCCTCATATGCATTCGCGTGAAGGGCCTTCTGTTGCACAGGCAGATGTAAACGGAGATGATCTTGTGGATCTGTATGTGGGAGGCGCCGCAGGTCAATCCGGACGGCTGTTCGTTCAAGGCGAAGGCTCGTCATTCATCCAACAGGAAGGCCCATGGGCTGGGGCAGATGCCATACGAGAAGACACTCACGTACTTTTCTTCGATGCAAACGGCGATGGTGCCATCGACCTGTACGTAGGTAGCGGAGGTAGCCACGTTCGTGCGCAAGACGAGGAGGCGGCGCAGGCCTACCAGGACCGCCTCTACCTAGGAGACGGTGCCGGTGGATTCGAGAAGAGCCCTGACGGTACGCTTCCGCTTATGCCGGTTTCAACAGGCGCCGTTGCCTCTGGAGACATGGATGGCGACGGCGACCTCGACCTTTTTGTTGGCGGTCGTGTTCTACCCGGAAATTGGCCCGAGGCACCACGAAGCTACGTTCTTCGTAATGAGAACGGCAGATTTGTAGACGTAACGTCGGAAATGGCCCCATCACTTTCGGAGGTTGGTCTCGTTTCGGGCGCCGACTTTGCGGATGTGGACGGAGATGGCACTCTGGAACTTGTCGTCGTTGGAGAATGGATGGCGCCGCAGGTTTGGGCAGCAAACCGTTCCGGCACATTTGAGCGTAGGGTTGACGATGGCCTGGCTGGCTATACAGGATGGTGGAATTCGCTTATTGTGGCCGATCTTGATGGCGACGGAGACTCCGACCTGTTGGCAGGAAACTTGGGCTTGAATAGCCGTATTCGAGCGAGCAGGGATGAGCCTGCACGTGTGTACGCCCGCGATTTTGACTCGAATGGTACGTTGGACGCCATTCTCACGCTGGTTTACCCCGATGGCAAGGAATACCCGATTCACCGAAGGGAGGCCATCATGCAACAACTGCCATACCTACAGCAGCGTTTTCCGCGCTATACGCGGTACGCCAACGCCACCATGGACGAAGTGTTCAATAGCAACGAACTTGGTGGCGCCCTCGTCCTTGAAGCAGGATGGTTTGCGACGACCTGGTTCGAGAACGATGGAGCAGGACGGTTCACAGCACATGAGTTGCCGATCGAGGCCCAGGTCGCTCCGGTGTACTCGACCGTAGCGGAGGATGTAGATGGCGACGGGGTTGTGGATCTCGTTCTTGCTGGCAACAGCCGATCGGCAGATGTCGAGAGCGGACCGTACGACGCTGGCAGAGGGCTACTTCTCCGTGGTACAGGTGGAGGTATGTTTGCGGTCAACCGCGGGCGACAAAGTGGACTCGCGTTGCTTGGCGATGTTCGCGGACTTCAGCTACTCGACACGCCGAATGGGCGATTTCTCGTTGTCGCCAATAACGATGGGCCACTTCAGGTGCTGTCAATCAACAACTGACTCAGCCCTATCCGAGTCTATTGACTTCCGCGTCAGGCCAAATCTGGTCCAGTCCCCCTATTAGAAGGTGTGGATGGGTTGCGACTCCAGTTGTTCTATTTTAACATTATCGCATTTATCTGCCCATGATCTCTTTGCTCACCCAGTTTAGGACGTTCTCTTTCGCCTGTTTGTTGGTCTCAGCTTTCATGGGATGTAGCGGCGGGGACGAAAACGCTACCGAGCAAGTCGTTCCATCCTCTGTTGACGGGAGGTACCTAGTGGATTGGAACAGGGCGCTGACGGCCGTTATGGTGACGGACATCATATCTCCGCCGGTTGCCAGCAGAGACTATGCATACCCAAACATTGCCGCCTACGAGGTCTTGGCAAATCTGGACCCCGGATTTCGTTCGCTGGCCGGGCAGCTCAGAGATCTTGAAGCGACACCCCGACCGACAGAGATTGTAGACCCGGAGCTTGCGAGTACCATTGCGTTCTCGCGTGCGGCACAACAGTTTGTATTTGATGGAAGCCCGCTCGCTCGTAAAGAGCAAGAAACACTAGAAGTGGCCCGTACCGCGCTTTCGAGCGCCGTCGTCCAGGCTTCTATCAAATACGGAGAGGCCATGGCCACGGCAATATTGGCCTACGCAAGCACAGACAACTATGCGCAGACGCGCACGATGACTCGGTTTCAGGTTGCCACGGAGGATCCGGCTCGCTGGATTCCAACCCCGCCTGATTACAATGATGGACTCGAGCCCAACTGGAACCAGATTCGTCCGTTCATACTGACGACCGCCGACGAATTTACCCCTGCTCCACCCACGCCGTTTGATTCGTCACGGTCGTCGTTGTTCTATCGCGAGATGATGGAGGTCTATGAGACGGCGGCAAATCTGGATTCGGAACAGGTCGAGATTGCGCAGTTCTGGGATTGCAATCCTTTTGCGTCAACACACGAAGGCCACACAGTCAGCTTTGAAAAGAAGATTACTCCAGGAGGGCATTGGGTCGGCATCGCCGGGATCGCGTCACTTAGTCAGGAAATGGATGCCATGCAGACGGCCGAAGCTTTAGCGCTTACAACCATCGCACTCTTTGACGCGTTTATCAGTTGCTGGGACGAGAAATACCGAAGCGAGTTGACGAGGCCGGAAACAGTCATCAACAGATATGTTGACCCGGATTGGCGACCGATTCTTCAGACACCACCTTTTCCAGAATACACGAGCGGCCACAGTGTGGCTTCCGGTTCGGCTTCCGTAGTGCTTACGCGACTCTTCGGCGAGCCCTTCGCCTTCGTCGATTCTACAGAGGTTGCGTACGGGCTCCCCGTTCGCTCGTTTGAGTCGTTTCGTGAAGCGGCAGACGAAGCGGCAATCAGCCGGATGTACGGCGGAATACACTATCGCCCCGCGATAGAGCACGGTGTTACGCAGGGCCGCGCTGTGGGCGATCGAGTCTACTCTAGCATTCGAACGCGCGAATCCGGACTATCGTAGCATTCCTGAGCCGTATAACGCGGGGCGTGGTTTGGTACTTTAATACGACGGCGCTACCGGCTGGAATCCGATGCTTTCAGGAGAGAGTGGATTGCCCCCCCCTGTGGACGTTCGAAGCCTTTCATGGGTCACCACCAGCACGGGTCATCTTCTCATCGTTGGCAACAACGACGCGCCGCTTCAGGTTTTGTCCGTCCGTTAGGAGGAGTCGCTAGACAGCGATCTCGTGTTGAAGCGCGTCGCTCAGAGACTCAAACTCAAATTTGAAGCCATCGCTGAGAAGACGCATCGGCTCTAAGCGAATGCTGGCTAAGGCAATCTCCCTGGCCATCTCGCCCCCGAACAGCGAGACAATCGGGGAGGGGACTGCAAGAACTGAAGGACGATGAAGGACTTTTCCTAGGGCCTTCCCAAACTGCGCTCCCGTTGCGTGGCCGGGTGACGCGAGATTAACGGGGCCGACTATTTCGGAATCCAGAAGATGCAACATGGCCCCTACAACATCATCAATAGCGATCCATGGCATATAGCGACGCCCCAAACCTATTGGTCCGCCAAGTCCCGCCTTGTACAGCGGAACGAGGCGCTTTAGTAGGATGCCTTCCCTAGAGAGCACCACGCCCAGGCGCATATGTACCGTTCGGATTCCAGCCTCCTCGGCCGTCTGAGTCGCGGCTTCCCAGGCTTTGGATACGTCCGAG
>JBBKWZ010000229.1:0-17489 GCA_037969195.1 Rubricoccaceae bacterium | reverse complement strand
GAGAATGGTTTTGAGTACCATAGTATTGGGCGTGCACTCATGGCTCCTGTCGTAGTCCACGAAAAAATGGATGGCCTTGCCGAAGCGTGAGGCTTTCCGGATGGCAAGCGCGCTCCCTAAAAGTCTAGCGTAACTATGCCACGTACACTGATAACAGGTGGTGCCGGATTTCTGGGCTCACACCTCTGTGAGAGATTTCTCGCAGAAGGGCATGACGTTGTCTGTATGGACAACCTTGTTACAGGAAGCTCGGAGAACGTTGCCCACCTTGTCGAAGACGAACGGTTCGAGTTTGTCCACCACGACGTCACCAACTTCATTGATGTCCCCGGCGATCTGGATTACATCCTGCACTTCGCAAGCCCTGCGTCGCCGATCGATTATCTCAAACTCCCAATTCAAACACTAAAAGTTGGGGCGCTTGGAACGCACAATTGCCTTGGCCTTGCTAAAGCCAAAGGCGCAAGGTTTCTCATCGCTTCGACGTCGGAGGTCTATGGAGATCCTCTCGAGCATCCCCAAAAAGAGACCTACTGGGGCAATGTCAATCCGGTCGGATATCGGGGGGTGTACGATGAAGCGAAGCGCTTCGCCGAAGCCATCACCATGGCCTATCATCGCTACCACGGCGTAGAGACGCGCATTGTACGAATATTCAACACATACGGCCCTCGCATGCGCCTTGACGATGGTCGTGCCCTTCCGGCGTTTATGGGGCAAGCACTTCGCGGCGAACCCATTACGGTTTTCGGCGACGGCTCCCAGACAAGGTCGTTTCAGTATGTAGACGACTTGATGGAGGGCATTTTTCGGTTGTTGATGTCGGACGAGACAGAACCGGTAAACATCGGCAATCCTAATGAGATCTCAATTCGCGAGTTTGCGGAAGAGGTCGTAGCCCTGATTGGCTCGAAGAGCATCATTACGTTTGAGGAGCTACCAGCGGACGATCCGCAGGTCCGGCAACCGGACATCACCAAGGCGCGCGAGATACTTGGCTGGGAGCCTTCAGTTGACCGCGCGGAAGGCCTGAAACGTACACTCGAATATTTCCGCGAACGCGTTCAGGCGCAGCAACTGTCTTAGGTGCATACGAGAAGGTGCACTCCCTTTCGATTCATCCCAATTACCAATCCAACACTTCGTGACTGAATTACTTAGAGACGTTCGCAATCTGGCGGAAGAAGCAGGACGCATCATACTCGACTTCTACGACAAACCACTTCCGATCGACTACAAATCTGACGACTCGCCCTTGACCCAAGCCGACCAGGCATCACACAATTTTCTGGTCGAGAAACTGACCGCCCTAACTCCGGACATCCCCGTACTCTCGGAGGAGTCAGATCCGGGCGACTACGTATCGAGGCAATCGTGGAAGCGCTTTTGGTGTGTGGATCCCTTGGATGGTACCAAGGAGTTCGTCAAGAAGACGACCGGTGAGTTCACAGTGAACGTAGCATTGATTGAGGAGAGGGAAGCCGTTCTCGGTGTTGTGCACGTTCCGGTTCAGGGAATCACGTACTATGCCGCCAAAGGAGCGGGCGCGTTCGTGCAGCGTAGCGGGAAAGAGCCGAAAGCGATGACCTCACGCCCTCACTCGGCAGAGAAACTCACGGTTGTTGCTAGCCGCGATCACGCAGGGCCCGAAGTGGCTTCTATGCTTGAGAAGATGGCAGCGGAAGGAATCGACGTTGAGTCGACGAGCATGGGCTCGTCGCTGAAGTTTTGTCTTGTTGCTGCTGGAGCGGCCGATTTCTATCCTAGGACCGTACCCACATTTGAATGGGATACCGCGGCAGCCCAGTGCATTGTTGAAGCATCGGGTGGAAGATTGATGACGCGCGATGGGGAACGGCTTGTCTACAACAAAGAGGACATCCGAAACCCGTCGGTCTTTACCATTGGAGATCCGGATCTCGACTGGCGTCGGTGGTTGTAATCGGCCTCCCGTTTCAGGGCTCAGGGTTAACATGCCGCCCAAGAAGCCTCTGATGTCGTATGGACCTTACCTGGCACGCCTACTTCACGCTTGGCGCGATCATCGTAATGATCATCGCGCTCGTCCGGGGAATTGGGCGGACTGACCTGGTGCTTCTCGGCACTCTTGGCGCGCTCTTGCTCGCCGGAGTCGTCACTCCAGATGAAGCGTTTCAGGGGTTTTCAAACCCTGCAGTTATCGCAATCGCTTCACTTTTTGTTGTAGCCGCAGGGATTGAACGCACGGGTGCGCTTGGCTTTCTAGATCGCCTGCTCGAACCGCGATCCTCTAACCCAACAACGGCTCTTCTTCGATTGATGCTCCCGACGGCACTGCTTTCGGGCATCTTGAACAATACGCCGATTGTCGCTGTGCTAATCCCTCGCGTTCAAACCTGGGCGCGAACTGCAGGGATTCCGGCGTCGAAGCTCCTCATGCCACTATCAACAGCGGCGATGGTTGGTGGATGGCTTACGCTTATTGGAACAAGTACGAATGTTGTCGTGCATGGTCTGCTTCTCTCCGAAGGACTGCCGGGATTCAACTTCTTCGACCTCACATGGGTTGGCGTCCCGGCGGTAATACTCGTGAGCGCCTATTACGCTTTCATTGGAAACAAGCTGTTACCCGATAGGGGTGACGCAACTATGAGCGGTCGTGTTCGCGACTATCAATTCGAATTGACGGTGTTGGCGGATGCGCCATTCATAGGAAGGACAGTGGAGGAAGCGAACCTTCGGACGCTCGGCGGTGCATATTTGGCTCACGTGAGGCGCAGTGATTCCGTAATGGAGATTCAGCCCGAAACGACGTTGCTGCCAGACGACGTGCTCCGATTCGTTGGCGACGTGCAGGCCCACGATATGCTTTCGCAGCGTCCCGGTCTGGCAAGAAAGGCGCCTCACGTTGATGAAGGTCGGCCTGATCTTCCGCTCGTCGAAGCAGTCGTTGCGCCGAGTTCCAGCCTCGTGGGTATGACCCTCAAGGAAATCGGCTTTCGAGAGACCTATGGCGGCGTCGTCTTAGGTATTCAAAGGCATGACTCGCTTGTGGACGGCGGCCTCGGAGGCGTCGCGATCCAGCCCGGCGACCTACTTCTGATCGAGGGGAGACCCACACTTGCTCGCCGATTGTCGGAGGGATCCAATGATTTTGCTTTGGTTTCTCCTCACGACTACGTCCGCCCCGTGGCGCGAAGAGCGCCGCTGTCGCTGGCCATTCTATTTGCAACGATTTTGCTCGTCGCGACGGGGTTGCTTCCACTCGTCACCGCTGCTTTCGCAGGTGCAATCGGAATGATAGTCACAGGATGTCTGCGTGGGCAGGCGATCGGAAAGGCTATCGACGTTCCAGTTATTTTCGTGATTGCCGCCGCATTGGGGCTGGGCAAGGCAGTCGAGTCCACCGGGCTTGCGGCGGCAGCGGCCCACGGAATCGTAAGTGTGGCGGGATCAGTGGGGCCGGTGACTATGCTTGTCATTGTGTACGTCTGCGCGAACCTGCTCGCGGAGCTCATCACCAACAAAGCGTCTGCTGTTCTGATGTTGCCGGTTGCCCTCGCCGTAGCCGCCGAACTGGGCGCGGATTGGAAAGCGTTTGCTGTTGCCGTTACCGTTGCTTCCGCCGCCAGCTTCCTCACGCCAATTGGTTACCAAACGAATCTCATGGTTATGGGGCCGGGTGGATATACGTACACAGACTATTCGAAAGCGGGTTTTCCAGTAAGCCTTATCGTGTTGCTAACCACCGTTATCACATGCGCGCTGGTTTGGTTATAGGGCTCCGTAAAGACGCCAAGGATACAGGCGCTCTGGTTGCATATGCCTTTGAACGGGCACTAGTATTTGAATATTGACGTCTCCAAAATATCAGGTTTCTATGTCGTCTTCAGTCACATCCTATCGGAATTCGCACCTCAAAGATCTCGAGGCCGAAGCGATTTATGTGATGCGCGAGGTCGCTGCCCAGTTCGAGCGCCCCGTCCTTTTGTTTTCAGGCGGGAAAGACTCGATCGTAATGGTGCATCTGGCGCGCAAGGCGTTTCATCCTGCACCGATTCCCTTCCCGCTGATGCACGTGGACACGGGGCACAACTTTCCCGAGACCATCGTATTTCGAGACAAGCTTGTCGATGAGCTGGGAGTGAAGCTGCACGTGGCTAGCGTTCAAGACGCTATCGACAAAGGCCGCGTCGTAGAAGAAACCGGCCCGGAAGCAAGCCGAAACGGATTGCAGATCGTCCCGCTTCTTGATGCCCTTCAGGAGCACCAGTTTGATGCCGCCTTCGGCGGTGGTCGGCGGGATGAAGAAAAGGCGCGAGCCAAGGAAAGATTCTTTTCCCATCGAGACCGATTCGGACAGTGGGATCCCAAGAACCAGCGTCCCGAATTGTGGAAGCTCTATAACGGTCACAAGAACGTCGGCGAGAACTTTCGCGTCTTCCCGCTCAGCAACTGGACGGAAATGGACGTCTGGCAGTACATCGGGTTCGAAAACATCGATATCCCACATTTATATTTTGCCCATGAGCGCGAAGTATTCGATCGACGCGGCACTCTGCTGGCGAAGACAGATTTCGTTTCGCTCCTTCCTGGCGAGGCCCTAGAGCGCCGCACCATTCGCTTTCGGACCATCGGCGATGCTACGTGTACGGGAGCTGTACTCTCCTCCGCGGATTCGATGGACAAAATCATCCAGGAAGTGGCCGCTGCCCGCGAAACAGAACGCGGTGGGAGACACGACGACCAACGTTCTGAGGCGGCTATGGAAGACCGCAAGAAACAAGGCTACTTCTAGCCAACGAGTTCCTCATTCCGCATCGCGGCACGAACGAAAAACCCAGCAGGCGCAATCGCACAATACTATGTCAGAGACGAACGGGATAATGAACGCCGCTGAAGGATCCACAACCTTGGGAAACGCTTACCTCGAGATGGACCTACTGCGGTTTACGACAGCGGGCAGCGTCGACGACGGGAAAAGTACGCTCATCGGCAGGCTGCTCTATGATTCGAAAGCCATCTTTGAGGATCAGCTTGAGGCCATCGAACAGGCCAGCCGAAATAGAGGCGAGGAGGGCGTAAACCTGGCGCTGCTCACCGATGGACTCCGCGCAGAGCGGGAGCAAGGAATCACCATCGACGTGGCGTATCGTTTTTTCGCGACGCCGAACCGCAAGTTCATCGTTGCGGATACCCCCGGGCACGTGCAGTACACGCGCAACATGGTGACTGGTGCGTCGACGGCGGATTTGGCTGTCGTCCTAATTGATGCCCGACATGGTGTTCTCACTCAATCGAAACGCCACGGGTTTATTGCATCGCTGCTGCGCATTCCGCACGTCGTAGTTGCGGTTAACAAAATGGATCTCGTCGAGTACTCCGAGAAAACCTTTGCGGCCATTGAACGCGAGTACACCGAGTTTTCGGCCAAGCTGGATATCAATGACATCACGTTTATCCCGGTCTCCGCACTGAATGGAGATAATGTGGTGGATCGCAGTGTGCACATGGATTGGTACCGCGGGCCAACTTTCCTGCACCATCTGGAGCACGTCAACATCGCGTCAGACCGGAACCTTATCGACTTCCGTTTCCCTGTTCAGTCAGTCATCAGGCCCCACCAGAATTTCCGAGGGTACGCGGGTACGATTTCGTCCGGCGTCATCCGGCCCGGAGAGGAAGTGATGGTTCTACCGTCCGGGAAAACGAGTCGCGTCAAAGAGATCACGACGTTTGAGGGCGACCTGGAGTCGGCAAGTGCCGATCAACCCGTCGTTATTACGATTGAGGACGAGATTGATATCAGCCGGGGAGACATGCTCGTGCGGCCCGGCAACATTCCGGATGTCGATAACGAAATTGGAGCCATGGTCTGTTGGATGAGCGAAGAGCCCCTAGACCGCAACCGGCACTACATCATTCAGCACACGACGCGTGAGGTAAAGGCATTCGTGGACAACGTGGCCTACCGCGTTGACGTGGATACGCTTCATCGCGAAGAGGCAGATACGCTTCAACTCAACGAAATAGGCCGGATAGAATTAACTACCGCGCAGCCACTTTACTTCGATTCGTATAGAACGAACCAGGAAACGGGCGCCTTTATCCTCGTGGATCCGTTCTCGCACAACACGGTAGCGGCTGGCATGATTCGCGGCGCGACGCGCACAGCTGAGGAAGTCAGCGAGCTTGCTGAAGCATTTTCGCGTAAGGAGTTTGAGGCCGCAAGACAAGCGATGCGCTCCCCGGATGTTGTCTGGGAAGGGCTGAATATTCCACGGGAGGAGCGCGAGGCCGCCAACGATCACTTGGCTGCCGCTGTGTGGTTCACGGGTTTGTCAGGCTCCGGCAAGACAACCATCGCCCGGGTGCTTGAGCGGCGCCTCTTTGACGCTGGAGTCAGCACCATGCTTCTCGATGGTGATTACGTCCGTCACGGACTCTGTGGCGACCTTGGATTTTCTGCCACCGACCGCGCCGAGAACATCCGCCGAGTAGGTGAGGCCGCCCGGTTGTTCTTTGAGCAAGGCAGTGTTGTTCTTTGCACGTTCGTCTCGCCGTATCGTGTAGATCGTGACCGTGTGCGTGCTCTTGTCCCTGAAGGACGTTTCATGGAGGTCTTCGTGGACGTGGATCTTGAGACAGCCAGAGAGCGTGATCCGAAAGGGCTCTACGAAAAGTCGGATCAGGGCGACATTTCAAACCTCACCGGCGTTTCGGCACCGTACGAGGCTCCAGAAAGTCCAGAACTGACACTCGAGACTGCGAACATGTCGGTTGATGAAGCGGCGGACATGGTTTGGAAGGCTCTCGTCTCCGCGGGAATCATAGAGGGATAAGTAGTAGACGCCGATGAAGGGAATCATATTGGCAGGTGGCTCCGGAACACGGTTGCACCCGTTGACCATCGTGTTCAGCAAGCAGCTCATGCCGGTTTATGACAAACCGATGATCTACTATCCGCTATGCACACTGATGCTTGCGGGGATTCGGGAGATTCTAATTATCTCAACGCCTCACGATCTTGACCACTTTAGGCGCCTGCTTGGTACGGGCGAAAATTGGGGAATGTCTTTCTCGTATGCCGAACAGGCTGAACCCAACGGCATTGCGGAGGCCTTTGTTATAGGAGCCGACTTCATCGGCAAAGATGGAGTTGCCCTAATCCTTGGAGACAATATTTTCTATGGGCAGGGGCTAACGACGACCCTGCAACAGGCGGCGCAAAGAACGCAAGGCGCGACTGTATTCGGCTACTTCGTCAAGGACCCAGAACGCTATGGCGTTGTAGAGTTCGATGCCGACGGCCTGGCGATTGGAATAGAGGAGAAGCCGAAAAGCCCGCGGTCGAAGTACGCAGTTGTAGGTTTGTACTTCTATGACAACGACGTCGTGAGAATTGCCCGAGATCTAACGCCCTCCGAGCGCGGCGAGTTGGAGATAACGGACGTAAACAAGGCTTACCTGAATCGCGGAGACTTGCGGGTGGAACGTCTCGGTCGCGGTACGGCCTGGCTGGACACCGGTACTCATCAGTCTCTACTGGAAGCCTCAAATTTCGTGGAGGTCGTCGAGTCTCGGCAAGGTTTGAAAATCGCCTGTCCAGAGGAGGTTGCCTACCGAATGGGATTCATAACCAAGGCGCAGTTGGAGAATCTGGCGACGTCCCTGGAGAAGAGTCCGTACGGCTCCTATTTGATGGGTCTAATTGGTCACGACGACCACGAAGCAAGAGCGTAAGAGCCGATGGATGTCATCGAAACTCCACTGCAGGACGTTCTTCTGTTGCTTCCAAGAGTCTACACTGACGAACGAGGATTCTTTCTGGAACGATTCCACGAGGATAGATACCGTGAGATCGGCATCGACCGACCGTTTGTGCAGGACAACCATTCTCGCTCAATTAAAGGCGTTCTACGGGGTCTGCACTTCCAGGTCCGCTCTCCACAGGCCAAGCTAGTCGAGGTTGTCCGAGGATCCGTATTCGATGTGGTTGCGGATTTGCGGCCCGAGTCACCTACGTTCCGTCGATGGTACAGCGTTGAACTGAGCGACCAAAATCACCATCAACTATGGATCCCGGCTGGATTCGCCCACGGTTTCTATACGCTCTCCGACGAAGCTGATTTCCTCTACAAGTGCACATCCGCTTACGACTCCAACGATGAAGGTGGCGTCGCATGGAACGACCCTGAATTAAACATTGCATGGCCAACGGAGCGGCCAATCTTGTCCGCGAAGGATGAGCGCCTTCCGTTCCTGAGTATGCTTAGAGAAGAAGATCTACCACAAATGGTTCAGGGTGTGTTGCAGTGAAATTACTTGTAACCGGCGCAAGAGGGCAGGTGGGCAGGGCACTCGTGAATCGAGCTTCCTCTGCGTTTGACGTCGTCGGCTTGGATCGCGAAAGTCTTGACATCGCCGACAAAGACGCTGTCGTGCGGGCGGTCGAAGAGCACCGGCCGGACATCGTCGTCAACGCCGCGGCATACACGGCTGTGGACCGCGCGGAGGAAGAGTCAGGGCTCGCATTTCAAATAAATAGGGACGGTGCAGAACATATTGGACTGGCCTGCGCGGAGATCGACATCCCGCTGATTCACGTTTCAACGGATTATGTGTTCGATGGTCTGAAAACTGGACCTTACACCGAGGACGACCCGCCAAACCCGCTGGGCGTTTACGGATCGAGTAAGTGGGCGGGAGAGGAGGTAGTGCGGTCGCTGGCGGGCAGGCACGTCATCGTCAGGACGTCCTGGGTATTCAGTCCCCACGGCACCAACTTCGTGCGCACCATGCTCAACCTGATCCGAGAGCGGGACGAGCTTCGCGTTGTAAGCGACCAGCACGGATGCCCCACATCCGCCTACTCCATCGCTGATGCATTGATCGCCATCGCACGCAATCTTGTTGGCGGAAAGGAGAATTGGGGCACCTTTCATTTCGCGGGACAGCCTGCCACAACATGGTTTTCCTTTGCGCAGGCCATTGTTGAAGAAGCCGAGGCTCGGGGGATTTCTCGCGTGAAGAACGTCGTCCCAATCACCACCAAAGAATACCCGACCGCGGCGCGGCGCCCTCCAAATTCTGTGCTGGCCACAAAAAAGATCCAATCTGCGTTCGGAATTGCGGCCCCGGATTGGCGGCCGGAACTCGCCGCAACTATCTCAGCAATCCTGGCCGCACTGCCTGTAACCGACTAGCCGTTCGGCGCGCGAGCAACGACCCACTGACGTGCAGTGGCATTGGTTTCAACGGACTTCTCGCTGAATTGGGCATCCACAACGAGGCCGTTGTTCAACGCCTTCAGCGATCGGTCGTCAACTTGGTGATCGTTTCGAATGATCTCCAATCCGGCGTCAACGAGTAAGGCGGTCATATCATCCACGCGAAGGCGATTCATGTACATGAACCGGTTGCCGCCAAGTTTCATCCATGTTGGCTCGTCAAACTGGAGAAAGTTCACGAACGTGATTTCGTCGTCAGCATGCGCGAAGTGGTCTGTAAAGTCGATGTGGTGGATGAAAAGGCCGTCGTCCTTAAGAACTCGTCCCGCTTCCCTCATGATCGATGTAAGAACAGATGGCGGAATATGCTCCAAGACGGTAAACGAAACGTGGAAATCAACGCTGTCTTCCTGTAATCCTGTCTGTGCCGCGTCTCCTGGTCCGTGGTACGTCACGTTGAATGCGCTAGCAAAGTTGTGCGCATCAATTGTCATACTCATGAGCTGTCGCCATCGCTGCTGAAAGGTTGGGCGTTCAGCCACGCTCACGAAAACCTCAAACACCGCCCTCTCATTCGCACGCATGTAGGCGACATCCTCAAGAACCAACCCGGCGCGGAGGTGCGGGTAGAGATCGAACGTATTGATGCGGGCGGCGCCATTAAGCCACAAGGCGATTGGGACGTTCATGCGGTGGCCTGTGCCTACTTCGACGACAGTACTGCCCTCCACCGATTTCCCTTCCCGTTCAGCATACTCGAGCATCTGTAAACCTGCCTCCAGTCTGCTGCGAGGATCTGTGATGCCAAGCTTACCGTAGCGACGCTGCATCTGGTAGTAGACTGCACTACCTAGCCGTCGAGGAAGCCTTGCAGCCACATTCTGAATCACAGACTTTTGCTTCCAGTTCATTTCGTTCGCTGTAAGAAAGGGCTTGTCGCTCAAAAAGAGGCAGGAAGCTACAAAACTGTATGCGGCTTCAGGTCTCCAGCGGATGTAGTTTTCTGTAGGAATAGATGCAAGGAATGAATCAGGACGCGCGGAAAATTGGCTTCAACGTGCTTCTGGGCATCGCGTTTTACTTGCCACTCGAGGATTTCGTTTTGCGTTGGTTGCCTTTTCCCAAAGGCTTTCTGATTGCACTGCGACAGGCCCCCGAGATTCTTGTCTGGATCGTTGCCCTAGGAGCCGCCGCCCTGCACCTAACCAAGTACGGAACCATTCGCGTTATCGGTCGGCGAATCGATAGATTCCTGATAGGTTTTATTGCCGTGGGCGTAGGGACCATGTTCCTGAACCACGCCGATGTGTTTGCAGCATCAGTCAGCCTCAAAGCGTTGCTGAGGTACATCCCCTTGATCTACGCGCTGATCATGTTGACGCCCGAGGACGAACAGCTTGCGCGCATACCACGGGTGATCATCGTGGCCTTTGGCATCCAAGCCGTCATAGGGATCATGGAGTGGCTCGGCGGCCAGCCTGTCCGTGGCTTTTTCTCCGTAGTTCATGCGTGGGGTGGTTACAACATTGTTGGGCTCGCGCCCGATGATTTGACATTGATGGAGAGCTACGACATTAACGGCACCATCGCGAGGCCTGTCGCCTATGCATACTTCGTGCTTGTGTGCCTCGTCGTTTGGGTCGTGCGCTTCCAAAAACGGCCATGGGTTTATGCCGGAGGCGTCGGTATGGCTTTGCTCCTCACGTTTCAGGCTCACTCGAGAATGGCCGTATTCGCGACAATTCTGGTCGTAGTCATGCACCAGATCGCGGTTCGAGGTCTCCGGAGAACGATATGGCTTACCACGCTTCTTCTCCCGCTTGTAGCAGCGATCACGCTGAGCATGGGCACGAGCTTAACAGAAAACCTCTACTTTCTGGACGTTTTCTCGGCTGAGTACCAGGAGAATGCCCGCACGCAAAGACTTGGACTCATTCTGACGTTCATCCCCAACCTCTTCAATGGCGGCATCACATTGCTGGGGCATTCATCCGACGTGACAATTGTTGCAGCGGCGGTCGGTGAGCACTTCAACCTTTCGGCGTTGCTCACCTACGTTTTCATATACATCGTGGAAGACGTTTACTGGTTGGCGCTGCTTCTTTATTACGGCTTTATCGGCTTTACATGCTTCGTGTTGTTTTATGGAAAGCTGACTGCTCTGGTTGTCCGCCTTTACCGGCTGGCGCGAGAAGGACCAGCGAAGCAATATGCATTGATCGCTGTCCTCCTGATGTTCCTGACAATTCCCTTGAATGGCACTAACCAGACGTTTGAGGTTAGACAGTATGCCTACTATCTGTGGATGTTTGTGGGCATCGCGATAGTTGCCGCGCAAAACGCCTTGCGTAAGGAACCCGAGGCCATCCGTGAAGCCGAGTAACTTTTTGATTCAAGACGTCAGATTCAGATAATGTCTCCACCTTCCATTGCAATCATTGGTTCGCGTGGCATTCCCGCGCAATACGGAGGGTTCGAGACGTTCGCCGAGGAGCTCTCCGTTCGCTTGGCAAAACACGGCGTTAACGTAACGGTGTACTGCGAAGGTACCGGCGGGCCGTCAAGCTACCGCGGCGTCCATTTGGCCTACGTTCCGGCTCCCCACCTCGGAGGTCTGACAACGATAATCCACGATTTCAGGGCACTCTGGCGGGCTCGGAAGAAATACGATGTCGTGTACATGTTGGGTTACGGCACCAGTCTGTTTTGTTTGATGCCGAAGATGGCTGGTACAGAAGTGTGGATGAATATGGATGGGGTGGAATGGAAGCGGGACAAGTGGGGTTTCCTCGGAAAGACCTGGTGGAAATTGATGGAGTCCATCGCTCAATTCGTCCCGCATCTGATGATTGCTGACGCTGGAGCAATCCGAGATTTCCTATGCGCGCGGCACGGCAGGCTTCCAAAAGTTGCCGTGATTCCCTACGGAGCACATTCCATTGACACACCGCCAGACCCGGCTCCGCTGTCGGAATGGGGACTCACGCCGTTTGAATACCATCTCGTGGTCAGTCGCTTCGAGCCAGAGAATCACGTGCGGGAAATTTTTCAGGGCTATGTAGACTCGAACAGTCCGCATCCGCTAGTCGCACTGGGGACTACACGGAAGCCAACCAGCTATACAGTCTCCCTGGAATCGATTGCGTCCACAAGCAATGAGCGCATCATACTCCCAGGCCCCATCTACGATGATCGGATCGTGGCGCTGCGGTATTACGCCCGCACCTACTTGCATGGACATTCAGTTGGAGGAACCAACCCATCCTTACTGGAAGCGATGGCGGGAGGAAACGCGGTAATTGCCCACGACAACGTGTATAACCGCGAAGTCGTCGGGAGTGCGGCGGTCTACTTCGACAACGCCGCGGACGTCACGGCCCAGATAGAGAAGTTGGACGCGGACGCAAGACAGCGCGGGGCGCTTGGAGAAGAGGCTCTAGCGCGTCTTCGGGAGACGTACACGTGGGATGGAGTCGTGGACGCGTACCTCCGCCTCATGTCCATCCCAGTCTCGCAGCGTGTGGAACTTGACCCGAGTGCCGTCGAAGAGGCTAGGGCGAATGGATCACGGAATGTCGCCTAGCGATCCACCGTGTTTCACTAACCAAACGTCCTTTAGCTGCGACCGCGGACCTAACCGAATGCCATTCCCATGCATTTCGTGCATAACTACGCTTTCTGTGCTATGTATCGCTTGAATTCCAAAGGCCTGGTTGTTATTTAGTGGCGTGCTCGACGAGCGATAACTAAACGGCCCTGTATTCATCGGCTACCAAGCTCCGGTTTCCTTGCGCATTACATCGACTTTATGCTCGTTCTGACTCTGATAGGCGCTTTTGCGCTGAGTTTGATTTGTGCGCTCGTCTTGATCCCGCTTGTTCGCCGCCTTGCGTTCAAGATGGAATGGATGGATCGGCCGGATGGACATAGGAAAGTCCACGTCCGAGAAATACCTCGTGTGGGCGGATTGGGAATTTTAGGTGCCATGGGTATCGGTCTCGGAGTGCTTGCCCTATTGAAGCCGCTCCTTCCAGATGTGGTCGCAATCGCGGTTGAGCTGCCCTCTGCGCCCATCCTTCTTGGCGCCATTCTCATGGGAGCGGTTGGCTTTGTCGACGATGTGCGAGATATGCATGCGCTCCCCAAGTTGATTGCGCAGACGATTTTTAGCGTTCTCGTAATTGTGGGCGGGCTTCGCATAACCGTCTTTGATGCTGCGCTTGGAGGAGGTGAGCTGGCTTTGGGCGTTTCGATATTGCTTACTCTTGTTTGGGTTGTGGGAACGATTAACGGGGTCAATTTTATTGATGGTGTGGATGGTCTTGCTGGCGGAGTTGTTGCCATTGCGCTCGTAGGATTGGGTGTTGTCCATGCGATCGGTGGTGACATCTCCGGCATCGTACTCGTGGCCGTAGCGCTTGGAGCAGTTCTTGGCTTTTTGAGATACAACGTTCGCCCAGCCTCGATTTTTATGGGCGATGTGGGAAGCCACTTTCTTGGCTATGTTCTCGCCGTTTATGCACTACAGGGATCTGCTCATGCTTCCCCGATTGTAGCGCTTACCATCGCGGCAGTTGCGCTCGGTCTGCCAATTCTGGATGCGCTGGTCACGCTCATCCGTAGACCCCAGTACGACAAGCCTCTTCTGCATTCGGATGGTGATCACTTTCATCACCGCTTGATGGTACGGTATCCGACTGCGAAAGTGGTCCGCATTCTCTATTTGGTTAGTGCATTTTTTGCTGCTAGTGCGATTCTAATGGCACTCACGTCCGCGCAAGGTGCGCTCATCGTCTTTATTGCAGGTGTAGTTGCTGTGGGCGGTTTTCTTTACTGGTTGGGATATCTCCCAGGTCCAAACGCGAAAGGCCCTGCAGACGGTTATGGATCCACGCGTTCACTGCATGGAATTGTCATTGACGCGTCTCATTATCCGGGAGGTGATGGTTCCGTGCAACCGGTGGACCTGTCATTGACCAAGCGATCGGAGTCACTTCCAACAAGGCGAATCAACGCAGGGCCAAATAAGTCCTTAGAGCCTGCCGCCGCACCCGAGCGGTAGCCTAGTGGTTTGTTTTTGGTACGACTGAGACGTTTGTCGGTCGTTAGAGGTCGATTCAACTAAGAGTCTTTAGCATGTTGTTAAACTTGGAAGAACGGCGTATAGTTGATCCACCCCTTGTAATTGTGGTCGGACTATTCTTATTTAACGATCCACGGCTGGTGGGACCAGTTTCAATATTCCTTTAGCGTGCTCAAGTCACGAATAAACGCGCTACAATAATCTGATCCCCCTTTTTTGCCTTTGACTATGCTGTTTGGAAGTCTCCTGATTGTATTTGCGGTCGGCCTAAGCACTACGCTAATACTGATCCCCATTGTCGGCCGCATATCGGTCCGAAAAGGATGGACCGACGCTCCGGACAATAGGCGAAAGATCCACTCCGCGCCGATTCCGAATTCTGGCGGACTGGCAATTGTGGGTGGATGGTCGGCTGGCATTGGCGCGTTTATGATTCTTCAGGAGCTGGTTCCTTCGGTTGGGAGTGTCGCTAGGCTTTTGCCGTCACCTATTGTTTTGTTGGGAGCATTGGTAATTGCCGGGGTTGGATTTCTAGATGATCTCTACGACTTGCATTTTCGTCACAAGCTTCTGGCCCAGTTAGGAGTCACCGCATTCGTTTTTGCTGGAGGCGTGCATGTTGGTCTATTTGATGCGGCGCTGGGAGGTGGTTTCCTTGCTATGGCGGTTTCGTTTTCGCTGACCGCCATGTGGATGGTAGGTACGATGAATGCCGTAAACTTTCTCGACGGAATGGACGGACTTGCGTCTGGAGTGGTAGCCATCATTCTCGCAAGTTTGGCGGGTGTATACCTGATAGGTGGGAAGATGGTGGACCTCGTCTTATGCGTCGCGCTAATTGGGTCACTCGTCGGATTTCTCCGCTACAATTTTTATCCGGCGCGGATTTTCATGGGCGATAGCGGTAGTCTGTTTCTGGGGTACCTGCTAGCTGTCTACGCACTGCACGGCAAAGCGCATGAAATTCCAGTCATCGCTCTAGTGATTCCCGTTGTCGCTATGGGCTTGCCAATTCTGGACACTGGCACATCCATCATTCGCCGTTTGGTTGATGGGAAGTCGTTGTTTTATGCTGACAGGGATCATATTCACCATCGTCTTTCCGATCGCCTCTCTCACCGCACGACGGTTTTAGTTTTGTATTGTGTTGGGTTGTTCTTTGGTGCAGGGGCGTTGATTATGGCAGCCGTTCCTCCTGGTATTGCGATCATTGTATTTATTACTGGAACCGCGATTGTTGCCGCGTTCTTGTACTCTTTGGGTTACTTGCGGCGCTCAAAAGAGGAGTCCTCTATTCTTCATTCGTCTCAATCAGGCGACGGCACAGTCGTTGACCACGCACTGCCGTCTGTTGCTTTTGCAAGAGGATCAGACGTAAAGACGAATGGCAGGATACGTGGCCATTCTCGCGGCGTCGCGATTGATACACGTCACACGGAGAGGCGCAAGCGTTAGAGGTGAGCGCACGAAGTCGTTCACGCCGGGGATCGCATCAGTCAGAACCTCGGGTTGGAATACGGCAGGCTCCATCTAAGCCCTCCACCGAGACTTGTGTAATTGCGCGCCAAAGCAGGACTGCCCGCATCGCTGAGGCGAGCATATCCGGCAGTTGCCTCCAGAACGAGACTGGGCAGCACCTCATATCCAACACGGCCTTCCACACGGAACTCCGTCTGGCGAATCCCCTGCCCCTGCGAGACACCGTACTCTAGCGGAGCATTTTGCGTGTACGGTACAAATGGATCGCCTCCCCAATTGACATCCCCATCATTTCGACCACGCCGCACGGCCGTGGCGAATACGGATGCGGTGAATCGGTCAGAAGGGCGGTAGTCTGCCCAGAACGCCATGCTTTCGCTGTTCGGGCCGTAGGGATGGCCTAGAATCCCAAAGTAGTTGGTGAATCCGCGTTGGGAATCCCTGCTACTGTACGCGTATGGTCTGACACGGGCATATTCGGCGCGTAACTCAAGGTCCTGCAATCCGATTCCGGCGATGTGTACGCCAGCCATGCCTCCCCACTTGTTGTTTATCCAACCATTTCTACTAAAGAGCTCGGAAGCTCGGAACTCGTCCAGCATAAATTCACCGTATAACTGCACACCAGGCGTTGCAACCCATTGGGCATCAAGTGCGAGTAGCATATTCCCTGGCGAGCCTTCCTCAAAATCAACGGCACGCAAAAAGATTATTGGGTTGAAGAATGCCATATAGAAGCCGAGGCCGCGATCCTCTGCTGTGGGTGCCAGCACTGAGACTTCTGTAAGTCCGATCTGCACCCGACCCGGGAGGTCGAATGCCAAGCGGTGGAAGACGCCGTATTTGTTTCGGTTCATTGTGGTCACCGAATCGCGAGGCAACGTCGTGTCCGTGAGCGCGGCGAACACGTTCGTGTATTGAAGCCGCCATACGCTTGTGCGAAGCTGCACCTGATCGTACGTCGGCGAAAAGTTTGAGACTAGCAGACTACCTCTACCTGCCGCCCAAAGATTACGATCACGCCCGGCACGGATTTCGACAAACTTCGTCCGTACACCCACCATTCCCATCACATCCCAATAGTCGAACGTGGTTGTGTTTCGGAAATTTCGCTGCCCGATCCGCTGGCTAACCAATGAACGATCTGCGGCGGGATCGACCCGTTGATTCTCTTCCAGTCGAGTTTCGAAAAAAAGGTGGCTTCCAAGATGCCCCGCCGCACGGACTCCGCGAGTGTTTCTCCAGGAGGTGATCGCCGTTGCCGATTCTCCTGCGGTAGCAGGATCTTCCATCGTCGCTTGTGAAGCCCTAGCTGCCTCGAGATAAAGGACGGGCGTTACCTGAAGGCCGAAATCCGTTCCTTCAGTAGAAAAGAAGTCCTGGCCATTCGTGTACAGGCCGCCAAGGCGTTGTCGAACGAAATCAACGCCCGGTCCAGGCAACTCTCCTCGGAATCGCCTCAGAAGCCTATGGTCCACTGGAGACAACCGACGAAGGATTTCCGGATCAGCCGCGAGGCTGTCGAGGTAGGCGTTGGCCTCGTAGGCAGATAGAGGTTGATGGCTCAGCACCGCACCTTCAAGGAGCCCGCGTGTTTGCTGCCGTTCCAGAAAAAGCTGGAGCGAACTATTGATCTGCAAAAGGCCGTCTACTTGAGCGCTGGACGGTACGCAGAGCAGAAGAAGCAGAGCTCCAGCGGCGAATTTGTGGAGGTTCAT
>JBBKWZ010000228.1:0-2745 GCA_037969195.1 Rubricoccaceae bacterium | reverse complement strand
CCGTCGAACTCGCGGAGATTCCAGGTGGCCAACAGCAGCGCGTCGCGCGACTGCTTCGGTGGGATCTGTTCACCAAGCGCTTTCCGCAGGGACAGCAACCGGCCAGCCGCCCTAGCACGTGAAGTGGAATCGAACGAGCGGCTTTTGAGATTCGGGTAGTAGGCCATGTTAGGCTCCGATTAGGACTAGGCTCTAGTAAGGCGTCCCTCTGCGTCTTTGGAAAATGGCACCCACGCCAGAGCCAACTCGGTCACGTGCATCTCGGACTGCTTGGCTTTGATCTCGATGGTTTCGAGTGCCTCCGTTTCCGGCGTGAACATGAGGTCGAGATCCTCGACTTCTCGCGTCAGTTCGGCGTCGAGATTGGCATACTCGGCATTCAGGTCGCTGACCTTTGCTTCAGCCCGAGCAACATCGGACGATTCTTTTCGTGCCCGTCCCGCGCTACGGGCGGCCGTACCAATTCTGCCCACGCTAGATCGCCGACTGCCTCCTAGCAGTGCACCGAGCAGTCCCGTTCCCACGCTCACGACGGTATCCAGCTTGCGCTGGCTAGCCTGCGACGATTCGCGATCAACCGCGGTCTCGGCCGTTCGAATGCGGCCCATTATGGTATCGAGCTTCTTTTGGTAGCGCTCACGGATAACGTTCTTTTTCTCGTCCCGCGTTTCGCGAGCAAGCTGGGTTAGGCGAATGCGGAAGGAACGCTCATCCTCGCCGGGATTGGAAACGGTTTTCAGTGTCTTGCTCTGAAAGACAGTCAGTGGCCGTTCATTCTGGAGCCACCGCTTCAGGTCATCTTCAGCCTTCCCGTAGGTTGATGGGTCGGCGAGTGCGGGCGGCACTTCGGAAAACCCGGCACTTGTGGCCGGTTGGGCCTCTGACGTCGGCCGCTCGTTGAGAGTGTCTGCACTATGCCAGTCGGGCGTTTCACCAGAGACCTCGGCGAGAAATGTATAATTGGCGCGATGGTCGAGGCTGATGGAGGAGCGGCTGTAGGGCACCTCGGCGCGGGCGAGCATCATAGGGAGGTACGTGTCCACAGCGCTACTTCCGGCCGCGACGAACACTTGCGGAATCGTTCCTGGGAGGTCCGGCAGGCCGGGTTCAGAAGGTGGTGCGGCGGCTTCAGATGGAGCCTCAGTTGCGGTGGTAATGCCACCAAGGGATTGATTCGATGGTACGGCTTCGGTTTTGCGGCTGTCCATCAACCGGCCGATCTGCTCGCGAGTAAGCGGCCCGGCGAGGTACGACATCACCCAGCGCGTTGTCATCAGCACGGGCTCTGAATCGTGGACGTTGTGCAGGAGAAAGACTCGCTTCCCAACACCAGAAAGAATCTGGTCCATCCTCCCCCTGTCAAATGCTGCATTCTGCGAAGCGCCTTCAAGTCCGTCCAGCAGACGCATCTTGTCGCGCTCGGTCTGGAGTCGACCAACGAACCACGTGCCACAGTTCGAGAGCGCCTTGTAGTCCATGTCCACGGGATTTTGTGTAGAGAGAACCAGGCCGAGACCGAACGCGCGGGCTTGCTTCAGGAGCGTGAGGAAAAGCTTCTTGGACGCCGGGTTGGCAGTGGGAGGGAGGTAACCAAAGATCTCGTCCATGTAGAGGAGTGCGCGGAGACTGGCCGTGCCCGGCTGTCTGCGCATCCATGCGATCACCTCGCCAAGCAGCTTCGTAACGAAGAACATGCGCTCTGCGTCGTCGAGATGAGCGATCGAGAAAACCGAGACCCGCGGCTTGCCGTCATCACTAAAAAAGAGGCGGTCGGCGTCGAGTGGCTCGCCCTGAGCCCACGCTGCAAAGCCCGGCGAGGCGAGCAGGCCATTGAGCCTCATAGCCAATGCGTTGCGGTCTTTCGGTGGGAAGAAGTTGTCGACCTCCATCACGCCGAGTTTTGCGAAAGGCGGCTCCTGCAACGCACGAATCAGATCGGCCAACGTCAAACTCTGTCCAGCGGACCATGCGTCGCCGACGACCTTTGCTAGGAAGATGTGTTCTCCGTCTTGAAGTGGATCCGCGTCGACTCCGATCAGCGAAAGAAGGGAGGCAATGGAGGCATCCACTCGTTCAGTGAACACTTCGCCTGACCTGGAGTCCGCCGGCGGTGGATCGAACGAACCGAGTACCGAAACTGGCACGCCCGCGTCCGATCCCGGCGTGTATATCGTGAACTCTGCGGAGTCCTTGAAGCGCTGGATGCGCTCGCCGTCTTGGCCCCAGCCTTCCAGCCCGTTCTTCCACAGATCAGCCTTTTTTTGCGCCAGCTCTCCCGCTGTGATTCCCTCTCGTTGGGATTCTGCCGGCTCCATCCAGGGCTCAAAATCCGCCGGATTGAACGTGGGAAAAGAAAGCAGCAAGTTGCCCATGTCTCCTTTTGGATCGATGGCGATCACCGGAATCTTGTCCAGCGCGGCCTCCTCGATAATCCCCACACCTAGCCCTGTCTTGCCGCTACCGGTCATCCCTACAATGAAAGCGTGCGTCGTGAGATCCGCGGCGTCATAAAGGACGAGGTCCTCGGTTTTGTCGCCCGTCGCTGGGTCGACTTCCTTGCCGAGATAGAATGTGCCGAGTCCTTCGAATGGGGCCTGAGACATGGGGAAGAGCTGTGGTCAATGAAGTGAATGGAGGAGGGGAAAGTAGGGGTGAGTAGGGCTGCGCTTCAACATTGGCGGCACATGGTGTGATCAGTTCGCTTTGTAAAAATTGACTGTACCCGTGTAATATATTCTATACATC
>JBBKWZ010000227.1:0-10139 GCA_037969195.1 Rubricoccaceae bacterium | reverse complement strand
GGGGAGAGCGGGACCGGGAAAAGCACACTACTGCATCTTCTTGGCGCTTTGGATCGCCCTACCTCCGGAACTGTTTGGTTTGAAGGGCAGGATGTTTTTGAGAAAGACGACGAGTCGCTAGCGGACTTCCGGAGTCATTCAATTGGCTTCGTTTTCCAGTTCCACCACCTGCTGCCTGAGTTCTCGGCCTTGGAAAACGTTGCGATGCCCGCCATGATTGCCGGGCAGAGCCTGGACGCCGCCACGCCGCGCGTTCTGGAATTGCTGGACCTGTTGGGATTGAAGGACCGCGCCGAGCATCGTCCGGGGCAGCTTTCTGGGGGTGAGCAGCAGCGTGTCGCGGTGGCGCGCGCGCTGATGAATCAACCGGGCATCGTGCTGGCTGATGAGCCAACGGGCAACCTTGACACCAAAACCGCAGATATCCTGCACGACGAAATCCGCCGGTTAGCTGATCGCCACGATCAGGCGTTCGTCATCGTAACGCATAACCCGGCGCTTGCCTTGCTCGCGGATAGAATTCTGCGGCTGGAAGGCGGGGTTCTTCATGATGTGACGGCCAAGTTGAAGGCAGAATCCTGAGCGATTGCAACGCGTATCCTCCCGCCGACCAACCTTCTGCAATGTCAAGCGACGTTTTATCACTTCCTGTTCTCGACGATGCCCGCGTTGCCGAAACCGGCTTCGTACAAATGCCGGTCGATCCGACACTGGATCTGTTTGCTGAAATCGATCGCCTGAAGATAGAAAAGAATGCAGTTCTGCTAGCCCACTACTATCAGGAGGCCGACATTCAGGATGTGGCCGATTACGTCGGGGATTCGCTTGGGTTGAGCAGGGAGGCGGCCAAAACCGACGCCGACATCATCGTGTTCGCTGGCGTGCACTTCATGGCTGAGACGGCCAAGATTCTAAGTCCGGAGAAGAAGGTGATTCTGCCGGATCTGAACGCCGGATGCTCGCTGGCCGACTCGTGTCCGCCAGATGAGTTCGCGGCGTTCCGTGCGGAGCATCCCGATCACATCGTGATCTCATACATCAACTGTTCCGCGGCGATCAAAGCACAGACGGACATTATCTGTACGTCGTCCAACGCGAAGCATCTTATCGAACAGATCCCGCCAGATCAACCTATTATATTTGCACCGGACAGGAATTTAGGGCGGTGGTTGATCAAGGAGACAGGCCGCGACATGGTGCTGTGGGATGGCTCGTGCATCGTCCATGAGATTTTTTCTGAGCAGGCGCTTGTGCGGCTGAAGGCGCGCCATCCGGACGCGAAAGTCCTTGCGCACCCCGAATGCGAGGAGCCGGTTCTTCGCCTCGCCGATCATGTTGGCTCGACCTCGTCCATACGACGCTTCGCGAGCGAGAATCCAGCCACGGAGTTTATCGTGGCGACGGAGGCGGGCATCCTGCACCAGATGCAAAAGGACAATCCCGGCAAGACATTCATTGCCGCTCCACCCGACAATGGCTGCGCCTGTAACGACTGTCCGCACATGAAGCTCAACACGCTCGAAAAGCTCTACCTCTGCCTCGAATACGAGAAGCCAACCATCGAAATGGAAGAGTCGCTTCGATTGCGTGCACTCAAGCCCATTCAGCGGATGCTGGAGATGAGCGAGGGGGTGAGGTAGAGAACGTCTTTGCGAACTGCGCGAAGCGATCGGGATCGAGCTTACGAGATCGCTTCGTCGCGTTGCTCCTCGCGATGACACAATATCACTTCAGCAGCGTCATCGTGCGGGTTGCTGAGAAAGACTCTCCGGTCACGCGAAGTAGATAGACACCACTGGGCAGCGAACCGGCTTCGAAAGTGAATGAATGCGTGGCTGGACCGGACAACAATTCATCGTGTAGCACTTGTACATTTTGACCCAACGTGTTGTAGACCTCAATTTGAACGTTCTCATGCTGTGCAATCTCCAGCGAGAACTGCGTTTGCGGATTGAAGGGGTTGGGGTAGACCTCGGACAATCGGTAGCTGTCGGGAAGGTCTGCGGTTGGCTCGGACGCGACGGGGAAGACGTTCTCGAAAACGTATGCGGAGCCACTTTTGTCGCCCAGATCGTCATTCTGAGGAGCACCGATTAACACATGGCTGCCTGAGAACGAGATGCTGATGCCAAATTGGTCGGCGGAATGTTCATCAGAAGCCGTGAGTTTGCCCACCTCTATCCAACTCCCATCTTGGGTTCGATCAAATACATACGCTCTTCCGCTCTCAAAGCTTATTTCGGCATCTGCTCCGATCACCCCACGCTCGCCCACAAGTGATACGGATCGTCCGAAAAGATGAAATGGAGCAGCATCCGACGCAGTCAGTTCCTGGGTCTCGAGCCAACTTCTGTTCTCTTGGCGTTCGAATACGTAGACTGATCCGCTATTTGCGCCATGATCCCCCGTCGCCCACGCACCTATTAGCGCGCGTTCTCCTGAAACGGAAATCGACCCGCCGAAGAAGTCGTTCTCGGTACCGTCGGATGCCGTGAGTTTGTCCATCTCGATCCAGAATCCATTCGCCTCCCGTTCGAAAACGTACGCCGATCCGCTCAAGGCACCCATGTCGTCATCCGAAAAAGCGCTGACCGCCGCGAACTGTTCAGTGATCGAAACGGACGATCCAAAATGCTCACGCTTGCCCCCATCGGACGCGGTGAGCTTTTGAACTTCGATCCACGAACCGTCGAACAGCCGCTCAAACACATAGGCCGACCCGCTATCCGTACTCGTTCCGTCATCTACGGGTGCTCCGATGATCGCCATGTTATCCAGGAGAGCCACGGAATCTCCAAAGCGGTCTTCGAATGCTCCGTCGGAAGCCGCAACCTTTGCAACCTCGACCCAAGTGCCGTTCGTCGTCCTTTCAAAAAAGTATGCCGCCCCGTTTTCGTTGGCGTGGGGTGCGCCGATAAGCGCCTGGTCACCATAGAGCGAGACAGAACGACCAAATACATCTCCTGGAGCTCCGTCCGATGCAATCAGCTTGGCGACCTCGATCCAACTCTCGTCATTTTGGCGCTGATACACATAGGCCGAACCGCTTGCATCACCCAGGTCATCGTCCTGCGCCGCACCAATTATTGCGAAATCACCAGAGATAGCAACCGATCGTCCGAAGTAGTCGAGGGTAGCGCCGTCAGACGGAAGAAGCTTGTGCTCGATTTCCTGGCCCCAAGATGGAAATGCAAGAGCGCACAAGATGACCATACACACGAACGCGCGGTGGGCAAAGATGGTCGTGTCGCCATTCATGTCCAGAGTGGCACGAAGCGAGAATGGAGCGTCAGCGCAACTTACGAATCTCTAGAACTAATCGGATGTTCTAGAACACATACCGCATCCCCACCAGCGGCTCAAACCGTCGCTGGACGATGAAGCGGCGAGTTCCGTCATCGGCGTCTGGCAGGCGGCGGTATCCATACCGTGAGCGGAGGGAAAGGTGTGCAGATCCGCTGAGTGGATAGTCGATATTGAAGACGAGCGCGTTCTGGTCTTTCAGGCCGGTGAAGAGCGAAAAGAAGCTGCCGAGGCCCTGCCGTTCCATTCCGAACTCGACGCGTAGACCATCGAGGAAGCGGGGGCGAGAGGCAACACGGAGCGAGAAATCGCTGAGTTTCTGATCGCCGTAGTGGCGGCGAAAGTGATAGGAGATCTCAAACGACCTGAAGATGAGCACTTCAAGCTCTGCCAACAGATCCACACCTCCCGTGATTTCAGATAGCGGCGTTCCAACGAGTTCAGCGGTGAGCGTGTCGGCATCGAAGAACGAATCCGCCGAAACGATGCGGGCCGCGTCATTGGAAACACTGTAGAACGGACTGAAGTAGCCGGGCACGAATCCATCACTCGAAAAGAGAAGGGCAATTCTCTGGATGGTTCGCCCAGCGCCGATCACGTTCTCGGAGCCCAGGTCAACGCCAATCCCTACACTTCTCCCATAGTTGGTGAACTTGGCGAAGGAAGCAAATGGCGCAACCGAAAGCACGCCAAACTGAAACACATCGGCGGACGCCTCAAATTGAAAGGCTGTCGGTGCAGCGACGCCCGAGATTGAATCTGCGAAACTTCGGACAATGCCTCCCCCAAGACGAAGCGAACGGACGAATGAGTTGCTCGAAGAGGAAGCGGGTGCTATCTCGCCAAAGACACCCAAAACGCTGCTCATTCGAACATCGCCTGTGAACAAGCCGACCGTCGCGGCCGAGTTTCGCATAGCGACTTCTGCGCCAATCGTCCGTTGGTCGATGGAGGTAGTCGTGCGGTAACCGCGAACGACGTGACCGCGACCTAGCGTTACGCCGGTGGTTGGCCCGACTCGAGCATAGACCGGCAGGGAAGACGTCGGATCATGCCTGAAGTAGCGAACGAGCCTTGCGATATCGTAGGTCTCGTCTGTCTCGGGTTTGTAAATACCATCCGTGCCCAAGTGGAGGCTGCCCCCGAGCGCGAGGCTCCACGGCCCGGCCTGGCCTTCCAACGAAAACGCCCCCATGGCACGCCATTCCGCGTTGAGGTGCGAGGGCCCTACGTACGCCGCGCCAATCAGGCTTGGAGCAGCGATCAAGGTTCGCGGTTGCTCCATCGGGTCGTCCGCCGAACCAAACGGGATCGGCTGCGCCCTGACGGCCAAACTGGCGACAGAAAGAAGCGAAAGCAGAACGAGATAACGGAGCACGGAGAAAGTCTGGTGGGGACCCTAAAAACTACGCGTGCATTGGGCCTACATTCTGGCGTCCCTGAATCATTGCCTATGCAGCTTCTCGACTGGCTCGTCGTCCTCGTTTACATGCTGGCGTCGCTGGGCCTCGGCGTGTGGTTATCCCGCCGCGCGTCGGGCACGATGGAGGACTTCTTCGTCTCCGGCCGCAACCTCACGTGGTGGCTTGCCGGGACGAGCATGGCGGCCACCACTTTTTCCATCGATACGCCATTGTACGTGGCGGGCGTGGTGGGGAACAGGGGAATTGCCGGCAACTGGGAGTGGTGGTGCTTCATTTTCGCGCATGTGGCGCTGATTTACGTTTTCTCGCGGTTGTGGCGCCGAAGCGAAGTTGTCACGGACGCAGAGATCATCGAACTGCGCTACGGCGGGACAAGCGCAGCATGGCTGCGAGGCATAAAGGCTTTCTTGTTTGCCGTCCCGATCAATTGCATCGGTATGGGCTACGCCATGCTTGCCGCAGTGAAAGTGGTGACGGGCCTTGGCGTTCTCGAAAGCTTGGGGATCGAGGAAGGGGAGATGCTTCTTGGAATGGATCCCAAACTGGTCATCGTGATTGGTCTTTCGCTGTTCGTTCTCGTCTATGCGGGATTTGCCGGTCTCTGGGGCGTGGTCGCTACGGATTTCTTCCAGTTCTTTTTGGGATTGGCGGGTGCGATACTCGTGGCGATTTACGCGATCACCGACGACCGCATCGGAGGCCTCAGCGGTCTTGTTGAGAAAGCACAGGCTGCTACAGATTTTGACGTCCTCGCGTTCACACCATTCGCGCTTGACGGCTCCGGAATTCTGGGGATGGGGATGAGCGCCGCCGCGGGAATTTCCGCAGCGACATTCATGGCGTACATCGGCTTGCAGTGGTGGACATTTCGCCGCTCCGACGGTGGTGGCGAGTTCATCCAACGACTTGTGTCCACGAAGAACGAGGCGGAGTCCGAGAAGGCCACGTGGCTGTTCAACATCATGCACTACGTCGTGCGAACGTGGCCGTGGGTGCTCGTTGCGCTCGCCGCGCTAGTCATCTTCCCCGACCTCGCCGACAAGGAATTGGGCTACCCGCGCCTAATGCTCGATTTTCTGCCCGTCGGTGTGCTCGGCCTCGTGGTCGCGTCTCTTGTGGCTGCGTTCATGAGCACGATTTCCACATCAATCAACTGGGGCGCCAGCTACCTCACCAACGATCTCTACAAACGGTTCGTCAAACCCGAAGCCTCGCAAGCGCAGCTGGTTTTCATGGGAAGAGTGTTTTCGGTTGCAATCACGCTCCTAGCGGCCGTTGCCGCATACTTTTCGACGGACGTGGCAAAGGTCTTCAGGCTGGTGATCGCCATTGGAACGGGGCCGGGCGTTGTGCTGATTCTCCGCTGGTTCTGGTGGAGAATCAACGCGTGGGCCGAACTGGCGGCGATGCTCGGAGGCTTCGTTGTCGGCGTGTTTACCACGCTGGTACCACTCCTTCAGATTGAGGAGTTCGGATTGCGACTCGCAGTTATTGTGGGCATCACAACCGTTATCTGGGTGATTGTGCTGCTTCTCACGCCAGCCGAACCCGATGACGTGCTGGAGGCCTTCTACCGCAAGGTGCGACCGGGTGGCCCTGGTTGGAAACGATTCCGCGAATCCACGGGCATCCTTCCGCGCCAGACGCTGAGCCTCGACTTAGCCCGCACGTTTGCGGCGGCCGTTGCCCTGTTCGGGTTGATGTTCGGCGTTGGCGGTCTGCTGCTGCTGCGACCCGCCGTCGGAATGGCGAATCTATTTGCCGCCGCCGTTGCCTTCGGTGTCCTGAAATGGCTGCGAAGCCGCTCGATTGCCTATGAAGCCGCGGCCGAAGCCGCCACATAACGTAATCTTGAACCAAGCCAGATTCTGCTAGTACTGCCCAAATGAGTTCCTCCGACCGAATTCCGCTATTTCCGCTCGGCATCGTCGTCTACCCCGATGAGCCAGTGCCGTTGCACATTTTTGAGCCCCGCTATCGCGATATGGTGAGGCTTTGTATGACGGAGGACAGGCCATTCGGCATCGTGTATGCAACGGAAGATGACATTGCCGACGTCGGTTGCACGGCGCGCGTGCGGCGAGTTCTGAACAAGTATGAGGATGGTCGGCTCGACATCGTGGTCTCCGGCGAGACGCGGTTTCGGATTGTTGAGGTGTTCCGGGATCAGCCGTATCTCACGGCGGATGTCGCCACGTTCGGCATCGACAACACCGCAGAGGACGTGGATACGAATGCGCGCGAGCGAGTCATTACCCTGCACATCAAATTGCTGGAAATGGCAGGGGAGGAGATCCGGCCGTCGGTTTACGAGAACGCGCCCTGGGTTTCATTCGTCGTCGCCCGAAATGCTGGGTTGGAGGTGGAGCAAAAACAGGAACTGCTCGAAATGACGTCGGAGGATGAGCGCGTTGTCTACCTCATTGAACACTTTATGGATCTCTTTGCACGTGTAGAACGGGCGCAAGATCTAAACCGACTTGCGCAAGGCGACGGACATTCTGTTGGATTCCCTGAACTGTAGCGGATGATCACCAGTGGGCCGTTGCTGGTTCGTCACTAGCGGACGGCAGTCATTCCTTTACGATTAACTCTACGACATGAACATCGGCGGTTACCAGATCGACATAATCCACGCAGGGTTCCTCAGGCTGGACGGTGGCGCGATGTTCGGGATTGTCCCCAAGAACCTCTGGGAGCGGCGCATTCCTGCTGACGACGAGAATCGCATTCCGCTCGCGATGCGCTGTCTGTTACTCCGTGGCCACGGACGAACAATCCTGATTGACAATGGCCTTGGAGACAAGTACGACGACAAATTCGGAAGAATCTTCGCTGTTGACCAGAAAACGCACAATTTGCATCAGTCGCTGGAGGAAGTGGGCGTTACTCCGGAGGACATCACGGACGTCATTCTCACGCATCTTCACTTCGACCACGCGGGTGGCTCCACTACACAAGGCAATAATGGAGAGTTGGTTCTCGCGTTTCCCAACGCCACGCACCACATTCAGCGAGCCCATTGGGCGTGGGCGCACGAAAGCCCGAGAGAGCAGGCTTCGTTCCTCGCCGAAAACATTGAACCTCTGGAAGCCTCCGGGCAACTCAACTTCCTGGAAGGCGCAGAGACTCCGTTTCCGGGCATCCGAATGATTGTGGTGGACGGTCACACTCGTGGCCAGCAACTTCCCGTGATCAGTGGAGACGAAGGCACGTTGCTCTATGCGGCAGACTTGCTTCCCACATCCGCGCACATCCCGCTTTTGTGGATTATGGCGTACGATGTTGAGCCGCTGGAGACACTGGACGAGAAAGAGCGTGTACTGGATGAAGCGGTAGATGGGGAATGGATGGTGTTTTTTGAACACGACCCGGAGGTGGCGACAGCACGAATTGTGCGGACCAATAGAGGCTATGCTTTGGAAGACATTCGTTCCGTTTTGGCTAGAGCATAGGGATGCTGGCAAGGAAGTAGTTGGCATTGCCGCGTGGAGTGTCGGAACGGTACGGGCTTTGAGTCAGCCATACCCGGTTCATTCCTCGGCCTTCGTTCGCGTGTTTCAGCCCAGAACTATCTCCGATGGGATGATGATGGGGTGCTTCGACAACTGAGCGATGGAAGGTGAATGGGCGTACTGCAGAAGAGCCCCGCCCAAGACCTATGTCGAACTATTCACCCGCGACACGCGCCGCGCTTGCCGTTTTTGTTTTGGCGACCGTGCTCATCGTCGCCGCGACAGCGCTTGTCATCTCTGATCGCGTGAACACAGCGGAAGCGGTCGCCCAAAAAGGACTCGTCGATATTTCGGCCTCTATTGCGGCGCTTGTTGATAGTTCCGACGAACGGCAACGAATAGGAACGGACGCGCGATTAGCAACCATCGCCGAAGAGAATGGCTTGGACGGTATCGCAATTCTGCATCGACGTGGAATGATATTGTCGGCTAGTGATCGGACAGGACTCCAGCAGATCAACTGGTCAATCGTCGTTGGTGAATCGGGGAATCTAGAATCCGTTCAGACCGCCAGGTGGGATGGCGGCGACTACTTTCTTGCTCTGCATCCAGTGGTTTCCGGAGAACGCGTAGCCGTGTTGCGCTCGGTTGAAGTGGTACATAAGTCGGGTTTGAAGGGAGCTGGGATGATCGTGGGGGGTGCTGTCCTTTCATGGTTGCTCATCGGAATTGCACTCTTGGCCCTGTCTACCTATGCAGGGAAGCAGACCGCTCAACGCATGGAAGCCCTCGCGAACCGGCTTGCGTCCAGCGAACGATTTGATAACAACACGGCACGCAATCATGTAAATGCTGCGCGTTCGGGCCTGGGGCCGCTTGCCGATCCATTCGATGCGTTGGTGGACGCGCTAAAGAGCAGCAACGATCGAAACGTTGAATCCCGCAGCCACATAGCGGCACTGTTCCAAATCAACCCGCATTACGTCCTGCTATGCACGCTCGATGGTCACATCGTAGATGCCAATCCAGCCTTCTACGCAATGACAGGACTACCATTCGACGCCGTTCGGGGTCAGCGAATTGAAGCGCTGAACGAGGTTATGCCAGTTGAACCCCTTTTCGATCTTGCACGTCGCAGTCTGAAAGAGAACAGTTCTATGTCCGGCATCGAATACGCGCTCGTAAACCGCGACGACGTGCGCCGGGCCGTACAGATTTCGTTGCGTGCGGTCACAATTGATGAGAAGCCAGCGGTGCTAATTCAGGCCACGGATGTTGCGAATCAGCGGAATCTGGAGCGCCAGATTTCCACCTTCAGCGATGCGCTCGATTTGATGGTTGATCAACGCGTGGCGCAGTTAACTGCAGGCAACACGTCCATCAACCAATTGTTGGATGAGGCTGGCATCATCCTCGTGTCGTTCGATGGTGGTGGGAGCACGCGCAGATGGAACCGAGCAACCGAAGAGATCACTGGTCGAACCGTCCAGCAGGTGCCCCATTTCACTGCATTCGTAAGCGTCCTTGGATTGACGGGTGCGGGGAAGGAAGAATTCAATGACTGGTTCTGGGGCCCATCTGCGGGCAGCTATTCTATGGACGTTCATTCATCCGACGGACCGATGCGACACTTGCTATGGCGCAAGAGTGTAGGCAGCGACGATGGAACCGCGGAACGGAGAGTACTCCTCGGGATGGACTTGCCTCGCCAAACCATGTACAACGGAGACGGATTGGGAGGCGTCGTGCCGGTACTTAACGCGATCGCTCCGGTGGCCTAGCCTAGGGCGCAAAGTGAGGTCCACCCGTACCTTGAGAGCCGCAAACGAACTTCATCAGCATGGCCGAAAGCTACCGTGCAAAGTCCGCTCACGACAGTATTGAAGTGGTGTCTGAAATACGCCTTTTGTACGTAGAGCCGGATATCGAGTTGACGCGCGCGTTGGAACGGCATTTA
>JBBKWZ010000226.1:0-2932 GCA_037969195.1 Rubricoccaceae bacterium | reverse complement strand
CGCTTCCAAATAGGTTCCGAACCAGCGTCTTCAACGTCAGCCAGTGTCTCTTTCTCCCTAGCCTCAATAGCCGGAATCGCCCTGTCGACTGAATCTGTTGACTTTTGACCTTCTTGAGCTTGGGCGGGCGCCCCGGGGCGAATCAACATGTTGAGCAAGCGTTCTTTGTCGTACGCTTCGCCGTCTTCCAGCTTGGAGGCAATATCTTCGAATCCTTTAGCTTCAAAAAACTGCCGCAAGAGACCAGACGGAATGCTGTCCTTGTGCTCGGGAATCGTCCTTACCAAACTGAAGAGCGGCTCCAGTAACGACATCCAATCCGTCGCCCCAAAACTGGCCACCATCCGCTTGTCGATCCGGTGGAGAAGCTTCTCGAACTCAGTTCGGTCGATACCGTTGAGAGCTTTTCGCTCTACGTATCCCTCGGCCACTTCCCGGAAGTACGGATAAGGCGTAAACGCTGCCATCCGTTCCTGCAGGGCATTCAGCCCCAACTCGGTAGCGGCATCCGTGTACGCAAAAGACGCCAGCGTCTCGACTGGCTCAACGAGATAACTCAACACTTGCCGCGACGCTGTTCGAACTGCTTTGGTCCACGCCCCTTCTGGGAACTGCGCTGCGGAGCGCGCCGCTGTTCGCCACACCTTTCTAGCCGTTTGAATTAGTTCGACGGAATCATCGAGCCAGGGCGAAGTCGGAGCCGCAGCTTTTTGATCGGCCCGTCGGTCGAGCACACTGCCTAAGTAATCTGCGATGGGGGTTGGCAATGCATCCAGGTCACGCCGCGGATGCGGACCACCCGAGGGTAGAATTGTGAGGAGATGCGTTGCGAGCTTGTCGGCGGTTGTATCGAGCATGGCTTGCAATTTAATTCGCCTTCAACAACGAAACGATCACACGTGAAGACGAATGGATCTCCAACCGGAATCGAACACGAGGTAGCAACCGCTGAACTCGCGTCTAGTCGACTCGAACCGTCTACCCGTCCGAATGCATTGTGATTGCGGTTTGAGCAGGCGCCCAACAAACTGCACCCATGTCCCTGGTAGGCCAACAATCAATACCAAAAAGGGGTTTGTCTACGTACCCAAGCATCCAGTTCGGAACTACATGCTGATTGAATTGTGCCTTGGTGAGGGCGTGGCATCCGTCTTGCGTGACGATTATTGCAAGGGCTGACAAATTGGGAGTGTCTTAGAAGAAAGAAGTTTGGTTTCCTTGGATAAAGTCCATGCACTAGTTTCCCACCCCCATTTTAGAGATCGCCCGCACGCGAACGCAGCATTGATGCGGATGGACTCATCGTCCCCACCCGAATGGAAACGCAGACATCCGCTGACGACATCGTCGGGCATCACAAGAAGCGCTGGTTCCTCGGCGCTTCTTCTTTGGGTTCCGCTGCATCCGCGAGCATGGCATTGTCGGATTCCGAATCGGCCACAGCAGATCGCCTATCAAGTTTCGGGCGCATTGCCATAGTTGCTCTTCAGCTAGGTCTGCTCTTGCTCGCCTTTTACGTTTTTGATCTGGAGAGAGATGGCTTCGTCAAGATCGCGCCGTTGATATTTGGCGGCTTCATCGTGCACGCGTTGTTGCCGATGCGATTCCGGATGCCATTCTTTTTGGCGCTATCGCTCGCGGGGTTTTTCCTGATGTGGCAGTGGCCAGCGCTTGTTTTGGTTGGGATTGGCGTTTGCTTGATTGGCATCTGCCACCTCCCGATAAATTTTTGGGCGCGCGTAGCGCTCTTGGTCGCTGCTGGAGGCGTGCTAGCGCTTCTCCGCGCCGGGATAGGGCCGCTTGGAGAGTCCGTCTGGATCTCCACGATTATGCCCGTCGTCGGGTCGGTCTTCATGTTTCGGCTGATGATCTACCTCTACGACCTGCAACACGAACGGGAGCCCGCCACGATCTGGCAGCGCCTCTCCTATTTCTTCCTGCTTCCAAACGCCTGCTTCCTTCTATTCCCGGTCGTTGACTATCAGACGTTCCGCCGTACGTATTACGACACCGACGGGCCAACAATTTATCAGAAGGGCGTTTTCTGGATGTTCCGAGGGATGACGCACCTCTTGATGTACCGCATCCTCTACTACTACATCGTCCCAAACCCAACACAAGTAGTCGATTTATGGACCGTCGTTCTCATTGTGTTTGGAACGTATTTGCTTTACCTGAAAGTTTCGGGGCTGTTTCACCTCATTATTGGAACGCTTGGGCTCTTCGGATTCAACATGCCCGAGACGTACCACCGATATTTGTTGGCAGCGGGCTTTAACGACTTCTGGAGACGGTCAAATATTTACTGGAAAGACTTCATGATGAAAGTCGTCTACTACCCAGCGTTTATGCGGCTTCGCAAAGGCAAGGGAAGTATGGCGCAAACGGTTGGGCTTGCCACCACGGTTGTCTTCCTGGTCACCTGGTTGCTTCACTCGTATCAGTGGTTCTGGCTACTTGGGGAGTTTCCGCTCACTGTGACAGATATGCTGTTCTGGTCTGTTTTCGGTGGACTAGTCGTCGTCAATTCGGTCTCGCAACTCAAGGGCGGCAAGAAAGGCTCGCTTGGCAAGCCAGTTTTTTCCAGCAAGAAGGCACTCACTCATGCGACGAAGGTGATGGGAATGCTCATTTTCATCGCGATGCTCTGGTCGTTCTGGTACAGCCCTACACCGGCCGCGTGGGTATCAATGCTCGCTGAATCTGGCAACAGCAGCCCTGGCGCATTCGTGCTCCTCGCTTTGTTAATTGTCGGCCTCGTTGCCATCGGAGTCGGCGTGCAGTACGCCAACAGTCGAGGCGTTCGTTTTACAGTTCTGGATCCGGCGAAACCTGCATTCACTCGTGCCGCCATGGTCACCACTCTGGGAATTTTGGCCATCCTCGTACTTGGCCATCCCCAAGCCCGCGCGCTTCTCGGCCCAAACATAGG
>JBBKWZ010000225.1:0-8838 GCA_037969195.1 Rubricoccaceae bacterium | reverse complement strand
CGCGCCCGTGCTCATCGCGATGACGACCATCAGCGTTGGCGCGAGCGAATGAATGAATTTCGACGCATTCGTCGGGACGATATCTTCCTTGAAGATCAGCTTGAACACGTCCGCGAACGGCTGCAAAATGCCAACCGGGCCGACGCGGTCAGGGCCGTTGCGCTCCTGGATGTACGCGGACACCTTGCGCTCGGCGTAGACGAGCAAAGACGCTGTGATCAGGAATCCATTCAACAGGCCAAATATGACCAGCGGCAGGTCGATGAATTCCCAGATTGCCTGTAGAGTGCCCATGGGCTAAACGGCCTCTCCGATGTCTTCGAGGGCGACGCCCAGCACATCCATCGCTTTGTGCGTGGCGCCCGCGAAAGCGGGGATAGTCGCCGAGACTTCGTCCATGATCGCTGCGGGGCTCTTGTACGTTAAGGGCGAACCGAGGTGATCGGCGATGGCCGGGATGGATTCCCAGCCGGGCTGACAGTCGACCTGATTTTCTTCATTGTGCCAACGGTCGAATGGCGTTCCGTGCTTGTCGGTGCGGCTCTGGCCAACACCTCCTTCCATCATCAGCGAGCGGTTCATCGAACGGATCATCTTCGCCGGTCGCAGTCGCTGCGCACGGCCTGATTCGTTCACGTACGTTCCAATGGTCTCAACACACATCGTCGCAGGAAGCGCCACGTCCGCGTGAGTCAGCGTTTCGTTCGTCGTGTGGTAGTGATGGAGGATTACTTGTACATCCGAAAGGTCGTCAGCCGAGAGCACGCCTGATGCAATCGGGTCGTCTTCGAGGACATAGAGGACTTCGATCTCCCCCTCGGCAAGCGTTGCCTTAAGCATCACCGGATCGACGGGATTCATGCCAAGCCGCTCGCAACCCTGCGTGTTCGGAGCCTTGTCTTCAGAAATCAACCAGCCGTCGCCACTGCCCGCCTCCACGTGGGAGATGTATTGAGGTGCATTTGCACCGACAGCTTCGGCGAGCTTCATCAGCAGGTAATTGTCCTCGACCGTGGCAAAGGCCGATCCGAGGAAAAGCACGTTGTTTCCGGCAGCCTTGAGGATGCTGGCAGCTTCATCGTACGTGGCATCCCAGCCAACCGCATTTCCATCTGCCATCGGTCCTTTCGGACGGTCCTCATTGTAGCGTTCGTACACGAGTCGTGCGGCATCCGGCATCCAGAACTCGTTTGCGGCGAGGTTCTCGCGTGGCGTGATGCGCAGAATCTGGTTGTCGCGCACCCAGTAGTCGACGTTGATTCCCTTCCCGCCAAAGTCTGAAATCGACGGCGTATGAGACATCTCCCAGACGCGCGCCTTGAACCTGAAGTAATCCTCCGTCAGCGCGCCAACGGGACAAATGTCCGTCACGTTCATGGAGTACGGATCATCAAACTCCTGGCCCGGCGCCGTCATTGGGTAGTTCTTGTCGCCCCGGCCGATTATCGAAAGCTGGTGGCTCTTCGAGACTTCGGTCGTAAATCGTGTGCAGCGTGTGCAGTTGATACAGCGCTCGGCGTCGAGCACGACGTTTGGCCCGAGTTGGACCCGTTTTGGTTTGTGGACTTTCTCGAACTCAAACCGCGATCCCTCCGGTCCATATTTGTAGGCCTGGATCTGAAGGGGGCACTGCCCCGCCTGATCGCATATGGGGCAGTCGAGCGGATGGTTGATAAGCATCAACTCAAGATTGTCCGCTTGAACAGCGGCAACCTCCTCGGAGCCATACTGTGTATGCACGACCATCCCGTCGGCCAACGCCGTCGAACAGCTGGTCTGCGGCTTCGGGAAATAGTTAATAACCGCGTTTCCCTGCTCGTCGGCGACAATTTCACCCGTGGCCCGGTCCCGCGCGGGCATTCCCGCGGTCACGAGACACTGCCTGCAGTTCGCCGGGACGGACAGCGCCGGATGGTAGCAGAAGTGCGGGATCTCAATGCCACGATCCAGACAGAACTGGAGAAGGAGATCTCCAGATTCAAACTCGTGGGATTGTCCGTCTATGATGACCTGAGGCATGGATATGGAAAATGGGCGATGGGGAACGGAGGATGGAATCCTTCATCCATTTGACATCATCAATTGCTAGACTTCGCCTTCGATGCGAGCTCCTGTGGCGCTGAGAATTAGCGTTCTTTCGGGCGCTGTGATGGCGGCGATTGCCTCGGCGTCATCGCCGCGATCTTCAGCAAGGTGCTTCAGCGTCTCGACGCTGGTTTCCTCAATGGTGAGAGTTCCAGCTACGACAACATGCGAACCGGAAACGTCCTTGGGAAACGTGAACACGTAACCCTCGTCGTTGCTAGGAACCGTAACGCGGAACGCAACACCGGCCTCATTCTGAAAAGTGAGCCAGCACCCTGCGTTCTGACAGACCTCACTGACGACGCCTGCTACAACAACGGGCACGTCAACGTAGTCCTCCGCGCTTTCAGCCACGTCTTCCGCGAAGAGAACAGCGCCGTCGCTTCCTGGATCTTCCCCGACGACGGTGCCCAGTTCGGCGACCATTTCGTCGCTCTCACGAACTGGTGTTGCGGCATTGTCGGCGGACTCTTCCGTCTGCGTACAGGCGGCGAGTAGAAGGATCGGAATAAATAAAAGGCGTTTCATGATTTTGGATTATTAGAGTGCGGGTTGGGCAGCCACAGATGCGCCATCGCCGGCAACGGCAGCATCAAACGATTCCGCTTTGCAGCGTGCGGCGAACTCATCGCGGAACCGACGGATGCCCCAACGAACCGGCCAAGCAGCCGCGTCGGCGAGGGCACAGACTGTGCGCCCTTCCATCTGGTCACAGATTTCGAGAAGGAGTTCGAGATCGCGTGTATAGCCTTCGCCCGCTTCGATGCGAACGAGAAGTTTTTCCAGCCAGCCCGTACCGTCGCGGCACGGAGTGCACTGGCCGCAGGATTCGTGGTGGTAAAAGTGAGCAATCCGGCGCGTGAAGGCCACCATGTCGGTGTCTTCGTCGAGAATGCAGAGTCCGGCTGTGCCCATGGATGACCCAGCTTCACGGAGCGTCTCGGCGTCCATCGTGGTGTCCTTTGCCATCTCCCAAGTAAGGGGAGGCGTCGAGGATCCGCCCGGCACTACAGCCTTGATGTTCTTACCACCACGCACGCCTCCGGCCACCTCAATGAGGTCGCGAATGAGCATACCAGCAGGGAATTCGTAGACGCCCGGTTTGTTGACATGACCCGATATTCCGTAGAGAACAGGTCCGGGATGCCGTTCTGGTCCTATTCCCGCAAACCACGCGGCGCCCTTGTTTACGATCAGCGGGACACACGCGAGAGTCTCGACATTGTTGATTGTCGTGGGCATCCCCCAGCAACCCGACTGCGCAGGGAACGGTGGTTTGATGCGCGGATAGGCGCGGTGACCTTCCAGGCTCTCCATCAAACTTGTCTCTTCGCCGCAGATGTACGCGCCTGCTCCATAGTGGACGACGATATCCGTAGAGAAGTCGGTGCCAAGGATGTTCTTGCCGATGTAGCCTTTCGCGTACGCTTCGTCCACGGCCTTCTGGACATGGTGGACGTAATCGATGTATTCGCCACGGATGTAGAGGTAGCACGTTTTGATCGTCATCGCGTAACACGCGAGCACGATCCCCTCGATCATCAGGTGCGGGTTGTATTCAAAAATCTGGCGATCCTTGAACGTGCCGGGCTCGGATTCGTCACCATTGCAGCACAGATAGCGAGGTTTCTCCGGATCGACGGGCGGCATGAAGCTCCACTTCAAACCCGTAGAGAATCCGGCCCCGCCTCGCCCACGAAGTCCCGAGGCTTTCACTTCATCAGTTAGCCCTGTTGGATCGAACTTCCCGTCCTTTACGACAGCCTTCAGCGCCGAGTAGCCCCCGTTCTTTTCGTAGACCTCCATCTTGTGCAGGTCCTTAACGGGAGGCAGAATAACGCGCTCGTAGTTGCGCCAGTCGCCTGCCTTTGATTCGCCCGTGATGAGTGTGGGTGTGTCAGCCATCTTAGTGAATCGTTTCGGAGACGGGCGGCGTCTGGTACTCAGTCACGGCTTCCGTGTCGGAGCGCCGATTCCCACCGAGGTCAGTTTCGTCCTGCGGCAACGTCACAGACTGGAAGCCCGGCATCTTGCCAGCTTTCAAATCCTCGACGAGAACATCCACTTTCTCCTTCGTGAGGTTGTGGACGTACGGGCCGTTTGTCACTTGCAGCATCGGGGCCGAGCCGCACGCGCCGAGGCACTCCGCCTCCTGAATCGTAAACAAGCCGTCGTTCGTAGTCTGACCTTTCTCGATTCCGAGTTTTTCTTCGAGATAGTGCAGGATGTCGTAGCCGCCGCAAACCTGGCAGCCAAAGCAGGTGCAGATGTCGAGGACAAACTTGCCTTTCTTCTCTTTGAAGTACTGCGTGTAGAACGTAGCCACGCCGTAGACCTTGGCGTAGGGAACTTCAATGGTGTCCGCGACGAGCTTGATGACTTCCGGCGGCAACCATTCGAATTTGCCCTGGGCCAGCCAGAGGACTTTCATTACGGCGCCGTCATTGGTCGGATACTCCGCTCGAAAAGAGGCAATTTGCTTCTGCTCGGCTTCCGTCCAGGCGAGATCGCCGTCAGCGAAATGCCGCTCGACAGGCTCGCCCGGAACGTAATCCGGTTGAAGAAGAGATCCGTTGGATGACTGATTCATTCGACTACTGGTATCCGCGTTCTATTTATCTGCGTCGCCCATTACGGGGTCCACGGAGCCTATAAGTATGGGAGTGTCGGAGACCATAGCACCTTCCATGAGGTACTCGAGGCCTTGCAGGTTGCTGAATGACGGGCTGTTCATTTTGACTCGCCACGGACTTCCGGTGCCATCGGAAACGAGGTGGAAGCCCAACTCGCCCTTTGCCGCCTCAATGGCGTGGTAGCTCTCGGCGCCTTTCGGCGGAGCAACGCCGGTGTCCGTCATCATGAAGTCGTGGATCATGCCTTCCATCGAGTAATAAACTTCGTCTTTGGAGGCGTACGTCTGCTTCGCGTTGTCCACGCGGATTGGGCCACCGACGTTCGGAATATGCTCAAGGCACTGGCGAATGATGCGGCTGGATTGCTCCATCTCCTCAACCCGAACGAAGTACCGGGAAAGCGAATCGCCCTCGGAGCGCATCGGAATGTCGAAATCGACGAGATCGTAGACCAAGTACGGCTCGAACTTGCGGATGTCGTGGTCAACGCCGGATGCGCGGAGATTCGGACCTGTAAAACCGAGCTCAATCACTTGGTCGGCTGTCAACTTACCAATGCCAAGATTTCGGTCGATCCAAATGCGGTTACGGTTGAGCAGCTTCTTCCAATCCTTCAACTGCTCGTCGAACTCATCAACAAACGCCAGGATGCGCCGCATTCCTTCGTCGGAGATGTCTGTCGTGAGGCCGCCAATCCGACTGTGAGACACCGTGAATCGCGCTCCCGCCACCTCATCCATGATGTTGTAGATCTCTTCGCGGTACTTAAACGTCCACAGGAAAACTGAGAGAGCGCCGGCATCCATAACCATCGTGCCAATCCATAGCAGGTGCGCCTGGATGCGAGCGACCTCGCAGAGCATCGTGCGGATCCACTGCGCGCGCGGTGGGACGTCGATGCCCGCCAGCTTTTCTACGGCCAGGCACCACGCCACATTGTTGGCGTACGGCTGGAGGTAGTCCATGCGGTCGGTGTAGGGCATGAACTCCTGAAATGTCTTGACCTCGGCCAGCTTTTCAACGCCCCGGTGCAGGTAGCCGATGTCGAGGAGGCAGCCTTCGATGGTTTCGCCGTCCAGCCGAACCACACAACGAAGGACGCCATGCGTCGCCGGGTGCTGCGGACCAAGGTTGAGGATCATCCTCGACTCGAGGGGATCGTCGTCCACCTCGATGTGGACGTGCTTGTCCTCCAATGCCTGATAGATGGCGGCATTGTGGCGGGGCCAGAACGTAAAGACGCTCTCGTCTGGCGTTGCCGCATTGGCGATGGGAAGAGCTTCGGTCGTCGGCATCGTCAATCTTTCGGGAGGTTGCCGTGGGCGCGAGCAAATGGATCGAGCGTGAGCTCGCCGTCGTTTACTTGTGGCGGAAGCGGAAGCGAGCCGGGAATGCCAAGGGTCGGAAATTCCTTGCGGGCCGGATGGTATTCGAAGTCCTCGGGCATAAATATGCGCCGCAAGTCCGAATGACCGTCAAACCGGATGCCCATCATATCCCACGCCTCCCGCTCGTGCCACGAGGCCGCACGATACACGCCGGTAACCGTTGGCACAACGGGATCATCCTCTTCTACGCGCACCTTTACGCGGAGGCGTTTCTGCGTCTTGAGGTTCACGACCGAGTAGTAAAGCTCAAAGCGATTCTCTTCAGTGAAGCGGTCGATCGTGCCCATATCTGACAGATAGCGGTAGCCCAGTTCGTCTTTCAGAAAGCGGCAAACATCCACGATGGCGTTCTTCTGCACGAAAACAGTTTGCTCGGCCGCATACTCGGTAACGCCAGTAATTACTTCGCCAAATTGCTCTTCGAGGGATTCAAGGGCCTCCGGCTGGACGGTCGTCGCCTTCGCGAGTGGGTTGCTGTGGTCGAGCTCGCCGGCAAGCGCTTGTCGTGGCGTGAAGTAAAACTTCAGCGTCTGCTTCTCCTGTCCGGCATCGGTGGCGGATTGAATCTCCTGGCTCATCGCTCAGCGGGCCTCGGATACGTGCCGCATGATCTCACCGCTGACGGAGACAATATTGCCTTGGTCTAGGTGCATTGGATCAGCGCTCTCCCGCTCGTCCATTGCAACTGAGTATTGGTTGCGAATCTTTTCCTGGATATCCATCAACGCATGGAGAACGGCCTCCGGACGCGGTGGGCAGCCAGGGACGTAGACATCAACTGGCAGAAAATTATCGATCCCCTGAACCACGCCGTAGCAGCGGTGCATTCCTCCGGTGGAGGCGCACGCGCCCATGGAAATGCACCATTTGGGATCGGCCATCTGATCCCAGACCCGCCGCACGGCATGCGCCATCTTATACGAGCACCAGCCCGCGACAATCATCAGGTCCGCCTGGCGAGGCGAGAACCGCATGGCTTCTGAGCCGAAGCGTGCCACGTCATATTTCGGTCCCGCGAACCCCATCATCTCAATAGCGCAGCACGCGAGGCCCATCGGCATCGGCATCAACGAATTCGAACGTGCCCAATTGACGACTGCGTCAACTGAAGTGGTGAGAAAACCGCCGTCGCTATTAAACATGGAATTGGTTCGGTGGCCGCCTGGCTAGTCCCAATCGAGGCCGCCTTTCTTGATATCGTAAAGCAAGCCCACGAGAACGATGATCACGAAAACGGAGATCACAGCAAGCGAGCCGAGCCCACCGCCGTTCGCAAGGAATGTGCGGAACGACACGGCCCAGGGATACATGAACACGATCTCGACATCGAAGATGATAAAGATCATGCCGACGAGGTAGAACTTGACTGAGGACCGATCGCGGGCTGTCCCAACCGGGTCCATGCCGCTTTCATAGGCGCTGGCTTTGATGGCTCTCGGACGCTTCGGCCCCAGCCATTCGGCAAGCTTCAATAGAGACATGGCGAGGCCGAGGGCCATCACCACCATCAGAAAGAGCGGGACAAAATCAGTTAGCATCGCGGAGCGAGCAACGTTGGAAGAATGCAAAGGAAGCTACGTATGCGTGGATCCGCGTTCAATGGAAACCAAGCGAAGGAACGGCCGCAAGGGCAAACAAAAAAGGCGGCCCCGGAATCCCGAGGCCGCCCGATTCTAAAGAGTCGAGATCCTTCGTCACCCACTTCGTGGATTCCTCAGGATGATCTCGCTAGCGCTCGATCATTTGAGCAACGTTACTGTTAGGGCATCGATGAAGCGCTCGCCGTTGACGCGCGCGACGTACATGCCGCTGGGCAGCCCTGCGCCGTCAATCGTGACGACCTGGGTCTGGTTTGCTTCAACCGTTCCATTGAACAGAACAGCTACGCGTTGGCCAAGCGTGTTGAAGAGCTCAGCCGTTACCTGCTGATCCTGTGCAACCGCGAGCGTGAACTGGCTCTGTGGGTTGAACGGGTTCGGATACGCAGCGCTTAGAACATGGGAACCGGGCGTCTCAATTGAGACCTCCAGTTCGCTCGAATACTCAAACGCACCGTCGAAGTCGATCTGCTTGAGGCGGAAGGCATGAGTTCCAACAGCCAAGTTTTCAGCTGAGAAGCCGTAAGCCTGGGCTTCGGTCGTCGTGCCGTGGCCATCAACAAACCCGAGGGCCAGCCAATCACTGCCCCGAAGCGTCTGTACTTCGAAGCCAGCATTGTTCGTCTCGGAGGCAGTCCGCCAATCAAGATTGATTGAGTTGCCATTCACCGTGGCGTTAAAGCCAACGAGTTCAACGGGCACGTCGTTTTCAAGAACCACGTCATCAACAAAGAAGTTGGTGACGGCAGCATTTGTCCCGAAAATCTCACTGTGGAATGCGATGTTGTGCGTGCCTCCGTCTGCGTAGGCATCGAGGTTTACCGTCTGTTGCGAATAGCCAATCACGCCGCACAGCGGGCTCGTACCGTCGACAAAAAACTCTTGCGTCCCATCAACGAGTACTTCCAGGTAATCTGCCGGGCTGTCGCACGCAACGGGCATTTCGAGCCAAAAGGTTAATTCCGCGGTGCCGGCTGTAAGGGTGACGTCCTGATCAACGCTTCCCTCTTCAACGGCTGCGATGCCGCCGAACCAAGCCCACCAGGCGCCAGCGTGTGGTCCGGTTCCGCCACCTACACCACAGCTCCCAACGTCGCAAAGTGGTGTTCCGAAATTCGTTGATGCCTCATTCCA
>JBBKWZ010000224.1:0-12799 GCA_037969195.1 Rubricoccaceae bacterium | reverse complement strand
GAGTGAGGCGCATGGCAGATGAGAAGCTACCTCGGCGTCAATCGCATTGCCCGACCTCCCAATTACGCAGCATTACTCGCCGGCCAACCGCTCCACTACCTCACTAGCCAGCGCATAATCAAACCCTCGTCGCACGAGAAAATCCATCACCTTCTTTCTGCGCTTTCGCGGGTCCGTTTCGCGGTCCAGAGCAGCCCAACGCTTACGACCTTTTTGCAGCGCAGCTTCCTTTAGTTCGTCGTCTTCAAATGCGTCCGAGAGCACGTTGTCCACGACGGAGCGATCCACGCCACGCTTGGTAAGATCCGTACTGAGACGGCGAGGACCATATCCGCTGCCCGAGAATTTGCTCCGCACGTATGCTCTGGCATACGCTTCATCGTCGAGGTAACCGAATTCGTTGAGATACTCAATGGCGTCATCAATTATGTCGTTCTCGTAGCCCTTCTCGCGGAGCTTCCGGCGGACCTCCTCGACCGTCCGGGCCTGATAGCTGACGTAGTTGAGAGCAATGACCCGTGCCCGCCCCTCTTCTTGCTTTTCCAATAGGGCCTGTTGCTCCTCCACGGACAGAAACAACCCGCTCTTGAGTCCTTCCTGGATTGCAAGATCCATTGACAGACCAAACGCGAACTCGTCATCGATGAAAACGCTCACGCGATCCGGGTCGCGCTTTTGCTGAGCGATGCGCGTGATCGTTCCATCCGCCAAGACCCGGGCAGGTTTGCCGGTCTCTTTCTCGGATGAATTCTTTTTGTACGATGAGCGAGATTGCATAGCTACCACGTGGCCTTCAAGCTCAAGAGTGGAAGCAACGCTCGGCTCCGCACATCCGTCGCAAGGAAGGCGGCGTTGCCATCAGCGAACTGCGGTTGTTCGGTGGATGGCCGCCCCGCAAGGTTTAATGCCTGCGCTTGCACATCCCACCGAAAGCCAAGCCACGGGAAGCGATAACCAGCAGAGAGGTCAACGCGTACTTCGGTTGGAAACCGGCTCTCAGCGAGCTCGCCGGAACTGTTCCCTGCAACCGTTGGCAAACCGCTCTGAACCGTAAGTCGAGCTGCAAGGGACCAGTTGGTTCCACGACGCTGAATCAGGAATCCCAGTACATGCGGACGGTCGTACCGGCTTTGTCTCCAACCTCCCTCACCGGAAACGTTGACAGTCGCCCGACTCAGGGAGTAGCTAAGCCCGAATACCCATGCACCTCGATCCGCCCTTCCGGCAAATTCGACACCATAAGCGTGCCCATTGCTGGGCCTATAAAAACGCAAGAGATCCGCAACACCCACGCCCGGCCCAAGCAATGCGTCACCGACTCCAAACGGATCGATCGGCTCCAGTATATCATTAAGTAACCTCCCGTAACCGTCTACGCTAAAAGCAAACGATTGAGATGGGGCCCATTCCGTACCCAATCCCACCTGCCAGGCAGAAGCCGGAGAGACGCCGTCGCCAGACAGCAACCAACGACTCGTCGCGAGGTCGTACGTGTAGGCATAACGATCCCGAATCCGGTGTAGCGATTGAACCTGCCGGCTCAGGCCGCCACGGAGGTAAAGATGCTCCGGAGAAACTGTCCAACGAACGTGAACGCGGGGACTGAAATCCAGATAGGTACCGTCTGCGTAAATGCCCGCACGCAGCCCCAACTGTAAGCGCCAGGCCGAACTGGGCTGCCACATGTCTTGCATGTAGATCTCACCATCCACTGTTTCCGAACTGGCCTCTTCGTCTCGGCCTCTCGGAATGTCATCTCCGTTGACGAGATTCTCGACGATATGAGCGGCCAGGCGCTGCTGCCTTATGCGTAGGCCAAACCGCAGTTGGTGTGACACGGAGTGGAAATAATCGACGTCTACGCGCCCGCCAGATTCCCGAAATCCGACTTCGTTTGCGCGCTCAACTTCAAACGTGGAGTCTTGTGCGAGTGTTGTTTCGTCGGAATCAAACCGCGTGTGGTATACCATCGCGGAGACGAAGGCCTGCCGCCCCAGTACGCTGTATTTGATTGACCCCAGTGCATTCCCCCAACGATTGTCTGATGACAACATCGATGAGGAAATCAACCCGGGCGCGCTGAGATGATCGCCACCGACATAGCCTCCCACAGTGAGGCGGTGCCGTTCACGTGGATTCCAGCTTAGCCGCGCTTCGGCGTCATAAAACACGTGGCCAGCATCCGTGGCCCCTTCTCGTCCATCCGTGCCCAGCGGGTCCAACACCACTGCTGCAGACTGCCTGTTGAGCGATGGCGGAAACAACCAGCCAAGGGTGGAGCGGCGCACAGAAAAGAAGAGACCCGTTCGGTTGGCGAGAGGCGCTTCGACCATGGCTCTTACCGCCACCGGGCTAATTGCAGCAACGCCGCTTGGCCGAGCGACAAGGCCATCCTTCGTCTCCAGCTCAACCACGCCTGCGAGACCATCTCCCAACTCGGCTGGAAGCGAACCCTTATGAAATCGCACGCTCTGCAGAGCCTCTGGTTGAAACGCCGAAAACTGTCCGAACGCATGCCACGGCTGGATAAAAGGCACGCCATCAAGGACGTAATGGGTCATTCCCGGATCAGCGCCTCGCACAGATAGTTCACCCCTTCCCGCACCCGAACGCGAGAGCCCAGGGAGCCAAACGAGTGTTTGAGCGAGGTCTCCTTCGCCGAGATTCACCGAAAGAGCTGCAGCCTGGCGTGCGGCTAGGTCCGTGCTGCCCGGCGATGCTTCAGGTTCCGCTCCCGGCTGAACCGTCGCCCCTTCGGCTGTGAAAATCTCTGGTTGAAGTCGGATGGTCGGCGGGACTTGCGGCGAAACCGGGTAAACTGATAGTCGCGAGCGCACCGGCTTGTAGCCAACATGTGAGAACCTTACCAGATACTCCCCCGTCGGGATTCCGGGGACGGAGAAAGAACCATCCCGCCCTACAACGTCGCCCAGATCCACTTCGACCAGCCACACGTGTGCGCCCCACAAGGGATCGCCCGTCACGGCATCCACAACGTGGCCACGCATCGTACCCGTGAACGCAGCCGGATCGGGATCATCAAAAAGCACGTTGAGTGGCTCCGCGATAATCACGTAACGGCCGCGTCGGATGCGCTCGGCACGGAGACCCGTACCGGCAAGCATAGCATCCAGTGCTGCGTCCGGATCGTCTCCAACTTTGTAGGACGCGGTAATCCGCTGCCCGCCAACGAGACGGTGTGCGAAAACCACCGCGATGCCCGCAAAATCGGAAATCTCGAAAAGCGCGGCCTCCAATGGCACATTCGACCACGTGTGGACGGTGCCTTCAGGCGGTTTCCCTTGCGCGTGGACAGATGCACTGGCACCGAGGCCCACGGCCACAGTGAGTAGAAGCGAAATTGTCCGAAACGATGAGTGCATTTGGGGCGCGACTGTCAGCAGAGGTTCATCTGCAAAAATCTCACCCTGTACGATACGGCTTTCAGAGTGCTCTCAAAGACCAGTTCATGGCTTCCTGAGCCACTAGAACGCCCATCTTAGCGGACAGCGCCTAAGGGATGATCTGGAATCCGCCACCTTGCAACGGAGCGACCTGCGCGCCCAAAGACAACGCCAACTCCTGAAGAGCGGCTTCCAGTCCGGCTTCGCGCTCGAATCGCGTGCCCGTAACCATCTCGCCCGCCAATACAGGAGCTACTTCCACGGGCATGTCAAACGCCCTTGCGAGGTATTCAGCGACTCGCTGCATGCTTTCAGCGCGGATGAACAGGTCGCCGGTCCAACTCAGTTCGGCGTTAATGTCGGCCAATGCGGGTTCGCTTGGCATGTCTAACGAGAGGACGCGGCTACGTTCACCGGGCTCGAGTCGAACGGGGGCATTGGGGTCACCGTTCGAGGCCAACTCGACGATGCCACTTGCCAGAACAACCTCCGTCTCAATCTCTGTCACCTTCACCCCGAATGTTGTTCCGAGCACCGTGACCGTGGCATTCGGCGTTTCGATCGTGAATGGATTGTTTTCGTCTCGGCGGATATCAAAGAATGCCTGGCCGCCCATCAGGCGAGCTTGCCGGATCGAGTTGCCTTCTTCCGGCACCATCAGAACGGCACCTTGGGCAAGTTCGACCGAGGAGCCATCGGGAAGATCGACCGCCATGAGCTCGGAAGCACGAATCGTATCAAAGCCAGCGTCGCGCATGGCAAGTTTCACGAGCAAAGCGGTGCCCAAGACAATCGTGAACATCGCCGCAATCCGCCATACCCAACGTGTAGGTCTTTGCGGACGCACAAGTTGAAGGGCGGGGCGATCGGCCGAAACGGAGCGGACAGCGTTCACCTCCGGGTCCTTCGTTTGCGTCTGCGCATCCCAGATTCGATCGAAAGCCTCGCGGTCCGCACGGATGCGGCGGACGACGTCGACGAGCCCCGGATGGCGAACCAGGGCAGCATTGAGATCGAAACGGGCTGCGTCGAGTTGGGTGCGCTCTTCCAAATCCAGAATATCATCATCATCCGCCAACGCGTGGAGAACGAGGAGAGTGCGGTCTGGCAAAGCCACAGCCAGCTGGCGGCGCACCGCGGCACCGAGGCTTCGCCATCGGCCAAAAGCCTCGGCAAGTGACGGGTTCTCTTTCATTGCTCGATCCAACTCCGCCCGTTCATCCGGGGTGAGTGAATCGTAAAGAGCGAGAGTATCGAACGACCGCGACATAGTGTCAGCAGGGTGGATTCAAATGGAGGGCGATGTTGCTAGAATTGCAAGCAACAAAACCGTGAGTGCTTCGCGAAGGCGTTCGAAGGCGCGCTTCACCTGCATCTTGACTGCAGCCTCTGTCGTTTCAAGCGCTTCGGCAATCTCGGAATAGGGATAACCCATTTCGCGCATTTCGACGATTCGCCGGGCATGGGGTGATAGTTCCTTCATGGCCCTTTCAAGATCAAGCCGCAAACCCGCAGAACCCGTCCCAGCGGGATCGCGTTGCGGGATGTCCGGGTCGTACAGGGATTCCCGCGCGGAGTACCGACCACGGTAGAAATCCTGTAGTTCAAAGAGGGCAGCTTTCATGGCGAAGGCTTTGAGACGCGCTGGGTTTTGAAGAGCTTCCAAGCCTCGATGCACGCGAATGAGGGTGTTTTGTACCAGATCATCTGCGTCGGGCCCTCGTCCAATCCGCGCTCGGAAAAAAGCGCGCAGGATGGGCTCCAGTGCCGCGAGCAACTGCCCGCGTTCCGCTTCGTTACCCTGCTGGGCTCGGACGACGGCCTGCGGATCTAGAGTGCGCATGGAGTAGAGTCTGGTATCGGCTTAGCCGCCCACCAAGTGCAAAAGGTCACACGAAAAAGTAGGAACGAATACAGCGTTGCGCTCGGCAACATCCATTTATCCGATTCGCGCGAGAGCAAGTGCCAAAATCCCTACCACCATCGTCAATTTGAGCCACAAGCTTGCGGCGGCCGCCCCTCTACGCAAGGACGCGTCTGAGTCGGGTGCACCTGCCGCCAGCAGTGCCCATCCAGCCGCAAGCAGGCACACTGCTGCGGGGATTGCAAAGCCGACAAATGCGAGGCCGAACCCAGTGACGGCAGGAAGTGGGAGCGCAAGCAAGGTGACGAAGATGATCGCAAGTGTGAATCGTGCCGCGAAACGGGCACCCCGGCTCAAAGGCAACGTTCGGGATCCCGTCAGGGCGTCGCCTTCCATGTCCTCAATGTCCTTCGCGCCTTCCCGCGCAAGTGTCGTCAGAAAAGCGAAAGCAGCGCCGACCAGCACGGCACCAAGTTTTCCTGAGGCTGGCACCAAGCCGCCATAGAAAATGGCAAGCATGAGAATGAGCGCGACGGTGAGGTTTCCCCACGCACCTCGTCGCTTCAGGCGAGCGCTGTAAGCCCACAGCAAAGCAGCCGAACCGATGCCCAGAAGCGCATGGACTGGTGATATCAACGACCCAAGTACGACACCGATGATGGTTAATCCCAACCACAACCGGGTGGCAGATTTCGGAGAAACCAACCCCGAGGGTAGCGGGCGCTCCGGCCGGTTAATTTGATCAGTGGCAAGGTCGTAGAAGTCGTTGATTGCGTTGCCGCCTCCGCCAATTAATGCCGCCGACAACATTGCCATGACCAAACGGTCAATATTTGTCTCGCTAAAGGCCTCTAGTCCACCGGCCAAAAGTCCACCAAGCGCGACGCCAGCGAAAAACAGAATGAAGTTGAAGGGTCGAATCAGGCGAATTAGCCCAATGATTCCCGCGCGACTTGTCACTGGCAGAATGCAACGTTAGGCGCGCCAAAGGTACGTTGGGGAGCGCCCGGTAGAACAAAGAAGCCGCCGAGACAACTGTCCCGGCGGCCCGGAGGCAGACTGCGGCTCGACCCACAGCGTCGCCTCATTCAATTAGGGTGAACGTCAGAGCGCCCGATCGGTGATATCCGAAAGCGTTTCTGCGCTGATAACGCGCCACGTCGGAGCACCCAGATCGCCCGACGCACCACGCCGAAACGTCGCACGAAGAAGAAGGACCTTGTTGCTCGACGATGCCCCGGTAGACGAGCTGATCTCGAATCGGAATACGAAGAAGGCCTCCACAGGATCAAAGCCAAACGTTCGACCGACTGTCTCCGCGACATAGCGCGCTTCGTCTGTTACGGGTCCGCTCCCACCGTCATTCGTCTCTTCAATCACGACGGTGAAGGCTCGGGCGCGGTCCCCCGAGTCAAAAACGCGAACGTGGGCGCTACGCTCTGCGCTGTAGCTGCGCCAAGTGATTACTTCGTCCGCGCCAGATTGGGCAGATGCGCCCGATGTTGAGAGTGCGACAATAACTATAAGGAGAAGGAGAAGGCGGTGCATTGCTGTCCTCGAAGCTGGTTGTTAAACGCGCTCTTCAAGACAGACAAACGACGTCAGGCATAACCTCGGCAATGTGAACCCTGCGTGAATCGACCTGCCAACACCCTAGTTCGACCCGCTACGATTCGTCACCTCTTTCTATATGGACCGCCTCCCACATATACCAACTGGCCACCGTCCTCCATGGCCGCCATTTCTCCCCGAAGGCGGCGAGCTCTTTCGGTTTAGGGAGCCCATCCGTGCCGTAAACCAATTGAAACCCTTTCTGGATGCCCAAATCCGTGGCGGGCAGCACATCCGGGCGGCCCAGATTGAACATCAGCAACATCTCGACCGTCCACGGCCCAACGCCCCGAACGGACGTTAATCGCTTGATGATTTCGTCGTCTGCAAGCGGCAGAAGTTCCGCGCGATCTACTATCGTTCCATCCAACTTTTTATCCGCCAGGTCGCGGACGGCGATAGTCTTGTTCCGCGACAGTCCGCAACCGCGAAGCTGCTCTTCGGAAAGTGTGAGGAGAGCCTCCGCCGTAGGACCCACGCCGTCAAATAACTCAACAAATCGCTTGTGAATCGCCCCGGCCGACGCGCCGGAAAGTTGCTGATAGATGATGGAGCGAAGCAGAGACTCGAACGGCTCAACGGGCTGAGCCCAAGCGCGCTCACCGATCCGACATGGACCGGCGATCTCCATGAATGCCCCCAAATCGGAATCGGCTTTGCCCAATTCCAAGACGGCCTGTTCGGGATCGTAAGTCAGCATCACTGGTCGGCGTAAAGCTTCACCGTCACGGCACCACTTTGGGTGATATATCCCCGGTACATGCCTTCCGTGTTGAATGGCATTGCCACGTTTCCGGCGTGATCCAACATGATTACCCCTCCCGTTCCGCCGGCGTTCGTGAGCGCTTCGTGGATGACGGCCTCTGCCGCCTCCGAGCACGTTACCCCGCCATACATGGAGCGCGCGTGGATGTCGTGGGCGATTGCCAGACGGATGAAATACTCGCCGTGGCCCGTCCCGCTAACGCCGCACGTCGCATTGTTGGCGAATGTCCCTGCACCGATGATCGGCGAATCCCCGATACGGCCCCACTTTTTGTTCGTCATTCCACCGGTGGATGTACCGGCCGCAAGATGACCCTCGGTGTCGAGAGCCACAGCTCCCACTGTTCCCGTCATCTGCCACTGCTCAGGGACATAACCGGCATTCCCCTGCAATTCACGCTCGCGTGCCTGTGCCGCTTCGAGTGCCAAACGGCGCCGCTCGGTGTGGAAGAAAGTGTTGGGGACAATCTCAAGCCCCTCCTGAATCGCGAACTCCTCAGCGCCTTCCCCGGCAAGCATGACGTGGACAGAGTGCTCCATCACGGCTCGGGCCAACTGAATGGGATGTCGAACATGGAGGGTGCCCGTTGAAGCGCCAGCCATCCCAGTAGCACCGTCCATGATCGACGCATCGTGGCGAACTGTGCCGTCTGCGGCGAAGACACCGCCCACACCCGCGTTGAAATGGGGGCTGTCCTCTAAGATCTCGATCGCTGCGACCACGCCGTCCATCGCCCGTCTGCCTTCCTGAATCACACCATATCCCGCGAGAAGGGCCTCTTCAAGGACGCCTCGTATAGCCGCTTCCGTTTCCGGCGCCACGTTCGCGCGGCTGATGGTTCCAGCGCCGCCGTGAATCACAAGGACGACAGGATCGGCGGGCTGAGCGGTGACGGACGCAATTCCCATCAGTGAACAAAAGGCAAGGTGGAAGATTCGCATGGCAATCGCCAGTTGTGATTCCGGAAAATAGAGCCCAATGCCCAGGGAATACCGACATCACATCGTTCGCTACGCACCAAACTGCATCCGCGCGAATCAACCGCAGATTGACCAGCCAGACGCAACGCCACCGGCGTCAACAACAGCTCTTTGCCGCGGCTCCTGCGTCTTCGGCCTCTTGAATTGGAGGGCACGCCACATCGCCATGCGAGCAGAACACACAGCAATCGCCTTCTTTTGGTCGAATGACAACGCTGCACGATGGGCACTCCCAAAAGAATTGGCAGGCATTCGTCGGCATCGTCTCCGTCACGTTGTTTCCACATGACGGGCACGTTATTGTCGATTGGAGAACTAACTCATTCATGAACCTGTCCGCTCATTGATTTGGAAGGATGGATAACCCGCGTTCGTCGTTGCGTTAGTTAGGTCGTCCACGGAAACAACCGACTCGTCATAACGAACGACTGCGCGTGGTGGCACGTCGGTAACCTGCGCCGCAACAACTCCATCCACCCGGTTCAGTGCCGTCGTCACTGTTGTTGCACAGGCAGCACACGTCATTCCTTCTAATTGAAGCGTGACCTCGGTTATGGACGCCGGAATCACAGCCTGAGCTTGAGCGAGCCCTCCCCGTGAAGGCGCGGGCAGGAGCTGAGGCGACGCGATCAGCCCGAGAGTGAGAACGGCCGCAATTCCAAGAAGCATCTGCCTTGTACGCAGCGAAACAGCCTCATCGACGCAATCGCAATCCAGACGCCGCGATTGCTGGTACACGCGGTACGCAGCAAAACCCAATAGTCCTACCGCGAGAGCGATTAGGAACGGGCGGAAGGGTTCGAGGTCGTTCAACGTGCTCACCCAGGCGCCACCCACACCGGCCGAGACAAGTAGAAAGGGAATCGTGCAACACGCGCTAGCCGCCACGGCCGCTCCAATTGCGCCGGCTATTCCCCAGCCCGCCCTCCTATCCTTTGGCGCATTCATACAAGTGCCTCACCATTGAGAGAAAGTGTGATTTTCTCGGCTTCCTGCTCCTTGAAGAGACCAATTAGAAGACGAGCAAACGGATTGTCCGTACAAACTGAGTAATAGATCGTCTGGGCGTCCCGGCGAGATTGAACCAAAGCTTTTTCGCGGAGCAATCTCAAATGTCTCGACACCGATGGTTGCGTGATGTCAAACATGTCAGCGATATCACATACGCACAACTCGTCGGCTCTCCATAACGAGTAGAGTATCCGCAGGCGGGTTTCATTGCCGGTCGTGCTCATAAAGGCGGCAAGTGCTACCAGGTGATCGTTTGCCAGCGCTTCATGGCGTAACGATTCAAGCCGTTCGGCATGTTGGGTGGGATCATCAACTACACGGACGCAAGAGCTGTCTGTCACTTCTCGCTGATGATGCTTTGTTGTTTCGGACATCGGGAACTCTAATTAGAAATGGTTATATAACGAACTCGTTAACTAGGACACGGAGGCCTTGTTCCCCTTCGGAAAACCATCATGAAAACCAAAGTCCAATTCGCACTGATCGCTCTAACACTAATAGTGACCCTAGTATTTTCCGCAGGATTGGCCAATGCCAACCAATCTGTCGATGCCCCCCAAGCACTCGAGAACGTGGTGATCCGAATAGACGGCATGACCTGCTCCGCTTGCGCCAATGGCGTTGCGGCGTCACTACGCAGAGTCGAGGGCGTTGTCGAAGCCGAAGTTTCGATCGAGCCACCAGAGGCCTACATCAAGTTCGATCCTTCCGTGACGTCTGCAGATGTTCTAGTCGAGGCCATCGAGGATCTTGGGTATAAGGCCGAGTTAGTCCAGTCCTAGCCCGAACAACGCGCTTTGTGTCGCTGGGGCTCCTTTCTCCACTCTCTCTATGCCTGACCTTTTTGTAGACCTCGCGATAATTGGCGGGGGCATGGCTGGACTTCCCATCGCCAACAAGGCAGCCTACAAGGGACTTCGCACTGTTGTTATCGAGCGGGAACTCCTTGGTGGTACGTGCCTGAATCGTGGGTGCATCCCGACCAAGACTTTCATCGAGTCGGCCCGCGCGGCCCACATTGCCCGCACGTCTGCCCGGCTGGGCGTCTTGGTCACAGGTGAGGTTCGCGTGGATTTGGAAGCCATCGTTCGGCGCAAAGATGAAATCGTCCGGTCCATTCGACAACGCGCCTACCACCAAGTGGAGAAAAGTGAAAACCTCACACTCGTCGAGGCTGAGGCTCAGTTTATTGAGAACGGTGTGCTCCTGGCTGGTGACAAAACGATTCGTGCAGCGCGAATCGTGATCAATACTGGCACTCGATCAACCCGCCCATTTATTGAGGGGCTCGAATCGGTGCCCTATCACACGAACCGGACTTTGCTCGACGTAACCGACATACCCGTCCGGTTGATAGTAGTCGGCGGCGGATACGTTGGTTGTGAGTTCGCGCAGATGTTCGCGCGGTTTGGAAGCCGCGTCACGATCCTTCAACGTGGCAAGCACCTCCTCCCTTCTGACGATCCGGAAGCAGGGGCCGTCATTGCGGATGTGTTTCGAGAAGAAGGGATCGACGTCGTACTTGACACCGAAGCTGAGCGCGTTGGGAATCACGACGGTACGATTCGGCTCGGCGCTCGCACGGGCGACACCAAGCGCACTTTCGATGGTGAGGCGCTCTTAATTGCCGCGGGCCGCACGCCAAACACGGACAGTTTGAGCCTTGACGGGGTGGGCGTCGAGGTGGACGAGCGCGGGTTCATCACCGTAGACGAATCCTACCGGACGAGCGCCGCCAAAGTCTGGGCCATCGGCGATGTAACGGGACCGCCAATGTTCACGCACAGCGCCCGCGACGATGCTGATCGCCTTTACCGGCATATCGTCAAAGGCGAGACCAGCGATGACACGACGAGCGCAGGACGCCATGTACCTCATGCGGCTTTTACGGACCCGGAGGTCGCAGCTGTTGGTCTGACGGAGGCGGAGGCGCGCAAGGCTGGATATAGTGTCAAGGTGGGGACTCATCCGTTTTCGCGTGTCGCACGCGCGAAGGCCATGGGCCAGACGGCTGGGTTCGTGAAACTGGTCGCCGATGCGGAAACCGATCTTCTTCTCGGGGCGACTATCGTCGGGCCGCACGGGGGTGAGCTAATCCATGAACTTGTCCTGGCCCTTGATCTCTCAGCGACGTACGACAGAATTGCCAAGAGCCTGCACGTCCATCCTACCCTCGCAGAGGGTGTGAACTCTGCTGCGGGCGGCGTTCACCGGCCGGCCGGAGACGGCGTTTGAGCAGCCACCTCTTTAACGAATCCTGCCTTTCGCTGATACTATCAGGAATTCTCTTTCAGAACATGATCTCGATACTTGCGTAGTTTGTTCTTGATGCTGAAAACTCTCCGCACATATCGCCTGATCACGTTGCTCAGCGTCTTTGCGCTGGCGACTAGCGCCTTTGCGCCGCTTTCTGCATTGTGCGGCATGGATTTGACGGAGTTGCCTGTCTCAGAGACCTCGGGATCTCTTCCCTGTCACGAGATGAGCGGCATGACGCTGGAACACTCAATGCCGATGGAGAACGAGGCATCACGTGAGCCAGAACATTCGTCAAAAGAGATGCTTACGCCGCCATGCTGCATCGCTCAGGGCCCGGCGGCCCCACGGCTGGAGCGAGTTGTGCAGCTAGACGCACCGGTGACAGCCGCCGTTTCGGTATCCATCGCATCGCCGATGTTCGAGACGAACCGTCCAGTTGCTGCGCATGAGTCGCCTCCGCCGCCGAACCTATCCCGGCATCTTCTCTTTGGTTGCTTCCTGACCTGATCGAATTCGAGCCGCGTTGTGCGCGGTCGTGTTTTTGATCTCCGTGGTCTTATCAGGAAGCCTTCATGCATCCGATTTTTCTGCGTGCCCTTGGTGCGGCCTTGCTGGTCGTCCATCTCACGCAAGCCGTCTCCGCGCAGTCGCCCGGAGCGGCAGCTGACACCCTCCGGCTCGAAACCGTGCTGGACGAGCTACTCTCCTCACCCGCCTTACACGCGGCACGATTGGGAGCCAACGCGCTAGGCATCGAAGCCGAAGCGTCGGATGCATGGCCCGATCCGTCCATTGGACTCTCCGTACAGCCATTCCCGCTCCATACGGCTCGGGGCACTCAGCGAAGCCAACTTCGGGTCGAACAGATGATGCCGTGGCCCGGCACGCTCTCTCGTCGACGTGC